>CAYLRT010000035.1:0-11231 GCA_964385885.1 uncultured Anaerolineales bacterium | reverse complement strand
CTGATCTACGGTGGGTTGGTAGGGTTCGGTTTCGCCGCGATCGAGAATGTCAGCTATTTCCTGGGTGCCTATGCTCAAGAGGGTTACCAGGGGGTCCTGTGGCTTGCGCTGATGCGTGCCGGCGTTTTTGGGCTGAACCATGCGATGTATACGGGTTTCACAGGGCTGGGCGTGGCTCTGGCGGTGGAGTGGCGGTCCAAAGTCCCGGCCTGGATCCCCGTCGTGGCTGGCTTCGTCCTGGCCGTGTTTGCGCATGCGCTTCACAACGGCCTGGCGACCGTCACGAGTTATACCGGCCCGCTCTTCCTGTTGATGACCATCGCGGTCGATTGGGTCGGCATAGGGTTCCTGCTGCTTGTGGCTTTGGGATCGTTGATCTGGGAACGCCATCGGCTGGCGGCGTATCTGGAGAAGTTGGCGGCCGAGGGGTTGATCGCTGAGACGGAGAGGCCCGTGCTGGAGTCCTCCTTCCAGCGCGGCGTGGCCCGGCTTCGCGCTCTCCTGGGCCAGGGAGTGCGCGGTTGGTGGCGGATGTGGCGCTATCATCAGGCCCTGGCCAACGGGGCCTTTGCCTGGCATCGTGTTCAGCAGGGAGATCAGCAGGCCCGTGTGCGGTTGGAGAGATTGGAGCGCGAGATACGGGAACTGGCGACCACAGAAGGGTGACGCGTCAACAGTGTGCGGAACTGAGAGGAGGTAACGGTGGGGCGACTTGTGGGCGGGGATGTGAGGAGGGGGCTGGATAGCCCCTATACCCAGAAAGTGCACGCATAGATTATGCTGGCAAAGATACACAGCGCCGCGGTCCTGGGGCTTGAGGCAGAGCCTATCGTGGTTGAGGTCGATATCGGCCAGGGGATGGTCACCCTGACGCTGGTGGGGTTGCCTGATGCAGCGGTCCGCGAGAGCAGTGAGCGCGTCCGGGCTGCCATCCGCAACAGTGGCTTCAAATTCCCCTATAGCAAGCGCATCGTCATCAACCTGGCTCCAGCCGATCTGCGAAAAGAAGGGCCAGCCTACGATCTGCCCATTGCGATCGGGGTCATGGCTGCCAGTGACCAGATCCCGCATGAGCGACTTGAGCATGCGTTGATCATGGGGGAGCTTTCTCTGGATGGTTCGGTGCGACATGTGCGCGGTGTGCTGCCTGTGGCGGACATGGCACGGCATATGGGGATCGAGACGCTCTATGTGCCCGCCATGGACGCAGCGGAGGCCGCGCTGATCCCCGAAATCCAGGTCTTCCCAGTGGAGTCTCTGGCTGCCCTCGTGGCCCATCTGCGTGGCCTGGAGTCGATCGAACCGCTGACCTCCGATGTGGCCTCACTCTCTGTGCCTCCGCCGCCGGTGACGGACTTCTCTGAAATCCGGGGTCAAGAACATGCAAAGCGGGCGTTGGAGGTGGCGGCTGCCGGGTCTCACAACCTGCTCATGGTGGGGCCCCCTGGGGCGGGCAAGACCCTTATGGCCCGGGCGCTTCCTGGGATCCTGCCCAGCATGACGCTCGACGAGGCTCTGGAGGTCACTCGTATCTACAGCGTGTCGGACATGCTCCCCCCCGATACCCCTCTGATCCGGACGCGTCCCTTCCGCGCCCCGCATCATACTATCAGCAACGCCGGGCTGGTGGGAGGCGGGCAATGGCCCCGCCCGGGAGAGATCAGCCTGGCGCACCATGGGGTGCTGTTCCTGGACGAGATGCCCGAGTTCAGCCAGCGGGTGTTGGAGGTATTGCGTCAGCCGTTGGAGGATAAGACGGTCACCATCAGTCGGGCGCAGGGGGCGGTGACCTTTCCCGCCAATTTCATGTTGGTGGCCGCACTCAATCCCTGCCCCTGTGGTTATTACGGTGATCCGGAGCGGGCATGTACGTGCTCGCTGGGGATGATCCAGCGGTATCGCAAGCGCATCTCTGGCCCACTGCTGGACCGCATCGATATCAACATTGAGGTGCCCCGGGTCCCCTATGAGAAGCTCAGCCAGATGCGTGCGGGAGAGCCTTCAGCGGCGATCCGCGCGCGGGTTGAGGCCGCGCGCGCACGACAGAACGCGCGGTTCCAAGGGACGGGCATCCGGTGTAACGCCGACATGGGACCGGCGGATATCCGTCGTTTCTGCGTACTCTCTTCGGAGGGGCAGAGCCTCATGCGGACGGCCATGCGCCAGATGCATTTGAGTGCCCGCGCGTATCATCGCGTGCTCAAGGTCAGCCGGACGATTGCGGATTTGGAGGGATCGGATACGGTTCAGACACACCATCTGGCCGAGGCCCTGCAGTACCGGACGCGCGTGCTGGATCTGTAAGGCTCTGTGGGCGAGGGCGGTGTGAACGCAAGGTTTGTAAGGTTTGCCGGAGAATTCTAACCATATCTTGACATTCATGGTTAATTGTAGTAACCTAGTATACAGTCTATTAGTTGTTCCACGCAGAGGTGGCGGGGCAGGTGGAATGGCTCGGCTCGCCACTATACCATCCCTCTGTCCATGGTAGGAGGTAAGCTTCATGGAAACTAGGTCGCGAAACGAGCGCATGATCGAGAGGCTGCGGGAACTTCAGATGAGCAGTCCAGATATTGAGGCTGCCGCCATCATCAGCGTGGATGGTCTCCCCATTGCGACGTCACTTCCTCAGACCGTGGAAGAGGATCGAGTGTCCGCGATGTCGGCGGCGATGCTCTCCCTGGGCGAGCGTATCGCGAGCGAACTGGGGCGGGGTCTGCTCGACGAGGTCTATGTCAGGGGTGCGAATGGTTATGTGATCCTACGGGCTGTTGGAGAGGACGCGGTGCTCACCGTCCTGGCGCGTCAACAGGCCAAACTGGGATTGGTCTTCCTGGATATGCGTCGCGCTGCGAATGAGTTCGCGACGATCCTCTAGGGGGATCGGCCGAGTGTAGTCCTTTCGTGAGGAGGTCGACTATGATAACGCCCCCGGAGCCGAGTGGCCTGTATTACCCGAATCGATTTGGGCTGATCCTCTTTGATGCCCTGGAGGAGATCATGGGGCGGAATGGCCTCAATGCGATCCTCAACATGGCGGGTCTTTCTCATTTCATCGAGAACCCTCCTGCCGATAACATGGACAAGGGGTTTGACTTCGCCTACATTTCCGCGCTCAACCAGGCCCTGGAGGAGATGTACGGCCCGCGCGGGGGACGGGGGCTTCAACTCCGGTTGGGGCGAGTGCTGTTCGCTCAGGGATTGGCGAACTTCGGTGCCCTGGTTGGAGCCAGCGACCTTGCCTTTCGGGTTCTCCCGCTCCAGGCCAAGGTCAAAGCAGGGCTCCCGGCTGTTGCCAAGGTTTTCGATTCCCTCAGCGATCAGACCTCCTATGTCCGTGACCCGGGTGGCGATTCCTACCACTACGTCATCGAGCGGTGTTCCATGTGTTGGGGGCGGACGGTGGAACGGCCAGGTGGCTTTATCGCGGCTGGGATCATTGAGGAAGCATTGCGTTGGTTGAGTGGCGGGCTGACGTTCCGCGTGGATCAGATCGCCTGCATGGGGATGGGGCACAGTCAATGCCTCTTCAGAGTCCGCAAGGAGCCTATTGGCTGACGTCGCTGTGTGGTCAGGTTGAGGAAGAGTCAAGATGACCGAAGCAGAGTTGTCGTTCTACGATGAGGCATCAACAGCTACAGAGGTGGAGGGACATCATATTCTGGTTGTCGAGGACGACCCCAGTACTGCAGAGATGTTGACGGCGTATTTTTCGTCGCTGGGGTACGATGTGAAGCACACGGGCTGGGGGCAGGATGCTATCGACATCGCGAGCAACGCCCCGCCTGATCTGGTGATCCTGGACATCCATCTGCCAGACATTGATGGATATCAGGTGTGTTCCGAGCTCAGGCGGCATGCCCGGACGCAGAACACCCCCGTGATCTTCCTGACGGAGCGACGAGATCGAGCGGATCGGCTGACTGGCCTGGAGTTGGGTGCTGTGGATTATGTGACCAAGCCCTTCGATATCCAGGAGCTCCGTTTCCGGGTGCGTAACGCTCTGCGTCGCAGCACCCGGGAGGCCCTACTCCATCCGGTGACCAACCTCCCTACCTCTCTGTTGGTTGAGGAGGAGATCAGACGCGCCGCCAGGGACCCTGAGTTGGCCCTGATCGTCGTCACGGTTCAGGGGATGGCGGCATTCAACGAGGCGTATGGCTTTGTGACCCATGATGATGTCCTGCGTGCCGTGGCGCTGATCCTGCGCAACACGTTGGCTGAGTTCGACAGTGGTGGTACGTTCGTGGGCCAGCTTGACCTCTATCAGTATGTGATGGTAATGCGGAATGGCCAGCAGGCCCACATCGCAGTGGGACGTCTCCATCAGCGGTTCAATGAGGCCGTGGACTTCTTCTATCCGCACCGCGACCTGGAACGCAAGCAGTGTGCAGATGGCACGGCATTACCTCGTCTTGAGTTTGACATCCGCGTTGTGCCGCCAAAGGCGTTGGCCGAGGTCTCGAGCCTGGACGACTTGCGCAGAGTGTTGCAGGCATCCTCCTCCGTCGGGGACGCCTGAGGCCCAGTACACAGGCTGAAGCAGCATCGGGGTGACAGTTGCTGCAAGAGAGTGACTGTCACCTGACGGATAATTGCCCCTCTAAGTCTCTTACCGTTACCCCAAGGGCGAACGGTCACGTCTGCCTGTTTTGGGTGCATTTCTGGGGCAAAAGGGAGCGAATGGTCTGGGAAAAGGCTCCTGCCTTCCTTGCATTTGCCCCCTCACCCTAGCCCTCTCCCACCAAGGGGAGAGGGGATTGGGCAAAAGGCCCACTGACGAGTCATGTTTTTCGCCTCGATGACTTGCGGTCAGGAGCCTATATCAACTTGCCCCCATCCTGGCATGTACCTGTCTGTTTTTCCCCTTTTTGCAGCCGATGTGTTGTATGGTAGGATGGGAAAAATCGCCGCGGGGGGATGAGAGGCGGGTGTTGAGGCCGATGCCGATAGGGAGGTGTGCGTAGCTTTGGTGAAGCGGGTGCTCCGGGCATCTTGGCGCGATTTGGCCTGCGTGGGGTTGCTCTTCCTATCCCCCCTGCTGCTGTTCTGGTCCGTATCCGTGGGGGGAAAGACTCTGCTCCCCGCCGATGCGCTCTATCTCTTCGAGCCCTATCGCGCCGCTGCTGCGTCTTTAGGGGTTCAGGAGGTCCACAATCCCCTGCTGGCAGACCTCATCCTCGAGAATTACCCTTGGAAGCAGTTTCTTCTGGATGCCCTCCGTTCCCGCACCCTTCCGCTTTGGGACCCCTATCTGTTTGCCGGACACCCATTTCTCGCCAATGGCCAGCACTCTGCACTCTATCCTTTGACGTGGCTGTTCTTCCTCATCCCCATCCCACGGGCCTTTGGCGTCTTCACCGTGCTCCAACTGGGCTTCGCCGGGGTATGGATGTTCGTGCTCAGCCGCGTCTTGCGGTCCAGTCGGGTGGGGGCGCTGGTCGCCGGGCTCGTTTTCCAGCTCAGTGGGTTCATGGTGGTCTCAGTGGTCCATCCCATGATCATCGCCGGCGCGTCGTGGCTGCCGCTGCTCCTGGCACTGGAGGAGTGCCTGGTAAGTCGCCGCCGATTCTGGCGACAGGAGCGCGCCATGCTGCCATGGGCTCTTCTGGGCGCGCTGGCCCTGGGCCTTCAGGTGTTGGCAGGCCACGCTGAGATCACCTATTTCTCTCTGTTGGTCATGGGTGGGTTCGCGCTATGGCGTCTGGCCCATCGGCTTTGGCTTGCTCCACGTTCAGAGTGGCGTGCAGAGGTGGTGCGGCCCGCGACGGGCCTGGTGCTGATGGTGGCCCTGGGTCTAGCCCTGGGGGCAATCCAGCTCCTGCCGTTCTACGAGGTGGTGCAGGACAGTTTCCGGCAGGGGGCTGTCACGCTCCAGGATGTGTTAGGCTGGGCCTACCCCAAGCGACGGCTGGTAACCTTCCTGGTGCCCGATTTCTTCGGTAACCCAACGCACCACGCTTTCGTCGATCTCTTCAGCGGTCGGCGGATCGAGGCGCATCAGAACGCCTACGGGCAAGCCATCTCGTCCTTCGATTGGGGCATCAAGAACTACGTGGAAGGCGGCGCTTACCTTGGCATCCTGCCACTGTTGCTGGTGTTGATCGGTGTGGCTTATCCTCCCCTTGGGCAGCCCTTGCCTGAGTCGGGAGCCTCGGGCTGGTGGAAACGGACCGCAGCCCATCTCCGGCGTTGGTGGCGCGACCCGTTCATCCCGTTCTTCGCCCTTCTGTCGCTTTTCTCGCTTGGCTGCATCTTCGGCACGCCGCTCTATGCTCTGGTCTATGCCCTCCCGTTCCTCAACCAATCTCACTCGCCTTTCCGCTGGGTCTTCCCCCTGACCGTGGCGATGGCAGCGCTTGCTGGCCAGGGCGTCACCGCGCTCTCCCGTCTCGCCCGTCCGGAGGGCGGTTCTCAGGGGGGGCGGCCGATGAGGTGGGGTGTTTCTGTCGGCGATGTGGTGGATGGAGTGGCGGTGTTGGCGGTGGGGGCTGGCGTTCTGACCGCCCTGGGTGTGGGGCTCAGCCGGCTTTTCTACCCTCAGGTCAGTCCTGTGATAGAGCTCCTGTTCTGGCGGCTGGCCGGTGCTGCCTACGCGTTTCCGGATGCCTACACGTTCTACCTGTACCTGGTGCCCCAGATCCTGCGCTGTGCCCTCTTCCTCGTCCTGGCCGGCCTCAGCGTGCGCCTCGCGAGAAGGCCGCTCCGCCTGTCGGACCGCCTGGGCCGTCTGCCGCTCTGGTCATGGCTCCTCCCTTTGGTGGTCTGGGCTGACCT
This sequence comes from uncultured Anaerolineales bacterium, assembly GCA_964385885.1. Taxonomy (GTDB): domain Bacteria; phylum Chloroflexota; class Anaerolineae; order B4-G1; family SLSP01; genus PWVB01. Next base: position 4,454 of record CAYLRT010000035.1, on the reverse strand, counting down.
GTTCGCGTTTGGCAGAGGCTTCAACCCGGCGGTTGATCCTGTATTGCTGACCTACCGGCCGCCGGTGGTGGATTTTCTTGCCCAGGATCATACGCTCTGGCGATTTTCCACCTTTGACCCGGAAGGGCGTAATACGTTCAGCGCCAACACGGGTATGTATTACCGCTGGCAGGATGTGCGGGGGTACGACAGTCTCTTTTCTCAGCAGTACGCCCGCTACATGAGCTGGATCGAACCCCAGGATCAACTCCTCTATAACCGTATCGCGCCGTTTCGCTCGTTCAACAGCCTGGACAGCCCGTTGACGGATCTGTTGAATGTCAGGTATGTCGTCACCGAGTTTGAGATTCCCCTTCCCAAGTATCGCCTTGTCTATCGCGATGATGCCGTGCGCGTCTATGAGAACCTGGGGGTTGCCCCACGGGCTTTTACATTGCCCCTCGGGGCCACGGTCGTGGTCTCAGATGTGGAGGCGGTCCACGAGGCGCTCTTGACCTATGACCCGCGCAGTTTCGTGGTGGTGGAGAGGGCCCCCGAGAGTTGGTTGAAGGGCATGCCGGAAAGCCTGGCCCATACACCGGATCCACAGCCAGGGCAACTGCAGGCCCAACCGATCAGCGCCTACGGTCTCAATGAGGTCCAGGTCGATGTGGTCGTGGATCGACCATCCTGGCTCATTCTAACCGATGCCTTCGCGCCGGGCTGGAAGGCGTTCGTCCGTCCCCTGGGCGCGTCCCAGGATGCGGAACGGGAGGTGAGCATTGGGCGGGTGGCCGGTAACTTCCGGGGAGTGTTATTGGAGGCGGGTAGTACCACCGTTCGATTCAAGTACAGCCCTAATAGCGTCAAGGTAGGGGCCTTCGTCTCCTTCCTGGCGGGCATGGCGATGATCTTCCTGGCGGTGGTCTGGCTGTGGCGTCTCCTGTACTTCGAACGTAGCAATCAGGGGACCGTGCAGCGGCTGGCCAAGAACAGCATCGTCCCCATCCTCTTGACGGTGTTCAACCGGACCATCGAGTTCGCCTTTGCCGCCCTGATGCTGCGCATCTTGGGGCCGGCCAACGCTGGCGACTACTACTATGCCATCAACATCTTCCTGTGGTTCGATATCCTCACCAACTTCGGTCTCAATACGTACGTGACGCGCGAGATCGCCAGAAACCGGGAGCAGGCTGCGCGTTACCTGGTCACCTCCACCTGGTTGCGGATGACGTTGAGCGTGTTGGCCGTTCCTATCCTGCTGAGTGTGATCGGCCTGCGTCAGACCCTGATTGCTCAGATGACCTCACCAGCTTCGCGCCAGGCGATCATGGCGCTGTTACTGCTCTACCTGGGTTCGCTGCCTTACTCCCTGGCAACGGGGATGACAGCGTTGTACTACGCGTTTGAACAGGCGGAGTACCCGGCAGCGGTGACGAGTGTCACGACGATCCTTAAGGTCACCGTCCAGACGCTTGCCCTGATGAGCGGATTGGGCATTGTGGGGTTAGCTGCCACCTCCATCCTGATCAACACGGTGACCCTGGTCATCCTGGCGGTGACCGCATGGCGTCTCTTTCCCGAGTTGCGTCGGGCGGGCGCTCATGGTTGGCGGACGCTGAAGGGCCTCCTGGATCGCGGGCTACGCATGGAGATGGTGCGCAGCTCCTGGCCCTTGATGGTGAATCACCTGCTGGCGACGCTCTTCTACAAGATCGATGTCTTTTTGATGGAGCCTATCCTGGGGAGCACCGCGCTGGGCCTGTACAGCATTGGCTACAAGTTCCTGGACACCTTGATGGTGATCCCGTCCATGTTCACCCTGGCGCTTTTCCCGGTGATTTCCCGTCAGGCGCGGGGGGATCTCGGGGCGCTGCGGCGATTCTACACCCTGGGCACGAAGATCCTGATCACCCTGGCCCTGCCCATGGCGCTCCTGGCCACCCTGGCCGCGCCTGAGATGGTGATGATTCTCGGCGGCTCCGCCTATCTCCCCGGTGCGGCCGTGGCGCTCAGGCTGATGGCGTGGTCCATGCCCATCGGCTGGATCAACAGCATCACGCAATACGCCCTGATCGCCCTGGATCGCCAGCGGTATCTGACCCGGGCCTACGTGGTGGGGTTTGCTTTCTCTGTGTTGAGCAATCTCTGGCTGATGCCACGTCTGGGTGCCGCCGGGTCTGCCGCCCTCCACATCTGTGCCGAAGCCGTGCTGTTGGTCCCCTTCGCGCTGGGGATTCGGCGCTATATGGGGGGAATAGGGTGGTGGGAGATGTTGGGCAAGCCCCTGCTGGCCGCGCTTCTGGTGGGGATCGGCGCAGTGGTTCTGTTGCCGATTGGGCGCGGCGTCGCCGTGCTGATGGTGGTGCTTCTCTATCCACTGGCTGTGTGGATGCTGGGGGTCCTGTCGCCAGAGGAGCGGGCGCTATTGGCGCCGCTGGTGCGCCGCGGCGCCACGCCGACGGTGGAGGGGACGTGACTATGCAGCCTGTGTGGTATACTCAAGGCCTGTGGGCCTTGGGGTACCCTGGCGGGTCCCTGGATCTGCGAGTTTGTAAGGAAGGAACGGTATGGAGATTACGCAGCTTGAGCAGATGATCCGCTGGCTCGACGAGGAGCGCAAGCGGGATCGAACCCAGCTTGCGGCCCTGCAGGAGCGGGTCGAACAACAGATGCAAACGATCCAGGCGCAGGCCTCGGAGATCAAGGAGTTGAGGCAGGCTCTCACGACTTTGCAGACGGACATCCGGCGCACCGATGACTATCCAACCATGCTCGAGGCGGCACAGCGAGAGCTCACCAGCGCCCTGGAGGAGTTGAAGGCCCAGGCGCGCCGGGAACGGCTTGAAGCCGAACAGATGCGTCACACGGAGCTGGAGGGGATCAACGAGACTCTGGCGGACCTCGACAAACGAACCCGTGCCCTGCTGCGCTACGAGGAGCAGTTGCAGGCACGAGCTGCCGGCGAGCAACGCCTTCAGGCCCAGCTCCAGACGCTCAACAGTGCCCTGGCGGATCTGTCGAAACAGGTGGAGGACCGGCTGCAGGCCGTTGTCTACCTCGAGGAGCAGCGGCGGGCCGACACGCGGCGACTGGCTGATCTCGAGGGAGAAGCGGCAACGCTGCGTCAGCGGCTCAATGAGCTGATCCCACGGCAGGCGCGGCTGGAGGATGCCTTGCGGAAGCTGCCAGCGCAGATCAACGAGGCCATCGAGATCGCGAAGTCCTATGAGCCCAGAATCGAGGAACTCCGCGTGGCCGATTTCCAGCGTGAGCAGCGTGTGAAGCGCTATCTGGACCAGGCCGAGGTGGTGCAGGCCGAGGTCGAGCGGTTGGTGGAGCAGACGCAGCGCTATGCATTGCTCTACAACGAGAATCGACAGGCCCTGGACAGTCTGACTGTCCTCGAGGAGCGGCTAGAGCAGCGCCAGAACGAGATCGCCGAGATGCAGCGGTTGGCTGAGGAACGTCTCCTGCATCAGTGGGAGGAGTGGCAGGCCTCCTTCGCCCGAGACTGGCAGAAGCGCATGGTTGACGAGGAGGATCGCTGGCGGCGGCAGGACCTGGCGAACCAACGCATCGAGGGACACCTGGCGGATGTGGATGAGCAACTTGCCCTCTACTACCACGAGGTTGTCGCTCTCTGGGAGGAGCTCTCAGCCGCCGCCGAACGCTGGCTTGAGGCGGTGAGGTCCGTCACGCAACCACGGGAGGGCAGCGCTGGGGAACATCTGCGCGACTTGCGGCGGTACGCCGAGGAGAAGCACAAGGAGCTGCTCTAGGGCCTCTCAGATAGGGACACGAAGGGCTCCGGTGTCAGCCTTTGGCCTTGGGCAGGTCCTGCCAGGTTCCCTCGATCATCACGCGTCGCACGCGGGTCTCAAGCAGGGCCTCAGGGGGCAGGCTGAACACATCGTGATCCAGCACGACGAGGTCCGCGTAGTAGCCGGGCGCCAGACGCCCCAATCGGTCTTCCTGGCCTGCTGCATACGCTGCCCCGTAGGTGTAGGCTTGTAGGGCTTCACTCAGGGTTAGTCTCTGCTGGGGATACCACCCTTCGAGCCCAGGCGCACCACTGGTCTCAGAACGGCGGGTGACCGCGGCGTAGAGGCCCAGAAAGGGATCAAAGACTTCGATGGGTGCGTCTGAGCCGAAGGCCAGCGGGACGCCCGCCTGTTGAAGTGAGCGCCACGCATAGGCCCATGAACATCGTTCTCCCCAATAACGCTCGGCCATGTCCATATCGTGGATGGCGTGGGTCGGTTGCATCGAGGCGACAAATCCCCCTTGGGCCAATCGCGCCTGATCCTCGGGCCTGATGAGCTGGACGTGTTCGATGCGGTGACGCAGGTGGGGGGCCAGCGCCTGTACGTCCTCCAGCGCATCGAGGACTATGTGGTTGGCATAATCGCCGATGGCATGGATGGCCAGGGCGATGCCGTGCGAGGCGGCCCGCCGGGCAATCTCCCGCAATG
>CAYLRT010000034.1:0-25323 GCA_964385885.1 uncultured Anaerolineales bacterium | reverse complement strand
TTTGAAGCCGGATGAGATCCATTTCGAGCGTCGGGGAGATACCCTGAGCTTGATGGTCACCCAGCAGGGCTTGACAACCGTCTATCCAAGGGTGGTGCTTCGCCCATGCTTTCCGGTGTCTGATCGCGCCGCTTACCTCTCAGTGCGCGACGCCAGCGTCGAGAAACAACCTGAAATCGGCATCATCGAGGACTGGACACAGTTGAATCCCGAAGACCGTGCGGCTATCGAGAGGGAACTCGCCCTCTACTATTTTGTGCCCAAGATCACGCGGATCCGCGAGATCCGAGAGGAGCTGGGCTTCCTATACTGGACGGTAGATACAGACAAAGGGCCGCAGGAGTTCGTCATGCGCAACAGCATCGTGCAGAGCACAAGACAGGTGGGGCCGGGGCACTGGCTCCTCATCGACGTCAATGACGCTCGCCATGAGATCCCGGATGTCACGGCGCTTGACAGCCGAAGTCAGAAGTTGCTGGCACGGTATCTCTCCATGTGACGCGGGTGATCCGCGTCACACAGTGATCTGGGTATCAACGGCGCTGCTTCGCAGTGCGGCGCTTTTGGTACGCGCGGCGTTCCCGCGCTTTGGTTTCTTCCTCCTCTTGGACAGCGGGGAGCACTGATCATGGGTGCTCCCCGCATGGTCCACAGACCCGCATTGACACGCCTCGCCAGGCTCCTACAATCCAGATAGCGTAGCACTATCTCAACCACAGGAGTACGTTATGTCCAGTCCAGTTACGATCAAAGATGTCAAAGTCATTGTCACCCAGCCCGCCGGATCACGTCTGGTCATCGTCAAAGTCATCACCTCTGAGCCCGGCCTCTATGGCCTGGGATGTGCCACGTTCACCCAGCGGTTTCATGCCGTTGTCGCAGCAATCGAGAAACATCTGAAACCCTTTGTCCTTGGCAGAGATGTCTCCCGTATTGAGGAGCTGTGGCAGATGAGCATGGTTCACGGCTACTGGCGGAATGGCCCGGTCCTGAATAACGCCATCTCCGGCATCGACCAGGCCCTGTGGGACATCAAAGGAAAGATGGCCGGGATGCCTGTTTACGATCTGCTGGGGGGCAAGTGCCGCGAGGCCGCCGCGGTATACACGCACGCCGATGGCAGCACCCCAGAAGAGGTGGCTGAGAACGTACAGCGTTTCATGGAAGAGGGTTACCGATACGTGCGCGTGCAAATGGGCGGCTACGGCGGACGATCGGCCACAATCCACCGACCAGAAGGTGCCCCTGACGGCGCTTATTACAACCCCCGCGAATATACCCGCAGGATGCTGGAGATGATTGCCTATGTCAGGAAGACCGTAGGGGACGAGGTCGAGCTGCTCCATGATGTCCATGAGCGGCTCCAACCCATCGACGCAGTGAGATTTGCCAAGGACCTGGAGCCCTTCAACCTTTTCTTCCTTGAAGATGCCCTGGCACCCGAGGACATCGACTGGTTCCGCGACATTCGCCAACAGTGCGCCACCCGGTTGGCCATGGGAGAGCTCTTCAACAGCCCACATGAATGGAAAAAGGTGATCGAAGAGCACCTGGTCGACTACATCCGCATGCACGTCAGCCAGATGGGCGGCATCACACCCGCGCGCGCTGTAGCCTTGTTCGCCAACATCTACGGCGTACATACAGCCTGGCACGGGCCGGGTGACACATCGCCGGTGGGTCACGCAGCGAATCTGCACCTGGATGTCTGGACACCCAACTTTGGCATTCAGGAGTGGTGCCGCTTCAACGACCTGGTCTATGAGATGTTCCCCGGCCTACCCGAAGTGCGTGACGGCTATATGTATCCCAATGATAAACCTGGCCTGGGGATCGATATCGATGAAGAACTGGCTGCCAAGTACCCGCCACGGGATACCATCGAACAGTGGACACAGACCCGGTGGCCTGACGGAAGTCCAGCTCGACCTTGAGTGTTGATACGGGGGTACCCAAATCTGCCCATTTCCTGGGGCCTGTGGTAAGATAACCACAGGCCTCTTGACAGAGGAGACTTCCAAGCGTGGAGCGAGAATCCCTTTGACAGGAGCAAGAATCCATGACCGATACTACCATGACAGCCCGAGAACGCGTGATGCGCACACTCCGGTTCGAGCACCCTGACCGGGCACCGCGTCAGGTATGGCCTTTGCCCGGTGTGGAGATGTTCCGCAGCGATGAGTTGCAGGCGCTGCGAGAACAGTTCCCGGAGGACTTCACAGGCCCTGACGTTACCTATGGCCCAGCAGATCGCGCGCGAGGGGATCCCAACCGAGTGGGGACTTACGTCGACGAGTGGGGCTGTGTCTGGGAAGTGCTTCAGGACGGCGTCATTGGAGAGGTGAAGCAGCCCCCTCTGGATGACTGGCAGGCGCTGAAGACGTTTCAACCCCCTTGGGAGATCCTAGACAGGGCTGATTTCAGCCGGGTGAATGAAAGCTGCGCACGCACCGACAAGTTTGTCCTGGCCGGCACCACCGTCAGACCCTTCGAGCGCATGCAATTCCTGCGCGGTACGGAGAAGCTGTTCATTGATCTGGCGTACGGCACAGCGGAAGTGCTGAAGCTACGCGATATGGTCCATGAGTTCTTCATGCGCGAGCTGGAGCTCTGGATTGGCACCGACGTCGACGGGCTCTCCTTCATGGATGACTGGGGGGCACAGCATGCCCTTTTGATCTCGCCCGACATGTGGCGCGAGCTCTTCAAGCCCCTTTACAAAGACTATTGCGATCTTATCCACAGTGCGGGGAAAGCCGTTTTCATGCACTCCGATGGACACATCCAGGCGATCTATCCGGACCTCATCGAGATTGGCGTCGACGCCCTGAACTCCCAGCTCTTCTGCATGGACATCGAGGAATTGGGCCGGAGGTACAGAGGTAAGATCACGTTCTGGGGTGAGATCGATCGCCAGTACCTGCTGCCGTTCGGCACAGTGGAAGACGTGAAAGAAGGGGTACGACGCGTCCGCCGCGCGCTGGACGACGGAAGCGGCGGTGTCATTGCCCAATGCGAGTGGGGGCTTGATGTGCCGATGGAGAACGTGACGGCTGTCTTCGAGGCCTGGCTTGAGCCCCTTGCGTGAGCATGGCATCCCTAACGGAGAGCTCCGTTTTTTGCAGATTTGTGTAGCAAACGATCATCCCCCCCGAAGTAACAAGGAGGCACCATGAGGAAACACAACCACACATTGTTCTGGCTAGTCACGCTTCTCTCTGCGTCCATGTTGCTTGGCTGTCGAAGCGCGGCGTCAACCTCCCAGCCCACGGAAGCTGCCCCGTTGCCCGCCACGGAGGCCCTCGGGGCCACACCCACCCCACAGCGCGAGCCCCCCACAGCCACAGCGACACCGCGTCCCACAGCAACGGCCAAGCCAACAGCGACGCCGTCCCCCACAGCCTCTCCCCAGCCCACGGCTACCGCCACGCCCACCGAGACACCAACCCCTACACCAACCTCAACGGCCACGCCCATCCCAACCCCAGTACAGACAGAAAAGCCACTGCCCCAGGAATCCGTCATCACCTATGACGCCCTGGCCCTCAGGGACGACGAGACGGTTGCTCCCCCACTCACTGTGATCGTCAGTGCCAACCGTCTCCTTCAGGGATACCGTTTCAAGCTCACCGGCCTGCTTCGCAATGACGACACCCAGCCTTATGCCGGTCTAGGCCTCATTGCGACCTTCTTCAGGGAGGATGGATCGCGCTTTGGGCCGGTGCGAGCGACATTGCCATGTCCGATCTTGAACCCTGGCGAAAGCTGTCCCTTTGTCGTCGAGGCGGTGGACAAGGACCTGACCGAGGTCATGTTACATCCAGAGGGATATCCTACCTCACGACAGGCCCTCCCAGCCTCAGTCACCATCCAGCGTCACTATGTTGACGAGCTCGGCTACGTCCATCTGAAGGGGCTCGTTACGAACCCCAATCCGGTCCCCTTGCGCAGCACAACTATTGTAGGGGCTTTGACGGACCGGCGGGGAGAGATCGTAGGCGTCGGCACGGCACTGGTCCTTGAATCTATCCCATCTAAAGGATCAGCATCGTTCGAGATGCTCATCCGCTATGTCCCCTATACCGGGTACCTCATCTTCACCCAGGCTCTTCCTTAGACGCAGGAGATCGACATGTACCTGATTGCAAGTACGAACGCGGGGGTTGGCCTCCCCGATGCCATGAAGGTTCTGCGGCGTGGCGGCTCAGCCATGGACGCCGTGGAGACAGCGATCCGCGCCGTGGAATCCAACCCCGACGACCATAGCGTTGGATATGGAGGGTATCCCAATCTACTGGGTGAGGTCGAGCTGGATGCGGGGATCATGTGGGGAGAAGATCTCACAGCCGGAGCCGTGGCAGGCTTGAAGGGTTTCAGCCATCCCATCTCCATCGCCCGCAAGGCCCTGGAACACCTACCCCACGTCCTTCTGGTTGGAGAGGGTGCAGCTCGTTTCGCACGTGAGATGGGGTTCTCGCCAGAGCCGCTGCTGAGCCCCGAAGCACACGAGACCTGGCGCCGCGTCCTCGAAAACTGGCTGCCGCCAGACGCAACGGAAGACCCTGGGAACCTGCCAGATCTGTGGCGCTGGGTGGAGATCACCACCGACCCCGAACGTACACACGGCACCGTCAACGTCATAGCCCAGGATCGTCAGGGACACCTATGTGCCGGCGTCAGCACCAGTGGCTGGGCCTGGAAGTATCCCGGCCGCGTAGGGGATTCGCCCGTGGTGGGCGCGGGATTCTACGCTGACGACCGCTACGGCGCCGCAGCCTGCACCGGCACAGGCGAGATGGCGATCCGGGCCGCTACAGCGCACAGCGTGGTCTTCTACATGAAAGTGGGCGTCACGGTGCAAGAGGCCGGCGAGCGTGCTATGCAGGATCTCAACGATCTGGGGGGGCGATATCTGAGCGGGATGAACCTGATCGCAGTGGATGCTCAGGGCAACCATGTCGCTTTCAGCAATCGGCCGGACGCGACCTATCTGTACTTCGATCCCGACATGGAAGCGCCGGCCCTCCTTCCCCGCACCCAGGTGCCGCTCAAGCAACGGTGGGTCTTACATCGAGACCTCCCTGAGAGACTGGCCACATAAGATAGGAGGTCAGCCATGCGAAGAGAACGCGAGGCTTTCAACACGCCATACACAGGTGACTTGCTCGACCGTCTGGCATACCCGATGGGTGGGATCGGCGCAGGCATGGTCTGTCTGGAAGGCACGGGAGGATTCACGCACCTGTCAGTAAAGGGCACGCCAAACATAGGCAACGCCCCGCTGATGTTTGCAGCCATCAGCCTGCCAGGGCACCCCACCAAGGCGCGGGTGCTGGAGGGACCTGTGCCAGGCTGGAAGATCTTCACGCAACCTGAGGCGGGCAACGGCCTTGGAGGCACCCATCTGGGTCTACCCCGGTTTGCCCATGCCTCCTTCGAAGCCCGCTTCCCGTTCGGGGTTGTGACACTGACCGACGAGCGGATCCCCCTTCTCATCCGATTGACCGGTTGGAGCCCATTCATCCCCGGAGATGCTGATAGCAGCAGCCTTCCTGTCGCCGGGCTCGAATACGAGATCCAGAACACGACAGAGGATGACATCGAAGCTATCTTCTCCTTCCATGCTCAGAACTTCATGGCTATGGGGGATGAGGGACACGAGGTACGACGAGGACCTGGGGGATTCATCCTGTGGCAGGCAGGTAGCGATGAGCAACCCTGGCAGCAAGGGGCTTTCTCCATCGAGTGTGACGACCCGGCCACCCAGGTCAACTGCGCGTGGTTCCGTGGGGGGTGGTTCGATCCTTTGACCGTGGTATGGCGATCCATCGCGCAAGGAGAGAGTCTCTCTCAAGATCCGCCGACCCAGGGGGACCCAAGCCCTGGCGGCAGCCTGTATGTCCCACTGCAGTTGGCTCCGGGGGAGAGCCGCACAATCCGCTTGCGTTTAGCCTGGCACGCCCCAGTGACGAACCTGCGCCTGGGAAAGGACATAGAGCAAAGCTCAACCTGTGGGGACACATGCTGTTGCAGTGGGACGCATGTCCCCTGGTATGCAGGGGTCTTCGCTGATATCGACGCTGTGAGCACTTACTGGCGTACTCACTACGATGAGCTCCGTACCAGGACCATGCGTTTTACGGACAGCTTCTACGACACGAGCCTGCCGCCAGAGGTGGTGGAGGCCATCGCAGCCAACCTGGTGATCCTCAAGACACCGACGGTACAGCGTCAGGCCGACGGAAGGCTCTGGTGCTGGGAGGGATGCTGCGAGCAGCACGGCTGCTGCCATGGCTCCTGCACCCACGTCTGGAACTACGCCCAGGCGATTCCCCATCTCTTCCCAGAGCTAGAACGTACGCTCCGAGAGACGGAATTCCTGGTCAACCAGGATGCACGCGGCCATCAGGCCTTCAGGGCCAGCCTTCCCATCCGGCCACCGGCACACGATTTCCATGCAGCAGCGGATGGTCAATTGGGCGGCATCATGAAAGTCTACCGGGAATGGCGCATCAGCGGGGATGAGCTCTGGCTGCGCAAGCTGTGGCCGAAGGTGAAGCAGAGCCTGAACTACTGCATCGAGACATGGGACCCCGACCACCTGGGGGTCCTGGTTGAGCCGCATCACAACACCTACGACATCGAGTTTTGGGGGCCCGATGGCATGTGCACCTCGTTCTATCTTGGCGCTCTCAAAGCAGCGACGCTGATGGCCGAGGCTCTAGGTGACAAGGTCCCCCTGTATGAGGAGTTGCTGGAAAAGGGTATGGCCTACATGGAGTCCAGGTTGTGGAATGGCGAGTACTTCATCCAGGAAGTCCGGTGGCAAGGCCTGCACGCCGCGGACCCCACATCGAGCCACGCCTGGAACGTAGACTACTCGCCCGAAGCTGCCGCTCTCCTGCAGAAAGAGGGGCCGAAGTATCAGTATGGCAATGGCTGCCTGTCTGACGGCGTACTGGGAGCCTGGATCGCCGAGATGTGTGGCGTCCCCACCCCGCTGGACCCTCAGAAAGTGCGGGGCCATCTCCTCTCAGTGCATCGCTACAATCTGCGGCGCGACCTGAGCGAACATGCCAACCCGCAGCGCCCCACGTTCGCCCTTGGGCAGGACGGAGGGCTGCTGCTCTGCAGTTGGCCCTACGGAGATCAGCCGACCCTCCCCTTCGTCTACAGCAACGAGGTCTGGACCGGTATCGAGTATCAGGTGGCATCGCATCTTATGCTCATGGGAGAGGTCGACAGGGGGCTGGAGATCGTGCGCACCACTCGAGACCGCTACGACAGTCACGTGCGGAACCCCTTCGATGAATACGAATGTGGGCACTGGTACGCACGTGCGCTTGCCAGCTACGGCCTCATCCAGGGCCTCACAGGCGTCCGCTATGACGCGGTGGAGAGGACCCTCTATATCCAACCCCGGATCCCAGGGGACTTCCGCGCATTCCTATCCACAGCCAGCGGGTTTGGTGTGGTGGGGCTTCGAAACGGAGAGCCTTTCGTCGATGTACGCCATGGCTCGATCCCCTACCAGCATCTGGTGTTCGAGCCTTACACTGGCCCGTAGATGTAAATCCCAGTTTCTGCAAAGCAGTTCTTACCACCAAGGAGCACGATCATGAACGACAGACGCCCGGCTTACTGGAAAGGGATCCATGTGGTTGGACACCACAATACAGAGATCGACCAATTGATCGAAGCTCTTCCATCGTTAGCGACACAGGGCCTCAACCTGTTGATCCTGGAGGTGAACTACCAATACGCTTACAAGAGCCACCCCGAGTTACAGGGGGATGATCCTATGACGTTTGACCGGGTCCAGGCTCTGGTAACTGCCTGTCGGGACCTCAACGTTCGCCTGGTCCCACAGTTCCAGTGCCTGGGACACCAATCCTGGGCGGAGACAACGTTCCCACTACTGCGCGTCTATCCGGAGTTCGATGAGACGCCCGGCCAGTACCCCAGCAACGAGGGCATCTACTGTCGCAGTTGGTGTCCACAGCACCCCGGTGTCAACCCTATCATCTTCGATCTGTTCGATGAGCTGATTGAGGCGTTTGAGGCCGATGCTTTGCATGTAGGGATGGATGAGGTGTTCCTCATTGCCTCCGAGCACTGCCCTCGCTGCAAGGGCAAGGATCCAGCCGAGCTCTTTGCGAAAGCCGTTAACGATTACTACACCTATCTGACGGACAAGCACCATATCGAGATGCTGATGTGGGGCGACCGCCTGCTGGACGCTGAGACCACCGGCTACGGAAAGTGGGAGGCTGCCGAAAACGGCACTCACCCGGCCATCGATATGATCCCCAAGGACATCATCATCTGCGACTGGCACTACACCGAGCGCGAAGCGTACCCCTCTATTCCTCTGTTCCTGAAGAAAGGCTTCAGGGTACTGCCGGCAGGATGGAAGGAGGTCGAGGCGACGAAAGCCCTGCTCAAGGAGGCTCATCGTTACGGAGACAACCCCAACATGCTGGGATACCTATGCACCACCTGGAGCGCTGTTGCGCCAAAGGAGCTGCCCACCTGGCCCCCCTTCCAGGTAGCCATGCAGGCGATGGGCCGTCCGAAGTGATCTACGAGGTGACAGCCACCATAAAAGGTGGCTGTCACCTTACATCTCGCGCAGGATCCGATCGACGACCAACTGCCGGAACTCAGGCGAGAGACTGGCGAAATAGGCGCTAAAGCCGGTCACGCGCACCACCAGATCCGGGTACTTCGAGGGATCTTTGTGGGCCTCCAGCACTTGCGACGCGTCCATGATATTCAGGTTGATCTGAGTCCCCCCAAGGTCGAAATGCGTCTTGATCAAACTGGCGATGTTCTCAACCCCGCCCTCGTCCTTCGAGAGCGCAGGTTCCACCTCCATCTGCATGGGTGCGGCATTGCCATATCCCGGCTGCACCGATGCGATCGCCACCGCCATCGCGGTGAGGGCGCCATCCTTGCGGAAACCGGGATCGGGATTGGAGCCGTGCGAGATCGGGTCCCCCGCAAAGCGACCATTGGGCGTCGCCCCCACCACTTTGCCCATCGGGATAGTGTTGGCCCACGAGAATAAGCCGGGGATCATGTTGTAGCCGGCAGGCGTCGGTGCTTCCTTGACCAACTCAGTGAAAGTGCGCGCGACGCGCACCGCGTACTTATCCGCCAGCGATCCTCCGTGCCCATAGCGCGGGATACTGCGCATCATCTGACGCGCCCGCTCCCCGTCTACCCCCTCCCAGTTGGCCTCGATGTAGCGGGCGATCTCCTCCCACGTCAGACGCTTCTCCCGCTCTACGCGCTGCTCCAACGCGGCAAATGAATCGGCCACTGTGGCCAGCGCCGCACCGTCCAGGCCGAAGTTGTAGAACTCAACACCGCCATTGGAAGCATCAAGTCCTTTCTCGATCGGTCCATGGCACAACAAGTCCAGGACCAACTCGGGGAACACCTCGTGCATGTGCGCCACATGGAAATCCAGGCTCGCCGCGATGGTACGAATACCGCGACGCAGGTGGTACACAAAGCGTTCCCAGAGCAACGCGACACTGGGCTCCGCTTGAGGGTCACTCAGCATCTCTTTCCATGCCACCTCAAAGACGGCTGCGAAATTGATCTTGATACAGTCATTGAGTGTGTACTCGCGGCCCGGTATGGCTGACCAATGGCAACCCGAGTAGGCACGCTCGTAACCCAATGCAAGTGGATAGCCATTGCGTGCAAATCCCTGCGCCGTCTGCTCAACTCCCAGGAACTTGGGGATCCCCGTCTTATCCTCGAACAGCACCTCAACACCCCGCCGCAACAGGCCAGGGTCTACATGATCCCCCACAGCAACTCCCACATTCGCCGGGATCTTCAACCGGTGCGCGGCCTCCAACACCAGATAGGAAACCGGATTGGTCACATCATTGCCATTTGCGTCGAGCCCCCCCAACTGAATGTAGGCAGTATCCCGCAGAAGCAGGCAGGCAATGTGGAAGATGGCCTCCTCATCACTCAACGTGCCGGCCGCCACCTCACGCTCGTAGTAGGGCTGCAACAGGACATCCAGGCGCCCCAACGAGCCACTGCCATTGTACATCCGCGCCGTGATCTGATACCACAGGATCCATTGGCATGCCTCGCGAAAGGTCTGAGGAGGCTCAGAGACCAATCGCTCGTTGATCTCCGCCATCTCCAGCAGGTTCTCGCGCAACTGGGGGTTAGGTTCCTTCTGGGCCATCTCCCGGGCGGCCGCAGCGTGCCGCTGGATCCAATTCTGTACCCCCAGCACAATGGCCTCCAATCCATCATAGAAGTCGGCGGCACGGGGGGCATTGAGCTTACGATAGGCACGGATCTTCGTCAGGATCCCTCCCCAACCCAGATCGAGACCGATCTGCAGATCCTGACAGAAGTGCTGTGTGGCGCCAATCCCAGGGAGCAGCTTGTACTGCTGAATCAGCTCAGCCAGATCCGGCCTCAGCTTGGACACGGCCAGATCGGGGTTCCAGCCCGGCTTGCGATAGGACGAGAAATTGACCATGTACCCACCGGCCAGCGAGCTCACCGGATCAATGTAGGTGGGATGGGCCTCCAAGAGTGCGCGGAAGTTTTCCCCCACAGCCTTTGGCCCAAAGAACCCTCCGCTCGGATGATTCGGCCGAGGTTCGTAACCCTCGAGGAGACAGTCCGTAATGGGCATCCCCGATGTGCTGATGGCCTGAACGATCTTACGCCGATCTGGGGGCGGGAGGATCAGAGCCCAATCATCATGATCCATGGAGCCGATGATCTCCTGCTTCTCTCGGGTCTGAGCCAGTTTCGTGGCTCGCAGCAGGTCAATGCGCTCCTGGAATGTCAGCGTGCCAACATGCGTACTCTCCACCATGGCATAGCCTCCCCTCTCACACTCTCACCCTTGTCGAGTCATGGCCTGACGCCAGGCCCTTGCGATGTGCCTCTACAACTTCCTCGTTGAGACGATATCCCAGGCCCGGCGCTTGGCTGAGATACAGATACCCATCCCGCACCGGTTCGGAGGGAGTGATGAGCTCCGCGCGCCATGGGACCTCGCCCCACGCGTACTCCAGGATCAGGAAGTTCGACAACGTGCTGACCACATGCCCGCTGGCTACCGTGGCGACTGGCCCCGATGGATTGTGCGGGGCCACAAGGAGATGATGGAGTTTCGCGGCTTCCGCGATGTGACGCAGTGAAAGGATCCCCCCACAATGCTTCACATCCGGCATGAGGACATCCACAACAGGCTCCAGCAGGAAAGGTTGAAAGCCCTCAAGGCCAAACACGCTTTCCGCTGAGGCAAGTGGCATGGGGACTGCCTGAGCTATCCGCGCTAGCTCCCGAGGATAGGTATGGGGAACCGGCTCTTCATACCACATCAGACCATAATCCGCCAGGGCCTGTCCAACCGCGATGGCCTCGGAAGGATCCATCCTGCCATGACAATCCACAGCCAGGTCGACCTCAGGGCCGATCGCAGCCCGTACCGCGCGCACCCGTTCTACGCCTGGACGCCAGGCCGCTCGTGGGCCGGTGCGCACATGATCCGGTGCACGAAGCTCGTCAAAGGGCGCAAGTTTCACAGCCGTGAACCCCTCCCGCACGGCCTCCTTCGCTGCGCGGGCAAATCCTTCCGGGGATCGATCCGTCACGTGACGATTGATGTTAGCGTACAGGCGGATGCGCTCACGCACCGCGCCCCCCAGCAATACATGGATCGGCACACCCAACGCCTGCCCAACGATGTCCCACAGCGCCTGCTCAATGGCACTGGCCGCCGTGTGGACGATACGGCCTCCGTCGGCCACCCTCAGCGCAGCACGCGTCGCGTTGATCGCGAAGGGCGAGGTACCGATCAGCCGACGCTCAAACGAACGCAGTGCCGCAATCAGGAGTGCATCGTTCAAACTGTGGCTGGCTTCCCCAAGCCCCGTGAGGCCAGCATCGGTATGCACCAACACAAAGACCCAATCCCCGCGCTCGGAGACTGAGACCACGACAGGCTCGACCGCAGTGATCCGCATTCCGCTTAGCGCCCTATCACCCCTCAGCGCCGTCGTCATACCCAAAGAAGGCATTCAGAAACTGCGCCACGATGAACCCTACGGCTCCCCAACGGGCGATCTTGAAGAAGATCAGACCTCCCCAAAACGCATGAACGGTGGCACTTACAGCCGATAATAGAAAAAGCCCCCAGGTGACGATCTCCAGGCCGGAACTTGGTGGCCTGACAGCATCAACCAGCAGGGCCACAGCCGCCACCGTTAACGCTGGATAGAAAACCTCCCAGAAGTGGGGAATGCTCGCCAACCAGGATCGTACAGGCGAAAGCGCCACGATCGCAGCCAGGGCAACGCCCAGGAGAACCATGCCTACCTGCTTGAATCTGGATTGCGCCGAGGCCGTCCGTTGAACCGTCATCCTACACCTCCCTCATCCACGGTGTGCCGGTGGACTGATTCTCACAAAGAGCGCATAGCGAAAAGGCGGCAGATGTAGCCAACCGTCGACCAACACGGTCTCCTTCAACGGCTCCTCATTGGGGCAATTTCCCCACTCCAGCCAGGGCCAGAACAGCTCCACGTTGCCCTCCACAAGGTTGACCTGGGTGAGATCGAAGACCAGATCATCGAGCAGGGGGGGCTCCTCGCCATCGCGCAATACGCGTTGCCAGCTATCCGCCTTGTTGCGAACCCACAACAACACATGGCCACGCCCACGCAGCACAAGACACCACGCCTGCTCGTTAGACAGATCTGCCATCTGGAACAACTCCTGATCCAGCTGCAGGCCCTCAATCAGCGCCGCGAAGGGCCGGTACTGTGACCAGAGATTCTTCTGATCCACGTACTGATCCCAGTGCCAGATCTGACCGGTTCCGGCAGCACCGACGAAGAACGCCGGGAAGGTAGTATCGTGGAACAGGATGCCCCGGTCGTCCATCCGGTAGTAGCGGAAGGGGCCCGTGTGGCGGTCGTTGACTGCGCCGGTCTCCGTCAGAAGCGTCGGTCGGTCGACCCTCAGCATCCTGCGCACGGCATCTGTGGTGAGGGAGACCGGGTCCTCGCGGCAGATCTCCCATGGGGCTCCCTGATCCAGGTAGCGATGCACCTGCTGGATATCAAGCTCGGGAAGCCGGAAGTCCTGATAGATGTCGATCTTCTCCTCGGCGTCGAAGCTGCCCAACGAACTGGTGACCAGTTGCCTGGGGGCCAGTCGCCGTACCTCTTCCAGCATCTCCTTGGTCCACGACAGAACTGTCTCCCAAGAGGCCTCGACACAGTCCATCTCATTCCACAGCTCCCATACCGCCACCACCGGATCTCCACCGTAACGTGCGATATAGGCCCGCACCTTCTTCAACCACAGCTCGCGCCATGCAGGCTCTCTCAACCATTCTTCGACACTGGCGGGCGTTCGGCCATCCTCGGGATGGTGCAGGGTCTTGGAGAAAGGCGTGCCCGGTTCAAACGTGCGGAAGTGCTCGAAGCAGAGCTTGAGGCGAATACCATAGCTCCGGGCATGCTCGACCACCGCATCCAGCCGCGCAAAAGCCGCGAGGTCCAGCTCACCCGCTACCTCAGTCTCGACTTCGAAGTACGGATGTGAGAGCCAGATACGCGCGAAGTTGCCACCATTCTCCGCCAGTAGCCGGAACCAGCGGGCGTATTCAGCCGCACCCAGCGTCGCCCAATCATCCTCGGAGCCCTCCGGCAACCGATAACGCGGCGGCCCTGCCAGGCAAAGGCCAGTCGGACAGAAGGAGCGACCGTCGCTATAGCTGAAGTAGCGGATGTGTTGGGTGCTTAGTTGCACATATCCCGGATGATCAGAGGGGTCACATCGAAATCCCCCCTCTTCGAGTATCTCACCGCCAGACCATGCTCGATAGCGGTAAGCCCCTGGCACTAAAGGCGTAAACCGCACGGCGTACACTGGCGGTTCCGTGACCACAAGGTGCTCGTAGCCATGATCATCGTAAGTAAGCTCAGCAGGCTGATGCAAGAAAGTCTCTACGATCTCGCGTGTACCGTCCGCTGCCACGAATTCAACGCGATCGACGGGCTCCTTGTAGGGGAACGTGTGCATCCATCGTCCAAAACGCGCAAGATGAGCCATAGCCTGATCTCCTCCGATTCATACTCTCATTCCAAATCACCTTATACCACACCCTGCTCGCTTTCCAACCACCGCCATGGCTCCATCATGACAGACATGGAAGCCCCTTGGATGCCGAGATCAGGTCGCGACCCCGCAGAGAGCCTGGGCCACGCGAGCCGTCATTTGTCGATAGTGTGGATCCTCAAAATACCACACATGGACCAGGTATGTATGCAACCAGTACACCAGCCAACGCGCCTCATACCCTTCCCGTAAGGGGAAAGCCTCTGTGTACCGACGGAAGAAGGCCTCCCCTACGGTGTCGAACACCTTCAGGTACGCCAACTCCAGCTCCACATCCGCATACTGGGCGCTGGGATCGACCAATCCCGACAGATGCCAGCCATCAGCCTGCTCCACGACCAACACATTGGCCGCCCATACGTCACCGTGGATCAACCTTGGCACCCCCTGGTTGGACAAGAGATCGGGCGCTCGCTCGATCGCCTGGTCCACCCAACGCAGCACCTGACGGGACAGCCGCGTTGCCACCTCCGGTTTAGCCCTGACCTCCCGCAACTGGGGCAGAAACACATCCACCCAGCGGGATGACCCCAGGGGCGCGCCAACTGCCCCAAACGTCTCCCTCGTATGCGAATGCAGACGGATCAGGGCATCGGCCAACTCACGTTCGATGCGTAAGCGGTCTGGCGGTGTCAAGCGGGCCTGCACTTCCCACAGATTGAGCCCCGGGAGCGCTTCCAACAGCAAATAGGCATACGGGATCACCTGCGATCCATCCCCCACAGCATAGACACGGGGACAGGGCAAGCCCTCATGGCGCAGGAGCCGCAGGTTCCGCGCCTCCTGCTCGAAACTGTAACCGGGCGTGTGCAATTTAACCACAGCCCGCCCCGGCGCACGGTCGAAGGTAAGGTGGAGAACTGAATTCACCATCCCCCCATGCATGCGCCGGAGTTCGACGCTTCGCACCTCCTGCCCCAGCCAGGCACCCAGCAAAGCCCGTGCCTGTTGCTGGGACAGCTCAAGATCAATGGCCGATGGCCCCATCAGATCTCAAGCGTCAGCCCATCGAAGGCCACCTTGATATCGTGCTGCCCGTACGCCTCGACAAGCTCCTGATGAGTCATAAGTCCGTTGTGGGAGAAGTGGTGTGCGATCATGGTCGTCTCCCCCGGCACAATGATCCCTTCATCCACCATCCGTGCCCGCGTCGCCAGCACATCCTCCATGCCATGGTGCCCACCGCCGCCGGACTTCACACCAGCAGTGGCATCCAGAATAACCAGATCCAGTTGGCCTACCCGCCTCAGGATATCCCAGGCCGCCTCAGAGAGAGGCCCTGTATCCGTCCCATACAGGAACCGAGCGCGACCGTCCGCCACAACATAGAGCAACGCCTCCAGTTCACCTCCGCCATGGGTTGCGGGAACCGCTGTAATCTGATACTCACCAGACTGCCATTGGTCCCCCCCACTCACCGCCTGCCACGAGAGCGCCGCGTCCTCAGCCAGAACCCGCGGGATCGTCGCTACAACATCGGCGGCGCCAAAGACCCGTGCCTCGGTCAGCGGAGTGCTCGTAAACGAAGGCCGACGCCACAGGAGATTCTGCAGCACCCAGTGATCCTCATGTCGATGGGTGATCAGTATGGTATGAACCCCTCCCAGATACTTGCGCAGCCGGTTACCGCTGGCAAACAGGTCAGGGCCCAGGTCGATGAGCAGATCATCGTTGACCAACAGCGCAGAACGTCCCCGGATCTCAACCCCACCCAGCCGTCTGGCCGTCTCACACACACGACAACGACAGAAAACATTGGGGATTGCCTCAGCGGCGGCTGTTCCTAGAAAGACGATTTGCATGGCTTCACCTCTTCAGTTGATGCTATTTGTCCCACTTGCGATCCGGCTGCCAGAAACCCAATTTGGGCGTGTCCCACTCATCCGTGGGCTCGAAGAGACCGCTCGGCGGCCGCAGATTCTCACGAATGCCCTCCAGGTTGAGATCCACTCCCAATCCCGGCTTATCAGGCACCGTGACATAACCATCCTCCAACAATGGATCCGGAAGGCCCGTCACCAGGTTTGACCAGAAGGGAAGGTCCAGTCCATGGTGTTCCAGTGCCACAAAGCTGGGGATGGCCGCGGCCACATGCACGTTAGCCATAAAGGCGATGGGAGAGCCGGCGAAGTGCAGTGCCGTAAGGATGCCATAGCGCTCCGCATAGTCAGCAATGCGCTTTGTCTCCGCCATCCCACCGGACGTCAGCAGATCAGGGTGGATCACATCCACGGCCCGCATCTCAATCAGTTCGCGGAATCCATCCCACAGATACAGCTCCTCACCGGCAGCCGTGGGCACGTCAATCGACTCTGTGACCTTGCGATGCCCCTCGAAATCCCACCACGGGACGGGGTCCTCCATCCACGCCAGGCCATAGGGTTCCAGCGCACGTCCCAGGCGTATTACCTCCTTGACCGTCAGCTGACCGTGGCCGAAGTGATCAATGCACAGCGAGACGTCCCATCCGGCGGCCTCCCGCACAGCGGCCACAATCTCAGCCAGTTTGGCAATCCCGCGATCGGTTACCTTGGCCACCCTGCCGCTACCGGGGGCCCGCCACGATTTGCCCATGGCATACTCATAGCGTGTCGGTTGGCCAATGGTGCAATCTGGACACTCATCCAACACGTCGAGACGCACATCAAACTTGATGAACGTGAGCCCCAGCGCCTTGCGGCCCAGCACCCGCCGGGCATAGCCCTGCGGTGTCGGCTCCTGGGGCTCAGGGGTATCGGCATAGATACGCACCTTGTCGCGATACTTACCCCCCAGGAACTGGTAACAGGGGACCCCGTAGACCTTTCCCACCAGATCCCAGAGGGCAATCTCGATCCCTGAGACCCCTCCACCCTCGCGCCCCCAACCGCCGAAATGCTTCATCGTCCGGAAGATCATGTCCACATTGCACGGGTTCTGCCCCAGCAGCATGTGCTTGAACTGCAGCGCGTTCTCACGGTGGCCAGCATCCCGCACCTCACCGATTCCGTAGACGCCCTGGTTCGTATCAATGCGGATGATGGGATAGTCGTAGTTGGACGCGACCGTCGCGGTGCGCAGATCCGTAATCTTCAGTTGGGACGGTCTTGAGTAAGTGTTAACGGCATCCTCAATTCGGCCTAGAAGCTCCTGATCCTCTTTCGATGACACGATATCCTCCTTTTCTCACTTCCCTGCCGATCATACAGACACAGACGCTAACGATGCCAGATCAGATAGGGTTGAATCCGCTCCCACGTGCGATCGATCTCCTGCATATCGTAGTCGTCTAGAGGCCGTGCCTGAGACCGCACCCTGTGGTTCTTGAAAATGCCACGCCGGATCATGATCTCCTTGGCGTAGGCCATACCCAGCATACCTTCGAGCATGAGCGATGGCAGAAGATGCTCGAACAAATCGCCGGCAGCCTGAAGGTCGCCGGCATCCAACAGATCCCAGACACGCTGCACGACATCACAAAACTGACAGGCGTGAATCACGCCCGACGAGCCTCGTGCGTGCTCCACCATCATAGGACATCCACCACCGCCCCCCATCACGCCCTTCACCGCGGCGCTCCCTTTGGCCAGCAGACGTGTGATGTTGCGATGGCTGGGCGGGACCTCTTCCTTAACCCAGCTAACGTTGGGAATCTCCTCACAGAGCCTGACCAACTGATCGGGAGAGAGCGGCGCGACGCTGGCGTTCTGGATCCACACCGGAACAGAGACCGCGTCCGAGATCCCCTTGTAATAGGCGTACGTGGTCTCGAAGTCTGGGCGGATAATGTAAGGGGGCATAGCGATGACGCCATCAGCACCGACCTTCTGCGCATAGGTGGCATAGGACACCGCCAATGGGAGGTTCACTGCCGCTACGTTGGCGATGACAGGCACTCGCCCAGCGCTCACCTCCACCGGGACACGAATCATCAGCTTCCGCTCTTCCTCTGAAAGCAAACGGAACTCACTGACCATGAGGGGTGTCGCAATGCCCCCCACCCCACAGGCAATGCAGAATTCGACCTCCTCCGCCAACACGTCAACATCGATCCGGTCTCGTTCATCGAAGGGTGTCATGGGGATTGCAAAGCTACCCCGCCACTGCCCGGACGCCATAGCTCCTCCTCTCGTGTGACTATTGACTCACAGTTCAAGCGACGCCAGATGCGCCAAAGTACGTTCATACACCTCGAAATGCTCACCCTCTGTCTCCTCGGGGTCGACGTACTTGAGCCACATGGCCTGATCCGGGTTGTCGCCGGAGAGCTTCCGTCGACTTGCCCTGAGGATGCTGCTCTCACTGTGCCAGCGCACCTCACCCTCTTGGAGTAGGATATACTCCCCGGCATAGTTGTCCACGAACTCCCGGAAGTGATCCCGGTAGTACAGCGCCTGCTCACACGTGGTTCGCCGCCAGCTCACCACACGCTCCCAACTGTCGGTCTGGCGAGTGAAGAACGTACCCTCCGGCTGTGGATCCACTTCGCTTTCCCAATCAATCTGCTCGAGGTCCACGGTCCCAAACCCACCCTCAGCCGCCACCAGAACTGCATTACGATCACGATGACATGGGGGGATAGGCCAGTCTGCCTGTGGGTCATGACCCATAAGCCACATGGCAACGGCATCCGTGCTTACCGGGTGATCCCCAGCTATCAAGCTATCCACGACGCGCCCAAGCCCCTCGCCCGAGCCCCACTCCTCGCCGGCCTGTGCCACCAGCGCATCGACGATGCACAAGGCCGGGTTGAAGATACGGCCGATGTCCGCCAACATGTAGGGCATGCGCACCAAATGATGAAAGTACTGCCGCGAGCGTCCATGGGGCTCCCGGGGTACCAGACCGAAGAGGTTCTTCAGCGTCAGCGTTACACCCATGAAGGCGTGGTTCTTCATACGCTGTACGTCGACCAGAGCGTCGGCTCCCACGATCGCCTCTGGCAGCAGATACTGTCGGAACATCTGCCCACCCCCAGGCACGGCATACCAGCGGTGTGGTGGGCGATCGCCGTTGATATAGGGCACACCCAGTTCGCGCATCAGATCCGCCAACTGCGCTGTAGGGGGTGGATTTGGATCATCGGTCCGCGCGAAGGCTGTGATGTCGGCGTAGAAGAGCTCAGCATCGGTCTCCTCGCGCAGCAGGCGGATGACGGCCCGGGCCACCTTGTCACTGACAAGTTGCTGACGTTGGCCCATGAAATAGGGCACACGATCCGAACGGAAGTCCTGATTGAACTTGATCACGATACGCTGAGCCGAGCGCAGTCTCTGCCAGCTTCTCTGCAGCGGCAGCGTGGCACGACGGAGGGCTTCATACACCGTCGCATCATCCGCATCATGATCGCAATGCACGGCACGCGCACTATATGGACCTTGAGACATCATTCGCTCTCCTATCACTTCTTGGATACGCATCGGACGACTGCACCGCATCGCATAGGCGTAGCGCAGGCTATCGGCGATGCCAGAACCGCTCCCGGGCAGGCGGACGTTCTATCTTGCACACCGTATCCAACGTGCGCAGATGGGCCAGAGCTGCCTCATAGACCTCGTAATGCTCACCCTCGCGCTCTTCCGGATCCACGTACTTCAAGTACATCGCCTGATCTGGCTTATCTCCCGCCAGTTTACGGCGACTGACCCTGAGAGCTCCATCCGGACTATGCCATCGCACCTCCCCCGCTTGAAGCAGGATATACTCTCCGCGGTATCTGTCCACAAAAGTGCGCATGTGGTCACGATAGTAGAGCGCCTGCTCACACATAGACCGCCGCCAACTGATCACACGTTCAAGGGTATCGGTCATGAAGGCGAAGAACGTCCCTTCTGGCTGTCTCTCCACCTCGCTCTCGAAGTCAATGGCATCACGATCCACCGTGCCATAGCCTCCCTCGGCCGCCACCAGCAGGGCATTGCGATCACGATGGAAAGGCTCCACCAGCCAATCCGTCATGGGATCATGCCCCATCAGATAGGCCCCGCATGTGTCCGTTGCCACGGGGTGATCTCCCGCGACCAGCGTATCAGCAACGCGCGCCAACCCCTCGCCATCTCCCCACTCCATACCGGCCTGCCCCACCAGCCCATCAATGATGCACAGGGCAGGATCGAGCAAGCGTCCCAGGTCCGCCAGCATGTAGGGCATCCGCACTAGATGATGAAAATAGTGCCGCGGCCGGTTGACCGGCGGTTGGGGTACAAGCCCAAAGAGGTTCTTCAGCGTCAGCGTAACGCCCATGTAAGCATGGTTCTTCATCTTCTGGACATCGACCAAGGCATCAGCCTCCATGAGGCGCTGAGAGAGCACATAGCTCCGGAACATCCGCCCACCGCCCGGCACCTCATAAACTTGATGAGGCGGTTGATCAACGTCGAAATACGGCACATCAAACTCTGCAAGCACCGAGGCGAGATTGGTCGAGAACCTGGGTCCGGGATCGGGACGTCGGTCAAAAACCGACGAATCGATCACGTACACATCGGCTGTGGTTTCCTCACGCAGCAGGCGAAGCACCGCGCGTGCCACGGTGTCGCTGACTAGCTGCTGCCGATGACCATGAAAGACCGGCACCTGCTTGGGGTCGTAGTCCTGGTTGAATTTGACGGCAATCACGCCGGCCCTGCGCAGGCGCTGCCAGGCCCTGGTCAACGGCAGAGTGGCCCGCCGCAGGGCTTCATACACCTCATCATCGTCCGCCTGATGGTCACAGTGGACCGCTCGCACCTGAAAGTCTGACTTTCCCTCGCCCATGTCACCTCTCCTGCTTCATATCAGTATTACACAGAGAAGGACACCTGTCCGCCTAGGATCAAGGTGTCCTTCTCACGCCTACGAAGTTAGCTGTCGGGCTCGGGCCGAAAGGCAGGCCCTACCAGGCTGCGTTCCACGGGCAACCTGCGATTCGCCCCATTTGCTGGGTCCCCCGCTGCCGCACTGAGCGTGCGACATTCGGCGTTCTTCTAGCTTAACGTACACACATCGCCATTCAGGCTACCATGGGGCATTCACTTGTCAACCCCATGGCTCGCCCATCTCAGGTTAGTAGCTCCCCAGTGCCAGCCCCTTATCGATGAAGTACCGATAGGTCTCGTAGTGCACCGTGTTGGGGATGGAGTGGTCGCTGTGCAGCACATAGCCATACCCCTGTTTGACGATCGGGATCTTTGACTCCAGCTCCGCATCAATCTGCGCCGGGTCATTGGTGTAGAGCACGCGAACGTCAATCCCACCCATGAAAGAGAGGATCTCACCGTATTTCCGATAAAGGTCAAGCAGATCCATCCCCGCTTTGACCTCCAGGACCTGCAGACAATCGATCCCGGCCTCAATCATCCCGGGGAGCAGGGGAGCCACATACCCACACGAGTGCATGATCACTGGAAGCCCGTGGGACTTCGCAAAGGAGATCGTGAGCGCGTGCGCCGGCTGGATGATCTCCTTATACATACGCGGTGACATGAAGGGGTGCAGTTTGTAGCCCATGTCCTCGTAATACCAAATGCCGTCCGGCCACCCCTCCTCCGCGAAGAGGATCTCCTGCAGATCAACCAGAAGCTGAGCATAGGTCATCGCCATGTCCTTAACCCAGTCTGGATCCAGGGCCATGCCCATCAGCATGTACTCGTGGCCGGTTACATCCTTCATGATCTCGAAGACATTGATACCGCACCACGCAAAGAAACGCCCAGCCTTCTCCGCCCGCGCCTTGGTCTCTCGGTAGGCTTCGAAGTTGATGCGTCGTCGCTCTGGCGCCAGCTTTGGCTTGATGAAGGACTCCCAGGCTTCTCGATCCTTTACCAGGAAATCGATATGCTCCGGCGTCGCATCGTGGAGTTTGTGTTTGCGTAGCACCGCGCCATTGCCATCTCGGGTGACAATGGTCTCCTCGGTTTCCTCTAGCACTTCAGGCTCGAAGTCCAGATCAGCCACCAAGTTGAACGGCCAAGCCAGTTCCATATCGAACCCGAAGTGATCCGCCATGTTCTCTCCGGGCTGGATATGGCCCTGCTCCGTCCACACTCTTTGCGTGTCCGACCAGAAGTGCTCGAACAACCCTATCCGGTCGACCGGCTGCCTGCGAAGAATTCTGGCTATGCGTTCCCGTCCCGTCATGTTAGACATAGCAACCACAAAGCCCCCGTTGATCAGGATATGCTACCATACCTACGATTTTCAGCTTCTGTCTGTCTGCCTCACCGCTGTCGGATAGGGAAGATCGTCTCCAGGTCCCGACTCCACTCAACCAACGTGGCTTTCTCGTCGGGGCTAAGAGGCTGGAACTCCTCCGCTGCCTCACACGCCCAACGGAAGAGCTCAATGTGTCCCGGACTGACTGCAGCGGTTACAGGCTGCGAAAGCGTGAAGCGTACGGCCAGTCGCGCCTCCTCGTAGCTCTCGACCGGCTTGTACCACGTCTTGCTCCACTCCCGTGGCTCCCCCTCCCGCCAAGCACGCTTTGCCAGCGTCTTCAGGGCCAGGATGCCCATACCCTTCTCGCTGGCTCGCTCCATGACGCGCGGTCCAAAACCCGCTTTGAGCCAACACGCCCAGTTGAAGGGGAAAAGAATAGTGTCAAAGTCAAAGCGATCCATCAGCGCCAGCGCGGCTTCCTCCGAGTGCGCCGAGAAGCCCAGGAACCGCGTCTTGCCCTGTTCGCGGGCCGCCAAAAATGTCTCCATCGCTCCGCCAGGGGCAAAGATCGTCTCCACCTCCTCGAGCGTCGTCACGCCATGAAGCTGGTAGAGATCGAAGTGGTCGGTCTGCAAGCGCTTCAGCGAAGTGTTGAGCTCTTCCAGGGCACCCTCGGCATCCCGCTTGCCCGTCTTGCATGCCAGGAAGACCTGATCCCGATACGGTGCCAAAGCCGGCCCCAGCCGCTCCTCAGCATTGCCATACGAAGGTGCCACATCGAAGTAGTTGACTCCGCGCTCCTCCACAGCCTCCGCCACGAACTTCGCCGCATCTTCGGGCGTCTCATTCATCACCAGGATGCCGCCAAAGCCAATAACCGACAATTGCTCTCCCGTCTTCCCCAATACACGTCGCTCCATCGCTACAATTCCTTTCACTCAGACCTCTCACAGTATGTCAACATCATCGCGGTCCGATCCTGGGCCCATCCCCCGCGGGGACGTATCAGGTATCCTCCTGAGGCGGGACGTGCCCAAAACCGAGTTTATAGTACCATGCTTCACCGCTGTCGGCAAGAATGGATGCGTCAGTCACCACGCGGCTCAAGTCCTCCCGCTGCAGGGCCTCCGGCCGCAGCGAGACAGCAAGCCCAGGTCCCTCTGGCACCGTCAGCCGACCATCGATCGCCTCACTGTCCAAATCGCTCAAAAGGGGGAAGTACGTCTTCCTGAACGCCCGTACCGATTCCACCATGAAGAGGTTGGGGATGTGCGCACCCAGGTGCATACATGCCGCGTGTCCGATCGGCCCTGAGATATTGTGTAGCACCAGGGGCACACCGAAGGCCTCCGCCATGGCGGCGATCTTGCGGGTCTCGCTGATCCCTCCGGTCCACAGGGGCTCGGTCATCAGGATCTGAGACACGTGCTTTTCCAGCCACTCACGCAGTTGCCAGCGGGTGAGCAGTAGTTCCGATCCCACAATGGGTATAGATGTACGTTGAGAGAGGGCTTTGATCTCATCGGGATACACCGCATGCATGGCATCTTCGAGGAAAAGAATGTCATAAGGTTCAAGCGCTTTGACAATCCGTTCCATGCTGGCTCTGTTCCAGCGGAAATGACACTCGATCCCGATCTCCATGGCTGTTCCCACGGCCTGCCGGATCTGTTGAATAGGGCGGAGGCCACGGGCTACATCCTCTGGGGCGACATACTGGCCCCGACTGGCATGGCTATACGGGTCGAACGGCCATATCTTCATGGCACGGATGCCATCCTCTAGCAACTGACGGGCAAGCTCACCAGCATCGCGTTGCCAGAGGGCGTAATCATCGAACTCCCCATATCCGGTACAGGTGTTGTATGTGGGCACGGTCTCTCGACATCGCCCGCCGAGTAGATGGTAGACGGGTGCACCGTAGACCTTTCCCATCAGGTCCCACAACGCCAGGTCCACAGCCGAAAGCGCACGCATCTCCGCACCGGCGAAGCCATGGTAAAGGATGACATCCGTCAGATCCTGCCAGATGCCCTCGATATCCAAGGGATCACGCCCCAGGAGCAGGGGCGCCAGAGTGCCATGCAAGGCCCCCCGCGACCCTGGAATCTTGTCCACAGTCTCCCCAAGCCCAATCAGCCCTTCATCCGTGTGAACGCGGACCACCAGCAGCCTGGGATAGGCCCGCCAATAGAGGCTCTCAATCGCCGTAATCTTCATGGTCTCCCCCTAAGGGACGGCAAGGTCAATCAATGCGGCGATCCCGATGCCGATGATGCCGATGGAGAACATGCGCCATGCATAGCGCGAGCGCTTGCTCAAGCCCTGTCGTCCATCCTTGATGATGGTATGGGCGACCTGAGCATCAATACCTGCGGTAAAAGGATTGTCGTAGTAGCCTCGGCTCGTGCCCAGTGAGGCAAGAACCGCCGGCATACCAGCGATGATCGCAGCCAGGCTCACCCAGAACATCCTCTCGCTATAGACAGCGTTGCTGCAGCGCGGGCCGATCAGACAGGAAAGGCTGACCGCAGCGAAGAGACCCAGGTCAATAAGCAAGGAAACACCAAGGAATCGCAGCACACTCAGTACAACGTCACGGACTTTCTCCATGGCTCCGTCACACCTCCTCTCAGCATTCGGCAGTGGGCCAGGATCGCTAATTGAGAATTTTACCCCACTTCTGAAGAGAGTCACAGCCACGCGGTATACCAGGCAAGATCTTACCGAACGCGGCAGAGTCCCCAGACGGTCGCGAGTGGTTTGCCGCCAGGCGACACCCCAAAGAGAGCCGCGGAGATCCCTGATCGCCGAGACTGTCACCAAAGCAGTGGGGGAGAGAGCAAAGGCAAGACCAACCACCATCACAGTCCCCCCCCGACGTGAGACACTGCACAAGGCACCTCCCTTGACCCGTGCACCACCCACCCAGCACCGCCCTCCTGGTGACTGTCACCCCTAACGCGAGACGCTGCACAAGGCACCTCCCTTGACCCATGCACCACCCATCCAACGCCCCCTTCC
>CAYLRT010000033.1:23571-26185 GCA_964385885.1 uncultured Anaerolineales bacterium | reverse complement strand
GTGTTGATCGTGCTCTTCCTGATCCATGGACGGAAGCCCTCTCCCGCCTTGCCGGCCGTGTCTGATGACGCTCTCCCAGTGGTCACGGTTCAGTTGCCGTTGCGGAACGAGCGTTGGGTGGCCCGGGACGCCATGCGGGCACTCGCGGCGCTGGATTGGCCTCGTGACCGATTGGAGATTCAGGTCCTGGACGACTCCGAGGATGAGACGAGTGCGTTGGTGGATGAGGAGGCGCAGCGTCTGCGCACCATGGGGGTGGACCTTGTGGTTCGGCGACGCGACCAGCCCACGGGCTACAAGGCAGGGGCCCTTGGTGAGGGGTGTCAGGTGGCACGAGGGGCTTTCTTCGCCGTCTTCGATGCCGATTTCCAACCGTCCCCTGATTTTCTGAGGCGGACGGTCCCCTACTTGCTGGCCGATCAAACACTGGGCATGGTGCAGGCCCGATGGACCTATTTCAATGTGGCCCACAGTTGGGTGACCCGGGTGCAGGCGTTGGCACTGGATGC
Organism: uncultured Anaerolineales bacterium; assembly: GCA_964385885.1. Lineage (GTDB taxonomy): Bacteria > Chloroflexota > Anaerolineae > B4-G1 > SLSP01 > PWVB01. The sequence goes on along the minus strand of CAYLRT010000033.1, from coordinate 25,676 downwards.
CCACTTTGCCGTTGAGCAGGTAGCCCGTAACCGTGCAGGCCTGTGCTCAAATGCTAATGGGTCGGCCACGGTTTGGCGTCGCGAGGCCATCGAGGCCGCGGGCGGCTGGCAGGGCGATACTGTGACGGAGGACCTGGACCTGAGCTATCGACTCCAGCTTGCTGGGTGGCGGGCACTCTATCTTCCCGAGGTGGTTGCGCCCTCGGAATTGCCCACTCTGATCGCAGCCTTCCGCTCGCAGCAGGCGCGATGGGCTAAGGGCGCCATCCAATGTCTGCGTAAGCTGACCTGGCCCATCCTGTGCTCTCGGCGCCTGCACCCGGGGCAGAAGATCATGGGGTTGCTCCATTTAAGCGGTTATGTCACGCAGGTGGTACTCCTTGTCATGATGCTCCTGACTGTGCCGATGGTGCTGGTCTCTCCCACGTTCCCCCGGTTCGTCGTCTGGTTGGGTGCCGTGGTCTCTATCCCCCCGGTGCTCTTTGTGCTGGGACAATGGTCGCTCTACCGCGACTGGCTCAGACGGATCCTCTTCTATCCTCTGCTGATGCTGGTATGGATCGGGATAGCCTGGCGTTTGACGCTGGCTGTCTTCGATGGTCTTCTGCACTGGGCCGGCCCTTTTGAACGTACGCCCAAGTTTGGTGCACATGGGCGACAGCCGCCCAAGGATAGCTATCTGCCCCGCCCTGGGGTGAGTTCGCTGGGTGAGCTCGCGCTCGCGGTCTATGCTGCTGCGGCCACCTGGCTGGCTTTATCCACGGGGCAGGGACATCTGGCCTGGGTGGCAGGGGCCTATGCCCTGGGCAATTTGCTGGTATGGGCGGGTATGGTGTGGCAGGCGAGGTCTGTGTTGGGGCAATGGCTGCGTCGTGATAAGTCGGGGAGGTGTGTGAGATGACGACAGCACGCGACCGTGTTCTGCAGGCAGTGGATCACCGGGAACCTGACCGCGTTCCCATTGACTTCGGGGGACATCGCTCCTCAGGAATCATGGCGATCGCTTATGACAGACTGAAGCGTCATCTGGGCATTGGTACCGGCGATATCTATGTTTATGATTTCGTGCAGCAGTTAGCGATCGTGGAGCCCCCTGTGCTGGAGCGGTTTGGCGTCGATACGATCGAGCTGGGACGGGGGTTTGCCCTTTCGGATGAGGACTGGCGTGATTGGGTCTTACCGGATGGCACGCCATGCAAGATCCCGGCGTTCATCCACCCGGTGAAGGTGGGCGATGACTGGCACATTTATGATCCCGACGGCACACTCATCGCCGTTCAGAAGGCCGGGAGCCTCTACTTCGAGCAGACGCACTTCCCCTTGCAGTACTATGCGGGCCAGGACTTCTCTCATCTCGAGGACGCCATGCAGAAGGTGATGTGGGCGGCGCTCGGCTCGCCGCCGGCTCCCATCGGTTTCGATGAAACGGGGCTTGCCCGGCTTTCTGTTGGTGCGAAAGCTTTGCGCGAGGCCACCGATCGGGCGATCCTGGGCTTGTTTGGGGGCAACCTGAACGAGTGGGGCCAGTTTCTCTTTCGCATGGATAACTTCCTGATGCTGCTGGCCCTGGAGCCAAAACGGATGCACCGTTTCCTGGATAGGCTGATGGAGATCCACCTGCGGGACCTGGAGAGGTTCCTCGGTGCGGTGGGACCCTACATCGACATCATCGTCTTTGGTGACGACCTGGGGATGCAACAGGGCCCGCAGATGTCAGTGCGGATGTATCGCGAGTTCTTCAAAGGGCGCCAGCAGTTGCTGTGGGAGACGGCCAAGTCCCTGGCGGACGTCAAGGTGATGTTACATTCCTGTGGCAGTGTTGCTGCCTTGATGCCGGACTTCATTGAGGCCGGTCTGGACATCCTGCAGCCCATTCAGACTTCGGCCCGTGGGATGGAGCCGGAGGTATTGAAGCGAGAGTTCGGTCGTGACCTGTGTCTGTGGGGCGGAGGCTGTGACACCCAGACGGTGCTACCCCGCGCCACGCCGGAGGCGGTGGCGCACCACGTGCGTGAGCGTGTGGAGACCCTTGCACCGGGTGGTGGGTTCGTCTTCCAACAGGTCCATAACATCATGGCCGATGTGCCCCCGGAGAACATCGTGGC
>CAYLRT010000033.1:0-23471 GCA_964385885.1 uncultured Anaerolineales bacterium | reverse complement strand
GCCGATGTGCCCCCGGAGAACATCGTGGCCATGTTTGACGCGGTCAACCCCGCAGGGCAACCTCTCGCAGCGTAACCGTTTACCCTGTATCGCCACTTCTCCCGACGGAAGTGGGAGAAGGGGCGACAGGGGGAGGGGGATCCATGACCCCCGCTATAGGGAATGCCTGTCGCACGGGGAGGACTGGGGACAGGTACGTTCGCAACTCTCCCAGTGTGGGGAGCTGTGCCTTGCGGGACATCATGGGCCCACCGTGAGATCGATGCAGATCACCGCCAGCTCCTTGCTTCCGATGGTGGACAGGTGGTGTCAAAGTGACCTGGACATAGTATACTTGGATCGTTGGGGTGTTTAGGCGTATTCCAAACGCATCCGCCGGTGGTGATCCCCCTGCGGATGTCGGAGCAAGGAGGTTGGAAATGCGGAAATCTCGTCTGTATGTGATCACGGTGGCGCTTGTGATGGTTGGCCTGGTGGCGTCTGGGTGTGCGCAACTGGTCCCCACGCCTGAGCCGGTCACCCTGTCGGTCCTCCATCCGGACGATCCAAGCGGCTCTTATGAACGCTGGGCCGAGGAGTTTCAATCTCGCTACCCCTATATCACAGTGGAGCTGACGTCCGCCTCGGCCGCCACGGGAGAACCAAGCGCCACCTATGATGTATTCGTGGCCTCTCAGTTTGAGGTGAGTTCTTACGCGGATAAGCAGGCGGTCGTGGACCTGACGTCCTATATCGACCAGGATGAGCAGATCAACGTGGGGGACTTCTATCCCTCTGCATTGGAGATCTTTCGCAGTCGGGGAAAACAGTGGGCTCTCCCAACGGGGATTGAGATGATGATGATGTACTATAATAAGGATCTCTTCGATCGCTATGGTGTGCCCTATCCGGAGATAGGATGGGACTGGGGCGACTTTCTGGATCGCGCGCTGGCCCTCACCGATCCTTCTGCAGGGGTGTATGGCTATGGCGTGCAATACCGGGGGGACCTGGCGATCTATGAGCCGATCATGCTGATCTATCAGCACGGCGGTAAGATCTTCGATGACCTGCAAGCGCCCACGCGCGTGACGTTCGATGACCCGTTGAATATCGAGGCGATGGAGTTCTACGCCAGCCTGATCTACGATCATCACGTCAGCCCGACCCCCGAGGAGGTGGCTAAACTTGGCCGGGGCTACCCCTGGCGTGGCATCGTCGAGGGTTGGATCGCCATGTGGCCCTTGAGTTACTCTGAGCGCGGCGGTGCGCGTTGGCCGGAGCCTTGGGAGATAAACTGGGGTATCGTCCCGATGCCGCGTGATCAGGTGGCCGCTTCCCTGGCGCTGGCTGAGGGCATGTTCATCTCGAGCAAGAGCGAGCATCCCGATGAAGCCTGGCTGTGGCTTAGTTACGTGAGCCATCAGCTTCCTCCCTATCTGATGCCGACGCGGCAGTCGCTGGCCGCTTCGCCAGCCTACGAGCAACTTGTGGGCGCCGATGTCGCGGCGGCGGCGCGGGCCGGCCTGGATGAGGCGATCCTGGTGAACCCTGAGCTACTGGGGTTCGAGAAGGCTCTGGCTGCGATGGCCAAGGCCTTTGATCAGATTCGCCAGGGGGAAACGACGCCGGAGGTCGCGCTGACCACGGCGCAGGAACAATCAGGGTTTTAGGTGCTAGGAGGCGTATGAGGGACTGGCGTCTCTGCCGGCTGTGCCATGTTGCAGCTTTGATCCTCGTGGCTTTGCTGTCCCTGAGCGGATGCGTTGAGGGATCTCCGTTTAATCCGGCGCCACCGGTCACAGTGCGGTTCGCCCCGTTGGGACCGGCTGAGGCCTATGCCCCCATGGTGGAGAGCTTTCAGAAGAAACACCGCAATGTAAGCATCGAGTTCGTGGGTGGGGGACCGCGCTTCCGGCGAGATCTCTCTGAGGTGGACGTGTTGCCGGTGTCCCAGTTCATGGTGCCCTTCCTGACCGAGCAGGAGGCTCTGGCGGAGTTGACCCCTTTCATCGTTGAGGACTCAGAATTCGAGCTGGACGATTTCTACCCCAACGCAGTGGCTGCTCTGCAGGTTGAGGGGCAGCAGTGGGCGATCCCCTACACGGGCGACGTCGTAGTGATGTACTACAACAAGGATCTGTTTGATGCGTATGGGGTTGCCTATCCGGAACCCGACTGGACCTGGGATATGTTCCTCGAACGGGCCAGGGCCTTGTCCAACCCTGACGCCGGGCAGTTCGGTTTCGCCTATCACCAGATGGGGATATTCAGTCTGTTGGAGCCCATGCTTCTGATCTATCAGCATGGCGGTCAGCTCTTCGATGACCTGCTGGAACCCACTATGATGACGCTGGATGACCCGCGCAACATAGCTCCCATGGAGTGGTACGCCGATCTCATCTATCGTCACCACGTGGCGCCGGCTCCTGGCGAACGCCTGTCGCCGTTCCCCGATGCTGGGATCAGGGGCGGCCAATATGCGATGTGGCTGGGATGGTTGAGTGACTGGAGGGATTGGGAAGACCTGGAGCTTGGCGTCGCGCCCGTGCCTCGCGGTCCGACCTTTCTTACTTTCGGATCGATCACCGGGCTGGGGATCGCGGCTGAGACTCTGGCCCCAGATGAGAGCTGGGACTGGCTGAGCTATGTGACGAGGTATGCTCCCCCGGAGTTGTTGCCCCTGCGCACCACACTCCAACCCTCGGAGGTTCTGATGGGGACGACGTTGCCTCAGGAGGCCCTGGCCGCTGGACAGGCATCGTTGCCATACATGGTCGGCCTGGGCTTCTTCGGTCGCGGGGGGGAGCTGAGCTCCCACTGGGGAACCACGATGCAGGCGCTTAACGGTGCATTGGTGGCGATTCAGAATGGCGAGCCAGTGGGGCCTGCTTTGAGTGCAGCGCAGCGCAAGGCTGGCTTCTGATAGTCATCCGGGAGTGAATATGGCGCATCGACGAGTGCGGTTCGGCGTGAACTATGTTCCCTCCAAACGATGGTGGTATAGCTGGCTGGACTGGGATAGCCACTCTATTGCTGAGGACCTGGCAGCGATCGCTGCCCTGGGTATGGATCATATCCGTATCCACTGCCTCTGGCCGATCTTTCAGCCAAACCCAACATATATCAGTGTAACGGCGCTGGCCCATCTCGAGGAGCTGCTCGATCTGGCGCAGGCAGTGGGTCTGGAGGTGGTCGTAGCGGTCCTGGATGGCTGGCTGAGTGGCTTTGCCTTTCGACCGGCATGGCAGAAGGGCCGCAATATGTTCACCGATGCGGAGATGATCGACGCGGAAAGGCGGCTCTTTGCCGCATTGGCCAGGCGCATCGGCTCCCATCCCGGTTTCCTGGGCTTCGATCTGGGAAATGAGTTGGGCGTATTGCAGCAGATCTGGGAGCCGGTGACCCAGGAGGAGGCGGATGTCTGGCTGGCGCAGATGATGGATTTCTGTGAGGAGATCGCGCCGGGGAAATTTCACGTCAATGGCGTCGATCATGTCCATTGGTACCGCAACGTAGGGTTCTCGCGTCGGGCCCTGGCCACGTTGGGCCACGCCACCTCGCTGCACACCTGGATCCTGTTCACTGGTACCCTGGGGCGCTATGGGATCGAGGGGACGGGCACCCGCCATCTGGCTGAGTACAGCATCGAGCTTGCCAAAGCCTATCATCAGCAGTTGGATCGCCCAGTCTGGGTACAGGAGTTCGGGGTCTCGCCCGAGTGGCTGCCTGAGGCCGATATCCCGGATTTCGCCCAGGAGACGATCGAGAACGCCCTGACGTGTGATCGCCTTTGGGGGTTGACATGGTGGTGCTCCCATGATATTCGACGGGAGTTCACAGGATTCGATGTCTTGGAGTATGGGCTGGGGTTGTTGGATGTGGACAATCGCCCTAAGCCGGTGGGAGAGCGGCTGGCGAGCCTGATCAACCGCTGGCGCGAGGACATGCCGCGTCCGTGCACACGCTCCACGGCGTTGGTCTGGCCTGAACATATCTTCCGGGACGCTATGGCGCTTTGGCGCTATATCGACGCGTTCATGGAGATGATCGAGGACGGTGTGCGGCCGGCTATTGTCCTCGAGGACCGTGCCCAAGACGCTGCCTATCTGGCTGCGCGGGGGATTACATCGTTAGAGAGGCTTGACGGTTAGTTGGATTATCTTGGCTGAGGAGGAAGGGGCATGCCATTGATGTTTGATTTTCCATTGGAGAAGCTCAAGACGTATATGGGGATCAATCCCCGCCCGGAGGACTTCGACACCTACTGGGATGAGGGACTGGCCGAGATGCGGGCTCTCGACCCCCAGGTCGAGCTGGTGCCAGCCGAGTACCAGACCTCTTTCGCTGAGTGCTTCCATCTCTACTTCACTGGAGTGGGAGGAGCGAGGGTGCACGCGAAGTTCCTGCGTCCTCGTAAGGCCACCGGCAAACACCCTGCTGTGCTGATGTTCCATGGCTATTCAGGCAGCTCGGGCGATTGGACAGACAAGCTGGGCTACGTCGCTGAGGGCTTCGTCGTCGCTGCCCTGGACTGCCGTGGCCAGGGAGGACTCTCGGAGGACGTGGGTGGTGTGAAGGGGTGGACCCTGCGCGGGCACATCATCCGCGGCCTGGATGACGCCCTGGCGGGCAGACCGGAGAAGCTCCTCTACCGGAGCATTTTCCTGGATACGGCGGAGTTGGCCAATATCGTGATGTCCATGCCCGAGGTGGACGCGGACCGGGTCGGTGCCACGGGTGGCAGCCAGGGTGGCGCGTTGACCGTGGCGTGCATGTCATTGGAGCCACGCATCAAGCGCGCTGCACCGGTCTTCCCCTTCTTGAGCGACTACAAGCGGGTGTGGGAGATGGATCAGGACAAGGATGCCTACGCCGAACTGCGTGAGTACTTCCGGAGGTTCGATCCTACGCATGAACGGGAGGACGAGATCTTCACTGCGTTGGGCTATATTGATGTGCAACATCTTGCCCCTCGCACCAAGGCCGAGGTGCTATGGTTTACTGGTCTGATGGACACCATTTGCCCGCCCTCGACGCAGTTCGCGGCTTACAACAAGCTCACCTGTCCGAAGTCCATGGTGATTTATCCTGACTTCGGGCATGAGGGCCTCCCGGGTCATCAGGATAAGATCTTCCAGTTCCTGCGGGGGCTCTGAGTGGCAGGCTGCGCTCCTGCGTGGGCGCATGAGGATGTTAACCGCATGTTTTGGACGGGCTCCTTGTGTGGCTTGCGAGGAGCCCGTTGGTGAACGACACTATCATGGTTGGAGGAGGATGTGCGGATGGGATTGTCAGCAGCAGAACGTGAAGAGCTCCTTGCCTTGTATCGTGACCTGCGTGTCGCGGATGTCCGGGATGGGATGGACTGGGTGATGCGCCACGGGCAGGGCTCGATGATCCCTCAGATTCGTCCTCTGTGGCGGACACGCGCGGTCGGTTTCGCCAAGACTGTGCGTTACCTTCCCTACCGGGGTGAGGTGCCAAAGATGACGCCTGAGGAATACACGGCGTGGTCAGGGTGGTACTACCAGGAAGTGTGTCCCTACCCATGGATTGAGACGATCGAAGAAGGCGATTTCTGTATCATCGATCAAAGCGGCATCAACGCGGGTTTGATGGGGTCCAACAATACCATGGACGGCGTCATCAAAGGGGCACGGGGCTATGTGACCAATGGAGGGGTGCGCGACACCGACGAGATCATCCGCCAGAAGATCCCCTTCTGGTCAGCCTTTTGCTCTCAGTCCATGGTGCAGGGACGATTGCAATTCGATGCCTACGACATTCCAATCGCGGTCGGCGGCGTGCAGGTCCGCCCCGGAGATCTCGTAGTAGCCGATGGCGACGGCGTGATCGTGGTGCCCTTGGAGATCGCCCACGATGTGGCGAAGTACGCTCATCAGGAGCTACGGAATGACAAAGCCTCGCGGCGCCAGAAATATGAGCGGCTGGGGCTTGAGCTCGATGAGACTGTGTTGTGAAGTCCCCGATTTGTGGTGATCCGAGTCGCGAAGGAGGTTCAGCCAATGTTCAGTGCCAGTTACGATGGGGCTCTTGAGGTCATTGTGGTGGGGATCGCCCCGGGGGAGAGATTGCTGGAGACCATCGAGGCCGCCATTAAGGCCCATGATGTTCAGAACGGGGCTGTGGTGTCCGGCATTGGGACCCTCAAGGTGGCCCACATGCATCATATCGAGCACGATCGATTTCCTCCCGAGGATCGTTTCTTCACCATACGCAAGCCTCTGGAGATCTCGAGCATCAGTGGGATCATCGCGGATGGTCAGCCCCACCTGCATATGACGGTGGGCTACCGGGACGAGTGGTCCGTCGCCGGGCATCTGGAGCCTGGGTGCGAGGTGCTCTATCTGGCGGAGGTCGTGATTCTGAAGTTCAATGACCTTCGGCTTGCGCGGCACTTCGACTCGGAGCGTAAGGTCAGCCTGCTGGGCGCCGGGGAGGACTGACGGGGGGATCTGCGATATCCGTCATCTTGTCTTGATCCCCAGTGAGGCTATGCTGTGCTGGGTGTGTATGGGGCTTCGATTGACCGAAGCCCCACTTGTCTGAGTCTGAGGAGGTCTTCATGGACGAAGTTCGAGTGGCGATTGTGGGCATGGGGATTGGACGCCCCAATGGACGGGCTCTGGCGGCCAATCCGAGAGGGCGTGTTGTCGCGCTGTGTGATCTGCTTGAGGATCGCATGCATGAGTTTGCACAGGAGTTGCCTGAGCCGGTGAAGTTCTATACCGACTACAAGGAGATGTGCAGCGACCCAGAGATCGATGCGGTGTTCGTGGGAACGCCGAATCAATGGCACGTGCCGGTGGCTTTGGAAGCGGTGCGGCACGACAAGCATGTCCTGATTACCAAACCCCTGGCCAATGCCCTGGAGCCCGCGCGGGAGTTGGTGGAGGTAACAGAGGCCGCGGGGGTGGTGGGGATGATGTCCCTCTCAACGCGCTTCAGTGATGTGGTGCGCTATCTGGGACAGTTGGCCCATGCCGGCGAGCTGGGAGAGATCTATTACGGCCGGGCACGCAGCATTCGTCGCAGCGGCATCCCGGATTGGAGCCTGGGCTTCATACAGGCGGGTGGTGGGGCGTTCCGCGATATGGGCGTCCACGTGTTGGATGCTGCATGGTGGCTGATGGGGATGCCCAAGCCCGTGACCGTAACAGGCGTGGCTGGTGCCAAGTTCGGACCGCGTGGCCAGGGCTACTGGAAGTACCGCACTCCTCCCGAGTCGTTCTATGGGCAATATGACACGGACGACTACGGGGGCGGCTTCATCCGCTTTGAGAACGGCGCCGGGCTACAGATCGAGAGTTTCTGGGCCAGTCATCAGAAGGAGGAGCTCCAGATCGAGCTCTTTGGAACCGAGGGCGGAGCTCAGCTGAGACCTTTGACGCTTTATCGAACCGTGAATGGTGCACCTCAGGACATCACTGTGACGATGCCCGAGGATCGCAACGTGTGGGACACCATCGCCGATCACTTCATCGCCTGCATTCTGGACGGTGTGGCGTGCCAGGCGCCGCTTCGCCATGGCCTGATTGTCCAGGAGATGATGGAGGGCCTGCTGGAGAGCGCCCGCACGGGGGCAGAGGTGCGGCTGGCCTAGGAGCTCTCGAATGGGAGATGATGTGATCGACGTCACGGGGCTGCCGTTGTACGATCGCATCTACGGTTCACTGCTTGCCAGCGCGGTGGGCGATGCGATGGGTGGGCCAGTGGAGGGGCTGTGCTACACGGCCATTGCACAACGCTATGGTGTGGTGGATACGTGCCTGCCCTATGACTTCGCTCCTGATTACCACAACCATTTCCGCACGACTGCAGGATCGGTGACCGACGACACGCGGTTGCGGTGTCTGGTGGCCCGGGCGGTGACAGAAGCGGATCCCGTAAGGTATGGCCTGCTTCCCCGTCGCGGTGATCTGCTCAAGGTGCTGGTGGAGACGTACTACGGCTCGGACGATGCCTTGACGCGGGGCTTCCTTGAGGAGTATGTGCTTGGGGGGCTTTACGGGCAGGATCGGCTGGCCTGGGATGGACAGCCGACCAATGGCTTCCTGATGGCTAACGCGCCTCTGGGGTTGATCTGCCCAGGGGAACCAGATGTGGCGTTCGGTTTGAGCTTCGCCCTGGATTTCATCAGCGGCGGATATGCGCGCATCAGTGCTGCGATGGGGGCGGCGGCGGTCGCTGCTGCGGCCGCAGTCCCCGCTGCAGCCGTGTCAGAGGCTACGGTTGAGGCCGTGGTGGAGGCTATGTTTCAGGCCGCACAGCGCTATCGGCGCATTGGCCCTCAGACACGGCAATGGCAATGGTATGCGACAGTCTTTGAGCTGAACGAGCGTCTGGTTGGCGAGGCCGTCGAGATCGCTTTGCGGTACCGGGATGTCCTTGCGGTCCGCGAGGACTACTACAAGCGGCTTGCAGCGGGGCCGCTGGGGTCGGAAGCGGCTCAGACCCTGGCGGTTGCGCTGGGTATGCTGGTGGCGGCAGGCGGTGACCTGCGTCTGGCCATCATCGGCGCGGTGAACTACGGGCGGGACTGTGACAGCTATGCCAGCCTGGCAGGAGCTATCGCCGGTGCGATGCATGGCGTAGATGCAATCCCCAACTCCTGGCGTACGGTGGTGAGGCGTGCCAACCCTGAGCTGGATCTGCCTCAGCTATCGCGGCGCCTGACGGAAGTCGCGTGGGCACGGCAGCAACAGCGTCAGCGAGTGACCGCGGCGGTGGCACCGCTGCTTAGCCCGTTAGCCCGCGGGGACGGTGAGGGCGTATCCGCTGCTCGAGGGCGGACTGAGCTATGATCTCTGGCATGAGGGAGAAGTGAAACGATGAAGGTCGCAGTGACAGGAGGCAGTGGCAACATCGGACGTGTGACTGTGGCGCAGTTGGTCGCGCACGGTCACCGGGTGAGTGTGCTTGATCGAGTGGCGTTCGACGAACTGGCGCCTGAAGTGCAGGAGGAGCTTCAGGGTGCGACGTACTGGCAGGTGGACATCACGGATTTTGAAACTCTCCAGGAACCGCTGGACGGTGTGGAGGCCGTGGTTCACCTGGCGGCGATTCCTTCACCCGCAATGGCACCAGGACAGGTGATCTTTGACATCAACTGTCGTGGCACGTTCAACGTCTACCAGGCAGCGGCTCAGGCAGGCATCAAGCGGGTTGTCAGCGCCAGCTCCATCAACGCATTGGGTTTCAACTATGGGGTGAAGTCCTTCCCCATCCGATATTTCCCGATTGACGAAGAGCATCCAACCTATACGACGGACCCGTACTCCTTCTCGAAACAGGTTCTAGAGGAGGTCGCGCGCTATTTCTGGCGGCGAGAGCACATCAGTGGTGTCTGCTTGCGTTTTCCTGCTGTGTACCGGCCTGATGCTGAGCACTGGTCGCGCTGGCGAGAGATGTTGCTGCGACGGCGTGAGGCATTCGCGGCCCTCGAGGCGATGCCCAAGGAGGAGCGGCAGGCGCGAATCCACGCTTTCAAGGAACATCATGAGGCGATGCGAGCGGAGCGCTTCCATGAGCGTCCCTGGCAAGAGCAGCGAAAGCGGTTCGAGCGCATGTGGCGCGAGGGGCCGCCCCCGCCAGAGGTCGTGGTGGGATGGGGCTGGACGGATTTCTGGACCTTGTTGCACGTGCTGGATGCCGTCCAGGCGATCGAGAAGGGGCTGACGGCCGATTACGAGGGGGCCCACGTCCTCTTTGTGATGGACAGTCACAACGCTGTGGGGGTACCCAGCGAGAAGTTGGCGGCCACCTACTTCCCGGAGGTCACGCAGCGCAAGCGACCTCTCATCGGGGCCGAGAGTTTGGTGAGCATTGATCGGGCACGCGCGTTATTGGGGTTCGAGCCTGAGCACTCGCTGGCTGACCTCTGGCGGGGAGAAGACTCAAGAACGGAATGACCTAAGGAGACAGTATGTCGAGACCAAACATTCTGATTGTGATGACGGATCACCAAAGGGCAGATACGGCCCTGCCCGATCATCCATCGATCACGCCCAATCTAGACCGTCTGGCGGAGGAGGGCGTTAGCTTCACCAACGCCTACTGCCCTTCGCCCCACTGCTGTCCCTCTCGGGCCACATTCTTCAGCGGGCTCTATCCCTCGCGACATGGGGTGTGGAACAACATCTGCAACCGTCAGGCGCTGAGCACGGGGCTGAAGGAAGGCGTGCGCCTGTGGAGCGAAGATCTGGCGGAAGCCGGGTACGATCTGCACTTCACGGGCAAATGGCATGTCAGCGTTGAGGAATCGCCCAGGGATCGCGGCTGGACTGAACACTTCGTGAGTAGCGCCAAAGGGGCATACCATGGCGTGACATGGGACTATTACCGGCAGTTGGCGCAACAGCCGGAGGCGAGCACACGAGGCGAGGGGGAGATCCTGCGCCCCGGTTACGGCACCTATCGCCTCTATGGGGAGGGCGAACGTCGGGATAGCCATGATGAACGGGTTGTACGGGAGGCCCTGACGTTGATCCCCGAGCTGGCAAAATCCGAAGGGCCGTGGGGGCTTTACGTCGGGTTCATTGGGCCACATGACCCGTACGTGGTGCCCCAACGCTATGTGGATCTGTATGATCTGGACGATGTTCCACTACCACGGAGTTACTACGATGAGATGGGGGACAAACCCCGGATCTATCAGCGCATGCGCGAGATGCGCTTCGGACAGCTCTCGGAGCGTGAAGTGCGTGAGGGGATCCGTCATTTTTGGGCCTACTGCACCTATCTCGATGATCTCTTTGGGCAGATCCTGCAGGCATTGGAGGCGACTGGCCAGACGGAGAACACACTGGTGCTTTATACTTCGGACCATGGTGATTATGCAGGGGAACATGGCCTCTTTGCTAAGGGTATTCCTGCCTTCCGTGGAGCTTACCACATCCCGGCCGTGATCCGTTGGCCTGCCGGTATCCGCAATCCGGGCCGCCAGGTGGATGCTTTTGTCTCTGAGGCGGATTTTGCCCCAACGTTCCTGGAGTTGGCCGGGTTGCGGACGGAGCGGCACTTCACTGGGGCCAGCCTGGCGTCATTCCTGCGGGACGAGCAGCCGTCGGATTGGCGGGATGCGCTTCATACCCAGTGCAACGGCGTGGAACTCTACTATACGCAGCGGTCGGTGATGACGCGCGATTTCAAGTATGTGTTCAACGGGTTCGATCAGGACGAGCTCTACGATCTGTGCAACGATCCCGATGAGATGTGCAATCTGGCCAATGACCCTGCCTACGAGGGAATCAAGCGCGCCATGTGCGCGCGGATGTGGCGGTTTGCCTACGAGGAGGACGATACGGCGATCAATCCGTACATCACGGTGGGGCTGGCCCCGTACGGGCCGGCGGAGGCGTTCCGGCGTTGAGGCCCGCGGGAGGCAGGTGTCGCGCGGGCCCGGTTGGGACCCCCCAAGGGGAGCCCTATGCCTGGTAATCTGGAGGTCTTCTAGTGAGTGAAGAGTTTGTGATCCGTGAAGTTGATATCCAGAAGGATGCTGCCAAGCTGGCCGAAATGTGGCGAGCCAGCGATGATCAGTGGCCCGGCACGTGGAGTGGTGGGACTGAGATCACGCCAGCCATGGTGATGGAGGGATATGAGCGCGAGAGGATGCTCAATGTATACGTGGTCGAGACACCTGAGGGTGACAAGATCGTCGGCTACTGTGGGCTCAATGAGCGCCAGGAGGAGAAAGGCGTAGGGTACGTTGATCTTCTGAACGTGCAGCCAGGCTATCAGGGGCGCAGCCTGGGGCGTCGTTTGCTGCAGCGCTGCATTGAACGATGTGTCGAACTGAAGTTTCATCTCCTCACCCTGCACACCTGGGCGGGCAACCTGAAGGCTGTGCCATTGTACAAGAAAGTGGGCTTCTTCTGGGTGCCAGATACGTCGGTCTGGATGCTCAACTTCATGCCCGCAATTCTCACGTTGCCGTGTGCGCAGGATTACTTCTCTCGTCATGATTGGTACCGTACGTTCAAGCGAGAGCTCACCCAGGAGGAGGACGACGAGCGCTGGGAGGGCATGAAGGTCTGCACCTATCATTGGGAGGAAGGTGGCGAGGCCCTGACGGTCTGGGCTGATCGGGAGGCCTGGCGCATCACGGCGGTGGAGACAGACGCGTTCTTCGCGGGGGCTATAGCAGGCAATATCGAACCCCCGAAGGGTATGCCGGTGACGATCCGCTGGCGTTTCGTCAACAAACGCTCTCGGCCCGTGACGGTCTCGTTGGTCGCGATGGGCACGGAGCATCTGACGCTGGATGCCCGGGCGACGGCTACGGTGGCGCCAGGGGCAACGTGGGAGTTGGAGCGCCCGGTGCAGGTTTCGCAAAGCGCTCCAGATGTGCCGGGGCGCAAGCCTGTACCAGCAGTGCGTACCCTGTTCATCGTGGATGGGGAGGTCCTGGAGCTTGGTACGGGTCTGCGCCCAAAGCCGGCGATCGAGGTCTCGACCTACCCCGAGTATGTGACGCTCTCGCCTGGCGTGAGCAGTGTCGTCTCGCTACAGCTCCACAGCGCCCTGCGGGATGCTGTGCAGGCCAAGGTCAATATCACAGCCGCGCCTGGTCTGAGCGTGACCCCGTCGGCTCAGGATGTCGAGGTGCCCGCCCGAGGGTGGGCTGGGGTGCCTGTCGAGCTGGAGGCAACCGAGGATGGCGTGTACCCGATCTATGTCACTGTGGCGTTCGGGGAGGGAATGGCCGCACCCCAGCGACTTGCCATCTTCTGCCTGGGGCCAGGCGGTGTGTTGGCTGACCGAGGGGAGAAGGAGACCCGCCTGGAGAACGCAGGGCTACGTGTGCTCCTCAAGGCGCATGGCGGTGAGGTAGGCCTCTACACGTCAGAGAGCCATACACGGCTGGGTAGCTATCGTGAGCGACTTGGGCCCCCGTTCTATCCCTCGGAGTTCGATCAACGGGAGTTCGACATCGACGTGCGGCGGGCGGGGAGCGGCGTTATGGCGGTGGCAACCATTGATTCGGGGGTCTATCCCGGGTTACAGCTCCGCCGCGAGGTGCATCTTGGGAGTGGTCCCCTGGTCACCGTGCAACACAGCCTGGTGAACAAAGGGGACACCCTGCATGAGGTGCAACTCAATCACCGCATGTTCACGCCCCCATACGAGCACGCTGTGGTCACTGTCCCCTTGAAGGCGGGCCTGGTCCAGGGCCACGCCAGCGACTTCCCGGCCGCCGAGGAGGATATCCCCAAGCAGCCAGAAGCCCTTTCTGAGCGTTGGATCGCCTACAACTGTGAGCGGGGAGAGACATTCGGCGTGCTGTGGCAGCCTGATGTGGTCGAGAATCGTTTCACCTGGGCTGTGAGCCTGGTGACAGCTCCTCTGCGATGTGCGCCACGGCAGTGGACGCCAGGGGGACGCGTTTTCCTCTACGGGGGAACGGGTGCCTGGCGCGCCGTGCGTCAGTGGGCCCGTCGGCTCGCTGGCGAAACGGAGACTGAGTCGATTCCGATGACACCGCGCAAGGTCCACGGCGTGACCCTGGTGCCCTCTCCGCTTCTCTCGCTCACGGATCAGCTCGACGCAGAGCTGATCGTCGATCATCTGCGTCGGCGTCCTCTGGTGGGGCAGGTGGACCTCGAGGTGCCGCCCGGGATCACCATAGAGCCTCACACCTTCGATGTGGAGGGCGCCGCGCTGGAACAGCCGGTGCGGAAGGCCGTTGCGCTCTCACTCGCGCCCGAACCTCGAGCCTACGCACTCCGTGCAGAGCTGACGGCTCAGGCGTTCCGCGACCGCTTTGTTCTGCCGGTGGTCAGACTGGGAAATCCAGGTGAGGTACGGATAACGGATGATGAGGTGTGGTGGATCGACAATGGGAGGGTCCGATTGGCGATCGCTCCTGATTTCAGTGGCGCGGCCGTGCGCTGGGAAGAGGGTGGGGTAAATCATCTGCTGTCGCCCTACCCAGAAAAGGGCGCCTTCAGTTGGATCAGCCCCTGGTATGGCGGCATCACCCCGGTGGCCTTCCTGAGGGGCGTTGACGACGGCCCACCCGGCAAGTTGGATAGGGAGTCGTTCACGGCCCGGGCCGTGAGCGTGGAGGGCGCGCAGGGGATCGCGTGGCACGGCGTGCGGCTGCGTGCGGAGTTGCAGCGTGAGCAGCTCCGCGGGTTGGCGGTGACGTTGGATTATGTGACCGTTGCAGACAGCAACGTGCTCAAGCTGGTGTATCGGGTACACAATCACACCACGGCCCGGCGGCGTCTCTCCATTGGGTGGACCACGTTCTGGCAACCCGGCGGGAGTTCGGATTACAATACGCTCTATGGCGCGGACTACAACCGGCGCCCGAATCCGTGGTTCGCCTGGACGGCGGCTGGCCACTGGGTCGCCGTACACAATCCACAAACGGGACATGCGGCGCTGCTGGTCAGCCGATACCCCAAGGCGTTGGCAATGGATTGGGGCAAGCCCGGCAACCACATGGGCTGGATCTCCGCAGTTACTGTCCAACCACAAGCTACCCTGACCCGTTCGGCTTATGTAGTGCTGTGTGAAAGCCTGGATGCTGCCAGGCCTTACGAGGCATTGCGTGAACTGGAGGAGGACCCAGCCTGAGGGCTGATCATCATAAGTTGCGTCACCCACGCAGCGGTGAAGAGGAGTAAGTCATGAGTGAGGTACCGTCATACAAAAATGCGATCTGGATCTTTGGCGATCAGCATCGAGCGCAAGCCTTGAGCTGCAATGGTGATCCCAACCTGAACACGCCACACATCGACCGGCTCTCGGCCGAGGGCCAGAACTACGAGCGGGCGGTGTCTGGCTTCCCGCTCTGCTGTCCGTTTCGGGGATCGCTGTTGACCAGCCGCTATCCGCACGAATGTGTGCCGGGGCATGAGTATCCCCTGCCGCAGGAGATGCCGACGATTGCGCACGCCTTCAAGGAGCACGGCTTTGATACAGCCTACTTCGGGAAGTGGCACCTCGGGGGATTTCACGAACGGGAGGGGCGGGCTGCGATGTATATCGTCCCACCGGAGCGGCGCGGCGGGTTCGATACCTGGGTGGGCTACGAGAATAACAACAGCCAATGGGATTGCTGGGTGCACGGTGGAGAGGGAGAGAACGCCTTCCACACTCGCCTGCCGGGATATGAGACTGATGCCCTCACCGACATGTTGATCGACTACATCCGAAAGCAGGGCGAGGCCCGGCGGGCCGGTCAGGCGCGCCCCTTCTTCGCCGTGCTCTCGGTGCAACCGCCCCACGATCCCTATGTGGCTCCAGCCCAGTGGATGGCGCGGCACAATCCTGCGCGCCTCACACTGCGTCCTAATGTGCCACCCGTCGCCCGCGTCCAGGCGCAGGCCAGGCGCGATCTGGCGGGTGCCTATGCCATGATCGAGAACCTCGACTGGAACGTGGGCCGGATTCGGCAAGCTCTTGTCGAGGCGGGCCTGGATCTTGACACACACATCATCTTCTTCTCCGATCATGGCGACCTGCACGGATCCCACGGGCAGTTTCGCAAGACTGCCCCCTGGGAGGAGGCGATCCGCGTTCCCTTCATCGTTGGCGGGCTTCATCCGCGCTATGAGGGAAGGACGGGCCGTCCAGACGTGCTGATCAACCACGTGGACATTGCGCCGACCACCCTGGGGCTCTGCGGTATCGACAAGCCGGATTGGATGCGGGGCTGTGATTACTCGGGGCTTCGACTGCCGTGGCGGCCTTCTCCGGAGATCCCTGACTCAGCATTCCTACAATCGGTCATTCCAACCGGGCACGGCGACAGCGTGGATCGGCCATGGCGCGGGATTGTGACGCGCGATGGCTGGAAGTACGTCGTGTTGGAAGGGCAGCCCTGGTTGATGTTCAATCTCAACGAGGACCCATACGAGTTGGTCAACCTGGCTCACAACACCAAGTTCCGGGTCGAGCGCAGGCGGCTACAACAGCGCCTGGCCGAGTGGATCGCCGAGACTGGCGACACTTTTGAGCTCCCTGATCTGTGACAGTGACGGCAGCACGGCGGAGACGCCGTGCCGCCGTACTGCCCCCCATGTTTCCGGTGGGCAGGGTGATGAGGGCCCTACCACTTCCGTTGTGGCATGCTCACTACCCCGAAAGAGTGTCGCAGGATGACCACGGCCCGTATCATAGGTTTCCCGATCGGCGAAATTGCGCTATGATGGGATTGTCAGGTGAAGATTGGGTCGGGCCCCTTGCGGAGATTTGAGATCAGGAGGAGTGACACGGAGATATGGCGAAACGTGACGACTGGTGGCAAGAGCCTCGAGTGGTGTTTAACCCTCAAGTGCATCAGGGGATGCTGAGGGGGATAGAGCAGATCGTCAACGCAGTCCGCCCGACACTGGGACCGTTCCCCCGACTGGTCCTCTATGACAAGTCAGCCACATCTTCGAGCCCTCCGGAGTTCCTGGACGATGCCGGCACGATTGCTCGCCGCGTGATCCAGATCAAGGGACGAGATGCCGATGTGGGGGCGATGCTGGTACGCCATATGCTGTGGACGTTGCGCGAGGAGGTCGGGGACGGCACGGCTACGGCCGCGGTGATCTTCGACAGCCTGTATCGCTCCGGTCTGCGCTATCTGGCAGCGGGGGCCAATGCGATGCGCCTGCGACCACATCTGGAGGCCGGCCTGCGGGAGATCCTGACGAAGCTGGACGAGATGAGCCGCCCGGTTGAGGGAAAGCAGCAGCTTACCCGCCTGGCAGAGGTGGTGTCGCAGGATCCGGAGTTGGGGCGGCTGTTGGGCGAGATCTTCGACATCATCGGGCCGTACGGACGCCTGGAGATACGCAAGGGCCATGGGCGTCATTACGACCGGGAGTACGTCGAGGGGATGTATTGGGACACCGGTCTGTTGTCGCGCGCGTTTGTCGTCGATACGGCGCGACAACGGGTGGAGCTGGAAAATCCCTTCATCTTGATATCTGATCTGGAAATAGAAGACCCCCGCGAGCTTGTGCCGGTGTTCGCACTGTGTGTGCGGGAAGGCATTAAAGATCTGCTCATCGTGTCGCGCAAGATGTCGGAGACGCTGATCGGTATGTTAGTGTACAACCGCGAGCAGAAGAAGCTCGATCTCAACATCATAGGGGTCAAGACCCCAGGTGTCTCGGTCACCGATCAGCGCACGGCTCTGATGGATATGGCTGTGCTCACCGGGGGACGTCCCTTCTTGCGAGAGGCCCAGGACAGCCTGCGCGCCATCAAGCTCGCAGACCTGGGTCGGGCCCGGCGGATCTGGGCTGAGCGAGGGCACTTTGGTATCATCGGCGGGGGTGGGGATCCCCGCAAACTGCGGGAGCACATCGCCCAACTGCGGACGCGCCATGCGGATACGACGGACCTCGAGGAACGTGAGCGCGTCCAGGCGCGGATAGGGAAGCTCCTGGGAGGGTCGGCGACGCTTTACGTCGGGGCGACGACGGAGACCGAGCTGGACTACAAGAAGGAGTGGGCAAAGCGGGTGGCCGACGCCATGCGAGGGGCGCTGCGCGAGGGCGTGGTCCCCGGCGGTGGCGTCGCGCTCTTTGCGTGTCGGGCGCACCTGTTGGAAAAGGCTGCCCAGAGTGAGGAATTTGAAGCTCAGGCGGCTTATAGGATGCTAGCCGAGGCTATGGAGATGCCCATGCGCGTTCTGTTGGAGAACGCCGGTTACGTTGCTAGCGAGGCCCTCAGCCGCCTGCATGGGTTGGGCCCCAGCAGCGGGTTGGATGTCCGATCGGGTGAGGTCGTCGATATGTGGGAGGCCGGCATCCTTGATATCACCACGGTGGTCAAAGCGGCTGTGCGTGGGGCAGTCAGCACTGCGGCATTGGCCCTGACCACTGATGTGCTGGTGCATCGGGCTGCAGCGCCTCAGGCACTGAATACGTAGGAGGTAGCCGTGACCGATTCTGAGAAACCATCCACGCCACTGCCTTCAGATCCGGTTGAACACGATCTGGTCTATGCACTGGCATGCACGCCGGATCTGGCGGTCTGTTTCGCGGCCCGCGGCAGTGGGCTCTATCGTTCTCTGGATCAGGGGCACTCCTGGGCCCCCTGCTACGGGAGTCTTGGCCTATCTGGACCACTGCCGACCACCTCGGTCGCGCTGACCCCCGAGTACGATGGTGTGACCCATCGCACGCTCTTCGCTGGCGTCCCGGGTGGGGTTCTGCGGTCGGTGGACGGGGGTGAGACGTGGACAGCCTCTAGCCTGGCCTCGCCACCCCCAGCCGTGTCCTGCCTGGCTATCTCGCCGGCCTTTGAGGAGGACGGAGTGGTGCTCGCAGGCACCACCGAGGATGGGGTGTTCCGCTCAGCTACCCACGGCAGCCACTGGGCGCGGTGGAACTTCGGGCTGTTGGACCTCCACGTCTATTGTCTGGCTATCTCTCCAGGCTTTGCGACCGATGAGACCCTTTTCGCTGGTGTGGAAAGCGGCCTCTTCCGCAGTACCAACGGGGGGCGAGCGTGGCGAGAGGTCGAACTCGCTGTGGGCTATGAGCCGGTCGTGAGTCTGGCTTTGTCTCCGCACTTCCCGGAGGATGGTCATCTGTTCGTGGGGACGGAGACGCAGGGTTTGCAGTTTTCAGCAGACGGTGGGGCGAGTTGGACCCGTCTTGGGGCAGAACTCATCCGCGATCCGGTGAATAGCATCATTCTGTCCGATGACTATCCTGCGAACCGCAGTCTGCTGGTGCTGTGTGAAACGGCGATCTGGGTCTCTGCCGATGGCGGCGCCTCCTGGTGTCTGTTGGAGGATACACCGGAGCGGATGTCGGCGGTCGCTGCGCCCCAGGGGTTATCCTCAGGGGCCTTGCTGTTGGTGGGCACGCTATCCGGCGAGGTGGTACGGCTGACGTTGTAGGCCTCACGAGGGCCTCCGCTGCGGATGCCCCGTTTCGACGTGCTGGCTCTGCCAGGGACCAGAGGGGGCGTAACCTGTGGTTGGCTGGTGAGGGATGGCATCTCACACAGAGCGTAGGAGGGGCGATGGGGGAGCGCCTTGTAGCAGGCACGGGGTCGGCCCCTGAGATGTCCAACGCCCATGGCGAGGCCGCCAGTGCGGGGCAGGCGATACTTCAGGGGCAGAGCTTGAAGGCACCAGGGGTGCAGCCAGATGATTCCATGGTGCTTGCGGCTCGGAAGATCTTCACATTCTACTTCCTGACGCTGTTGAGGTATGAACCAGGCACCCGTCTGGGTGAGGATCCTGAGGATCTCCATAAGATGCGCGTCGCGACGCGACGACTGCGCGCTGCCGTGCGAGTTTTCCAACGCTACGTGGGTAAGTCACGGCTGAAGCCGCACTTGAAGCGTATCCGCAAGACCGCTCGCATGCTTGGCCGTGTGCGAGACCTGGATGTGGCCCAGGCCAAGCTGTTGGGCTACCTCGAGAGCGTGAGTGTGCAGAATGGACCGGAGGCTGTCCTGTATCGGCAGTGGGAGACGGCACGACAGGCGACGCGCGAGGAACTGCTGGCCTATCTGGATGGGGAATCCTACCGGCGCTTCAAGGCACAATTCGCCGAGTTCCTGGACGGTTTGGCCGGTCGGGAGCCTGTGCAGTTCAGTGGGGATGCTGCACGCCCCCAGCGAGTGCGGCATCTGGCGCCGGTGGAGATCTATCGACGATTGGCGGAGTTTCGGGCTTATGATGATGTGCTGCCGGGCCATGACGTCCCGTTGCTTTGCTACCACAATCTGCGGATCACTGGCAAACAGTTGCGATACACCTTGGAGTTCTTCCGCGAGGTCCTGGGACCTGAAGCGGAGACGGCGATCAGCCGGCTGAAGGTGCTGCAGGACCATTTGGGTGACCTGCAGGATGCCGTGGTGATGATTGAGCGATTGGGAGGGCGGGTGCCCGCCCGGCTGCAGGTCCGTCCGTCTGTGAACAGCTTGAACACGAGGGAGGTGGCGGTAGAGGCCAGGGGACTGTGTCAGGCCAAGCAGGATGAGGTCCTGGCGTTGCTCGAGGCGTTTCCGGCCCTTTGGGAGAGCTATCGGGGGACAGAGTTCTCCGCTCTTATCGCGGCTGCAGTGCGTGTACTGTGATCATCTTCTCAGGAGGTGTGGCCAAATGCAGTGGGAGCATCTGACGTCGTTGGACTTCGAACGTGCGGTTCAGACGTGTGAGGGGGTAGGGATCATCCCGATTGGGGTGCTCGAACCCCACGGTCCTCATTTGCCCCTGGGGACAGACATGCTGGAGGCCCATGCGGTAGCCTGCCTGGCTGCGGAACAGGAGCCGGCGATCGTCTTCCCAGCCTATCCCTATGGGATCAATCATGAGTCTGCTCATCTTCCAGGCTCAGTCGTCTTTCGCCGGGAGCTGGTTTTTGCCCTGTTGGAGAACGTCTGCGATGAGATGGCACGACATGGGCTGACGAAGATCATCCTCCTCAGTGGGCACGGCGGCAACCGTTTCTTCCTGCCCCTTTTCATCCAGACGTTGGTCGAAAAGGAGAAACCCTACACGGTCTACGATGCGCAGATTCCGTGGCCTCCAGCCTCGGAGGCGCCGAAGTGGGAATCTGAGGAGATTGGTCATGCCTGTGAGGCGGAGACCAGTACCATCCTGTACCTGCATCCGGAGTTGGTGAAGATGGAGCAGGTGCCACCGACGCCTTTCACGAATCTCCATCGTAATGCGCCGCTGCGCGAAGTCGGGGTATATTCGCCCATGGACTGGTACGAGATGTATCCGGCGATGTACGTGGGGGATCCCAGCAAGGCCACGCCCGACAAAGGCGAGGTCCTGGTTCGATACCGGGTGAACAAGCTGGTAGAGGTGATCCGCCGGGTCAAGGCGGACACGGTGACGCCAGCGTCGCAGCGTGAGTTCCTTCAGCGGATGCGTCACCCTCACGCCCCCGATATCTGGCTGCGCGACAAGGACCAGGCAGGATAGAGGCATCCTCGCCCGTCCCCGGGTGATGACCGCACCGCGGAGAGCAGAGGGGCGGGCGGATCCAGCGGCTCACTCGTCCTGATCTTCGTCCTTCAGCAGGTTGTCCAGTGCCTTGCCCCACACGTCACTCAGGGGCGGGACAAAGGGCTTGGTGTCGAACTCCTCGCTGATGGAGTCGAGATAGGCGTGGACGTCGAGGTCTTCGAGCTCTTCGTCGAGCTCCTCGAGCTTGGCGTCCATTGAGATCATGAGCTCGTGGCTCTGTTCTTCCAGTTCGCTCAGGTCCAGTGACAGCCCGAACATGTGCCTGATGCGGCGCAGCAGGTCGTACCATGCCCGGAAGTCGTGCTCAATGCTCAAGGCCTCCAGGGTATGGGCGACCTCGGAGAAGTCATAGGCCGGCACAAAGGCGTACAAGACGACGAATTCTATCTCCTGCTGCTGGGCCTTCTCCGCCAGATAGGTCCCAATGGTGGCGCCACCCTCGTAGTTGGAGAAGCGCACGGCGTACTTGCTGAGTTCGTCTTTCATGGGGGGCAGGCTGTAGATACAGGAGATCTCGCGCTCGCGGTCATAGGGCATGGCCCCATAGACACCGCCTACGGCGACCACGCGTTGCACCCCTATCATCTGGACCGCGGTCAGAAGTGCTTCGCAGTACGTATCGGCCCGCATGTGGGGCTCCTCACCCAGAAAGATGACCAGTCCGCGGTTACCATGGGGGACGTAGTAGAATTCATTGACCGGTTTCCGCAACGATTTGGGAAGGCCATCCTCCAGAGAGATCTCCGGCCTGAGGAAGTGGTGCGTCCCGGGTAGTTGGAAGAGATAGTAGTCCGCGTCCTTGAGTTTCCCTATCTTCTTGGCTCCCAGTTTTTGGATGAGGTACTGGGGCAATCCCGAGGATACCGCCCCCGCATCGGCCCATTGCTGCCAGCCAGCGATCATGTAAAGCTCTTGGACCTCTGGGTACTCCCAGAAGGTTATTAACTCATTCTCCATGTGGATCCTCTTACCTTGACTGAATATTGGCCTCTCATTATACAGCAAAGCCAGACCTGTCCACGTAGGGCTGCTTGGGAATGCTGTCCCAGGCTTTGCTCACGTTGCTTTTGGCCTGACGCTTATGCCCTGCCGCACACATCCCTGCGTGCTGTCCCCTTTTTCGCGCAGGCGGTGAGGCACTGCGATCAGAGTGCCCTGACCACGACGGGGTGCGGCTCCCCGATGTGGAGCGGGTTGCGGAGCGCACGCCCAAACCCCTCGGCCTCAATCACCATCTCATCGCCTGGCTTCAGGACAACGCCCTCGGCGAAGCTGAGGGTGGCGGTGCCGAAGAAGTGGACGTGTGCGTCACCCGGACGCCGAAACTGGGCATACTTGAAGTGATGGTACTCCAGGTTGGCGATGGTGTGGGACATGTTCTTCTCACCGCTGCGGAAGGGCTTCTGCCAGACAGTCTGGCCTCCACGGATGATCCGGACAGTGCCGCATACGTCCTCTGGCAGATCGCCTAGCAGCAGTTCCGGCCCGAAGGAACACGGGCGCAGCTTGGAATGGGCCAGGTAGAGGTAGTTCTGTTTCTCCATGACGTGATCTGAGAACTCGTTGCCCAGCGCAAAGCCCACGCGGTAGGGCGTGCCCTCAGGCCCGATGACGTACAGACCGGCGATTTCTGGCTCCTCGCCCCCGTCCAGGGCAAAGGCGGGGCTGACAATGGGCCGGTATGGGGCCGTGACGATGCTGCCATCACCTTTGTAAAACCATTCGGGCTGCACCCCAACCTCCCCTGGGCGGGGCCGCCCTCCGTTCAGCCCCAGACGGAACATGCGCATGCTATCGGTCATGGGAGTGTCAGCTTCGCGGTGCATTTGATCGCGCGCGTCAGCGCTTCCCAGATGGGTCAGCCCTGTGCCCGTGACCAGGAGATGCGCTGGGTCTGGGTGGTCCAGAGGGGGCAGCAGACGGTTGCTCTGGATCAGGACCTGGTACGCGACCTGCGCGGCGCGCGGCAGAGCATCGATGAGGTCTCTCAGGGAGCACCCCTGCTGGATCGCCGTTAGGGCCAGTTCATATACAGTGTGGCTTCCAGCGAGTTTCTCGATTGCCTCACGACTACGGACAGTCCCGACACAGCGTCCGCCATCATGATCTAGGAATTGGACAAGACGCATGGGGCGCCCCTACCTGGTAAGGTGTCGGTCGGCAAACGCCAGGTATTGAGCCCAGTCGTAGGGTGTGACGTCATGTCCCCCCGCTCGCACGTGGTAGCCTATCGTGCCCCAGACGGGTTGATGAACAGGAGGCATACTGTCCGTAGGGAGGCCGGGCAACCCAAAGAGCTGATAGACTGGCTCCGCATACTTGGCGGCCAGGAACTCGCCACGCGGGTCGGCCCAGAGATCGTCGGCGGCGCTGGCGACATAGACAGGGCGGGGAGCCATCAAGGCGATGAGCATGTGCTGATCAACCGGCAGGTCATCCTCACGGTCGTTGTAGCGTTTGAAATTGGTGCAGAACCAATGGGGAAACGCGGTGTTGATATGGTGTACGGTCTCGCCGA
>CAYLRT010000032.1:22097-26514 GCA_964385885.1 uncultured Anaerolineales bacterium | reverse complement strand
ACCGCGCAGAGTTCCGCGGCGCGAATCAAGGCAGCACGATAGCGTTGCGGAAAATCCTCAGGGAGCACAATCTCCAGGTCCACCGTCTGGACCATGTGGGTGGCAGGGTCAAATTCAACCCGCTCAAGGATCTTGATATCGTCAGTGGGTAACCCCCTCTGTTGACAAAAGCTCAGCACATAGATCCCAGTGCATGTGCCCAATGATGCCAGAAACAAAGTGAAGGGTGTGGGAGCCGAACCCTCACCACCCGCATCGGGAGGCTGGTCTGTTCGAATCACCATATCGCCCACTTGTGCATCAACGCACGCTCCACCTGGAAAATGTATGACCATCTCCACTGCCATGGCTAACGTCTCCTTTCCTCTGTGAGACCAGTGATTTAGGGTTCATCGTCCATTGCGCTCCAATTATACTGAAGCCCCCTATCTAGCAACGTATCCGTCCGCAACTTGCGAAATGTCATCGCAAACGGTTGCTCCGCTCTTGCAGCGTCGCGATTCATCCGTACAATACCAAGAGTGCGTGATGATCTGATAACGGTTTTGGAGCCTCCAGAGGGATGAGAGGAGTATGTCAATGCGATTCGTGATCATGGGCGCAGGCGTGGCTGGATTCACGGCCGCGATGGATCTCGCCCGTCGGAAAGTGGGCGAAGTGATTGTGTTCTCCGATGAACCTTTTCCGTACTACTACCGCCCTCAGCTTACTCGCTATTTGGCAGGAGAACTCCCACTCAAACAGTTGATTCGCCGCCCTCTCTACTGGTATTGGGAACGTGGTATCGATCTTAGAGTCGGAAGCCCTGTTGAGGAGATCGACCCTGTAACCAAAACACTACGGGTGCTTGGGCACGAAGACGAAGTCCCCTATGATCGTCTGTTGATCGCCACTGGCAGTCGGCCTTTTGTGCCTCCCATTCCCGGCGTTGACAAAGCGCGGGTGCTCACCTGGCGCACACTCGAAGACACCATCGAGATCACGAGAGCCGCCTTCACAAGTCAGGACCTTGTCGTGATAGGCGGTGGTCTCCTGGGCCTAGAGGCTGCCAGGGGCTTGCGGGGGACATGCAAGCGACTGACTGTGCTCGAGTACTTCCCGCGTCTGCTGCCCCGCCAGCTCGACCCCGAAGGAGCAACACTGCTGCAGCAGCTGATTGAAGAGATGGATATCCGTGTTGTAACCAGTGCGCGCGTCAGGGCGCTCACTGGAGACCAGGAAGTCTCTGGAATAGAGCTCGCCAGCGGCGAGAGATTACCTGCCCAGGCCGTCATCATTGCGGCCGGGGTACGCTGCCACAGCCAGTTGGCCAAGCAGGCCGGAATCGCCGTAGACCAGGGGATCATAGTTGATGAGTACATGCACACCAACGTTCCCGATATTTACGCGGCGGGCGATGTCGCCATTTACAGAGGCCAGAATTGGGCGCTGGCCACGATCGCCCAGGCCCAAGGGGCAACCGCCGCCGCCAACATGGCTGGGGAAAGCACACCATACAAGGCAATCGTTCCAGCAACCAGCCTCAAGGTTGCCGGTGTCGATGTGACTTCTATCGGCCTTGTGAACCCACGAGCGGAAGATGGAGCGACTGAGATACGCGCGCTCGATTATACGGAGAAAACTTACAGGAAGATCATTTTGCAGGATGGGGTTATCGTGGGAGCCATCCTCGTCAACGGCAGCCAACTTGCTAAAGAACTTGAGGACCGCATTGCCGCGCATGAGACTTTGTCTGACAGAGAAGCAGAAGCGCTGATCACCAGATAGGTGGACAGCAAGACAACAGTACGCTAAGGAGGTAACCCTCATGGCACAGAGGAGAAAGCAAATCCTGGCTGTAGAAGACCACGATCTTCTCTTGGACGCAGTCCGACGAATCCTGGAAGCAGAGGGTTATGAGGTACTCACAGCCAGTGATGGTATTGAGGCGCTGGAGAAGCTGCAGACTTCCACGCCTGATCTGATTGTGGCGGATATCTCCATGCCGCGCATGGACGGCTACACCTTCTATCAAAAGGTCCGTGAGAATCCAGCCTGGGTGGCCATCCCGTTCGTCTTTCTCACAGCTCGGGCCGAGCGAGAGGATCGTCTGCGCGGCAAAGCACTTGGCGCAGAAGATTATCTCACCAAACCATTTGATCCTCAAGAGTTAATCGTCGTTGTGCGAGCACGGATTGGACGCGCTGAAGCTATCCGTGAGTCCCAAGCGAGTGAATATGACCAACTGAGACAACAGATATTGACCCTACTCAGCCATGAGTTGCGCACACCTTTGACGAGTGTCTACGGGTACACAGAGCTGGCATTGGAGGAGGCCGCGACCCTTCCAGAGAGTGAATTCAAGCAATTCCTACAAGGGGTCAAGAACGGTGCAGATCGGTTGGCGCGTCTCGTGGAGGATGCTCTGACCGTTGTACGATTAGAAAGCGGCGATCTCCAGCAAGAGATTGCGGCACTGTCAGAGATTCGCCAGGATCTCCCCCAGATCGTGGAGCGCGCTGTTGCTCTATTCAAGACAGAGGCCGACGAAAAGAATATCGTACTGGATATCGATCTACCCGCAGTACTCCCCCCCGTGCGCGTTCAGGAACAGCTCTTGATAGACGCCTTGGGTCGACTGCTGGACAACGCCATCAAGTTCTCGCGACGCGAGGTCAAACGGGTCCGCGTCAGCGCATGCCTAAGCGAGGACAATCGCTATGTGGAGATCTCTATCAGGGATTGGGGTGTGGGTATCCCACAGGCCAGCCTCAGGCACCTCTTCAAACCTTTCAGCCAAATCAACCGGCAACGGTACGAACAACAAGGAGCAGGGCTCGGTCTAGCTATCGCTCTCGGCATCATCCAGGCTATGGGAGGGGACATTAGCGTGTCCAGCTCGGTAGAGGGGCCGGATGCAGGGACGACTTTCGTTGTAAGGCTCCCCATAGCCTCGGAACAGTAAAGAGCAACCCAGCTTGTGTGGTTGGGTTGCTCTTGGAAAAGAAGTCGGGGCGGGCGGATTTGAACCGCCGACCTCTACAACCCCATTGTAGCGCCCTAGCCAAGCTGGGCCACGCCCCGAACGCCCAACATTATACCGTAGACGCCAATTTTGGCAAGCAAACCGCCCAGAACAATTCACTCTCATGCTTGCGTGAGACTCGAGCCCCCGGAAACTATCCAGGCGGTCCTCCAGAGACGTCAAAGCTGAACAGTGAAAGGCTCCCGAGCTAGCACTCGCGCCAAGGCCTCTTCCGAGCTACAAGGCGTGTCAGCAAAGCGACATGTCAGGTAGTGAAAGACATCACGCAGCATAGCGGTGAGAATCGGGGCCAACAAGAGCCCGGGGAAGCCACCAATCTCGGTCCCCACCACGAGCACAGCCATCATGACGACGGGATGCAACCCCAAACTGCTTCCCAGCACCCGTGGAGCAATCCAGGCATTCTCTATGTTTTGGATCAAGTTGACTGCCCCGGCTGTCAGCAACGCCAGCCCAGGGCTACGCACCAAGGCAACCAATATGGCGGGTACAGCCGCAACAGTGGGACCCACGTTGGGGATTACCTCCAAGAGCCCGGCGAGGACGCCCAGGAGCAACGCATAGTCGACTCCCAGCAACGTCAGCGCGAGCGTCTGCATGGCTCCAATCGTCAACATCAATATTACCTGTCCACGAAGATATGAGCCAATTGTGTGATCTAGCATCTGCAGGATGCTCCCCACGTCATCACGGAGGACAGAGGGGAGAAAACGGTATACACTCTCGCGAATGGCCTCATAGTCCCGCAGCAGGAAAAAGGTCCAAAAAGGCACGACAATGACGGCAAGCACCACCCCTGTGGTATAGGAGATCGCCGAAAAGGTTCCCCGAAGAGCCTGTTGAACAGCGGTAGTGGCAATACTCGTCAGGTTCCGCATCCCAGCGTCGATCTGCAAACGGACCTGTTGGGGAAGCCGATCGTACATCTCAATTACCCTGGCACCCCATGTTGAAACCTGGAACCAAATGACATCTCGGGTAGCCCAGAGCTGTTCTGCCTCTCGGACGACAACCGGAATGACCAGAGCCACAAAACCCGCGATAACCCCCAAGAGGATCAGATACCCCACAACGATACCAGCAGACCGGGCGATGCGGTGCAGAAAGCGCAGGCGACTCTTGTCCGCCAGCCAATGGAAACCCTGTTCAATAGCCCGGACCAGTGGGGCCAGAATGTACGCCAGGAGCAAACCAATCAGGTAGAGCCCAAAAACAGATCGAGCGGCCCACAACACAACCAGCACTAGCAGAACCGCCGCCGAAAACAGTGCAATACGCCATCGGCGACGCACGGGAATCTGAAACCAGAACCCCAATATGCTGCATGGTCGATTCTCACTCATGAGTCTCATCCAGTCCATGCCCCGGGACTTCAAGGGGTCTCTATCCCCC
>CAYLRT010000032.1:0-21997 GCA_964385885.1 uncultured Anaerolineales bacterium | reverse complement strand
ACTCATGAGTCTCATCCAGTCCATGCCCCGGGACTTCAAGGGGTCTCTATCCCCCAATGAATCAGAGTCCCGTCATTGAATTCGAGCCCTCAGCGAAGCAAGTAAGTCGTCACCTGCCGACTCTTCTTCGCAGCAGCGCGTCAGCCTCTCTCAAAGCCTCAAGAATCCAACCCAGCCGATCCTCCGAAGATCCCGCGACCGACGAACGGTCGACACGCCACCAGCCCAGAAACTCGATATTCCCTGCTGGTCCAATTAGCGGCGAGACCATCAATCCCATCAACTCCAAGCCCAGACCCGCCATTGCATGGGTCACATCTTCTAATACGCGCCGATGCACGGCTGGGTCGCGTACCACCCCGCCACGTTTCACGGACTCACGCCCTGCTTCAAACTGCGGCTTAATGAGCGACACCACAGACCCGGAGGACTTTAACCAATGCACCGCAGTGTGATAGATGAGCCGCAGCGAGATGAAAGACACATCGGAAACGGTCATATCCACAGATTCTGGCAAAGATTCAAGATACCGCGCGTTCACCCGCTCCATGGCCACGACACGTGGGTCCTGCCGCAAACACCATGCAAGCTGGCCGTAACCGACGTCAATTGCGTATACTTTGGCAGCGCCATATTGCAACAGGCAATCCGTGAACCCCCCAGTTGATGCACCGATATCCGCCACAGTCCGGCCAGACACGTCAATACCAAAGCGATCCAAAGCGGCTGCCAGCTTCTCTCCCCCGCGACTCACAAAGCGAGGCTTAGCGGTCAGCTTAATCCTCGCACCCACAGGGACTTTCGCCCCCGCCTTGTCAATCAACTCGCCATCTACCCGCACTTCGCCCGCCGCGATCATGCGCTGCGCAAGGGAGCGAGTGGCAACAAGGCCCTGGCGTACCATCAGTCTATCAAGCCGCTCTTTCTTCATAGCTCAAAGCATACCCAAACCCAAGCCGCCGTCAATGGGAAGCAGAACGATGGCTGCACTCAACTCACGTCGTCAATTGTCCTCAGATGAGCAAGGACGAGTTTGAGATCCTCTGGCAGATCTGCCTGGAAGTGCAGATGCTCACCGCTCACAGGATGGTCAAAACTCAACTCTCTTGCATGTAGGAATTGACGGGGAGCGAAGCTTGCTGTGGCTTTGGTACCATATACCGGATCACCTGCCAGGGGATAACCCATCCACGCCATGTGCACTCTGATCTGGTGAGTTCGCCCAGTAAGAAGCTGCACATCTACAAGGGTGAAATCATGGCCTCGATCGTCGCGCAGACGCCGAAGAATATGCCATCGGGTACGCGCAGGTTTGCCATCGCCACGTACAGCCATCCTCTTCCGATGGATACGGTGTCGACCAATCGGTGCTTCCACAATCCCAGACGCCTGTCTCAGGAAGCCACACACCAGAGCCGTGTAGTGCTTGCGTACCAAGCGCTGCTTGAACTGGCGCTGCAGGTCGCGCAGTGCACGCTCATGTTTGGCGATCACGATAAGACCCGATGTGTCTCGATCGAGACGATGGACAATCCCCGGACGAAGCTCGCCACCCACACCACTCAGATCCGGACAATGAGCAAGGATCGCGTTAACCAGAGTGCCTCGGATATGCCCAACCCCAGGGTGTACGACAATCCCCGCCGACTTGTTGATCACCACCAAATCTCTGTCCTCATAGACGATGTCCAGCGGGATGGCCTCAACGGCTAAATCCACGGCTTCGGGCGGGGGAATACGCACCTTCACCTTATCTCCCGTCCGCACTCGCGTGGACGCAGTCACGGGCTGGCCGTTAAGGCGGACTTCTCCGGCCACTATCAAACGTTGCACTGCGCTCCTGGAGAGATCATGCACCTGAGTCGCCACAAAACGGTCGACTCGTAAACCAGCTGACTGACGCTCAACAGTCAAACAGTACACAGAGCCACTTCCCTGTTCAGACTGTCCAACGCTACCCTGAGTTTTCACCATCACCACAGCCCCCAAGGCAACAGGGGGCAAGCATACGCTTGCCCCACATCGCCCTCACAGAAACGGCCGTTAGCCCCCCGGCGGCTCAACGCACAGTCCGACGCGCACCTCCTCAGCTTCAGACGCCACAGCGGCTGTGCCCAGTACAGAGCTACTACACCGATCTGAGTGCAGCTCAAGAAGAGCCGATGCCACAGTGAGCCCCGGTGCGGGGATGCTGCTCACCGAGGGAATCTCCTCTCTTCCCATCGATAGCGAGGTAAGGACGCCCGCTTCAGAAAGCAGGGCGGTAGATTCCGATTCACCTTCCAGCCAACGCTGAGTGGCTTTGTCAAACAGCCACGCCCCAATCAAGAAAGGGGCATCTGTGTCTTCATCATGAGACACGGCCACGATCGCTGCTGGCTTGACATCGGGGATTAGGGGCGAGCCGTCAGGTACCCGATTCTCAGCGCCGTAGAGGTAGACGTCACTCCGGTCTCGGTCCGCAATCCAGATGGGACCACGAACCCCCTGCGAGTCAGCAACGGCATACAACACCATCCAACGTCGGGAATCTGGATATCTTGCCGCCACCGCGGAGGCATAATCCCTCAAGATTGTGGTGGCGAAGATCTTGGGGCCGCGGTACATAATCTGTGCCCAACCACCGTTGTAGGCCGCAAGTGCATTGAAGATATCCCCGTGGCTTTGTCGAACAATGATTGCCAACGTCCGGGTGCCCCATGCAAGATTGGTCGCGGGGTCCATGAGTGTTTCCCGGCTAGGACGCCACCGATAGCCCATCTCGCGGGGCATGATCTGCATAAGACCGACCGCGCCCACTGGGCCGACAGCTCTCGAATCGCCTCTCGACTCCATCCAGACCAGCGCAGTCACAAAGTCTGGATCCAACCCACGGTCAGTCGCTGCCGGGACAATAACCTCCTCCCACCGCCTGACGCGCCAATTCCAGATGTCCGATAAGGCAGCTGGCCATACCGATGCACCGATATCGCTCTGTGCAGCCCCGTACACAGGATGGAGTCCCCAAGCCAGGCCCAACACGCCACCTAGCACTACAACAGACAGCCTCACCAGGCTTCCAATCCAGGTGCTGTACTTCTGTCCGACCTTCAAGATTCTTGTATAGCTTGATCTCATATCAACGACACGACTCCCTATCCCGGCTCTGCCCCAAAGATGGGACTTGCAGCCCTTAGATAGACGGGAAGTTCTTCCTTGGTGACTCCTTTACTGATCAGATATCGCTCTAACAAGAGTTCAGCCGTCAGCCCTGCCGGTTCCACACCAGACAGCCGATCTCGCACAACTCGCTCCACCTCCCGGTTGATCTGCACATAGAAGGCCTCTGCTAACAATGTCCCAAGATCGGCATCCCGCAACCCGGGCTCCTGCGCTGCCGTCATTTTGATCAGCAATCTTACCACACTGTCTCGGACATCGTGTCCGGCGACAACGTTTCGAACAACCTCCATAGGATCTGCCGCATCTCGCACATCTAAGCGTATCGTCACAAACCGGCGCGCCGCTAACGGGATATGCCGCCACTTGACCGTGCGTGTCCCGTCATCAGATGTAGAGATCTCCACCCAACAGAAGCCCTTGGGCTGACCCTCCTCACCGAAGTCCACCCGTTCGAGACTGCCAGCGTACACGACGGGGGGCTTAGCCGAAGGATTAAGGTCCTGATGTTTGTGGATGTGGCCAAGGGCAACGTAGTCCCATCGCTCATCAACCAACGCCGAGATGGGTAATGTGACATCCCGCCCCACCATGATACCACGTTCCGACCCCAGTTCCGCCGTATCCACGGAGAAGTGTCCAAGCAATACCGAGGGCAGGCCAGCGTCCAGTTGAGAACACAAGCGTTCGACAAGCGCAACGGCAGCCTGAGTAACCCGACGATCCAGTTCCGGCAAAGGGAGATGACGATACTGCTCCCGGGAAAGAAGGCGCTGACGAAATGGGTAAGGCACGGCTGCTACCTGCACCAGGCCATGTCGCGTTTCTATGCGAAGCAGCTCAGGCGATGTCACCACGACAACGTGTGGGACGGAGAGGGTGTGGAAAATATCTACACTCGAGGCACGTCGCTTCATAACCGATAAGTCGTGATTGCCAGCCAACAACACAATTGGGATCCCCAGTTCCGAGAGACGTCGTATGCGCCGAGCGAACTCACGTTGCTGGGTCGGTGTCGGTGCTCTAGAACGGAATGCATCACCGGCAAACAAGACCAGATCTGCCTCATGTTCCTCCGCAAACTCGATAAGCTCATCAAATCGCTGGAGGAAATCCACCAGGCGCTGATTCAGGCCAGTAGCCGGATCCAGCCGCCCATAATTCTCCACACCGATGTGGAGATCCGCAAAGTGAAGAAGTCGAACGGTATCGCCCATGATCACTCAGATGGGAGCGCACAACAACATGAAGACCGACTGATCACGGTGTCGGGCTTCTCATTCACAGCCTCGGCAACACAACGCCCCGCTGGCCCTGATACTTCCCCTTCTTGTCGGCATAACTGACCTCACACGGTGCATCACCCTCAAAGAACAGAACCTGAGCGATGCCTTCGAAAGCATAGATCTTGGCCGGCAAAGGCGTCGTATTGCTGATCTCGATAGTGATATAGCCGTGCCATCCTGGCTCTAGAGGTGTAAAGTTGGTAACAATACCACAACGTGCATACGTAGACTTGCCCAATACCGTTCCTAACACGTCGCGGGGCATCCGAATGTACTCTAAACTCCGCGCCAGGGCAAAAGAGTTGGGCGGGATGATGCAGACCTCTCCCCGATAATCCACCATTGCCTCGGTGGCCAGGTGCTTCGGATCAACCACCGCCAGCCCACCGATCCCAGGCGTAAACACCTTGAATTCGTCAGCCACCCTGATATCGTAGCCGTACGATGACAAGCCATAGGAGATCACCCCATCGCGGACCTGGCCATCCACGAACGGATCAATCATATTGTGCTTCAGCGCCATCTCACGGATCCAGAAATCCGGCTTGAGTCCCATACACCCCCCTCGTGGTGCAACATGGAAATTCCAGGATCACATACGTTCAGGTGCTGCTACCCCCATCAGCCCCAACACCCTGCCCAGAACGGTCTTGGCAGCCCGAGCCAGCATGAGACGCGCCCGCGTCAGTGCAGCATCATCGGCAGAGGTCGAGACGATACGACAATCCCGATAGAACGCGTGGAACAACGACGCCAGCTCTGTCGCATAGGCCGCCAAATGATGTGGTGCCATAGTCTTGGCAGCCAAAGCAATCACCTCCGGCAAAGCTAGCATCTTGCGAATCAATGCCAGCTCGCTTGGATGCCGCAGCAAAGCAGGATCACCAACCACTTCCTCGATGTCCCAGCCCATAGCGGCCGCCCGACGCAATACACCGGCGATCCGTGTATGCGCATATTGCACGTAGTACACGGGGTTCCGATCGGACTGCTCTACAGCCAAGTCCAGGTCAAACTCCAGTGTCACATCCACTGTTCGCGTCAGCATCATGAACCGAATTGGATCAGCCCCAACTTCGTCGATAAGCTCTCGGAGTGTCACAAACTCACCCGAGCTCTTCGACATTCTGACCTTTTCCCCACCCCGGGTCAAGGTGACCATCTGGTACAGGATAAAGATAAGCCTCGAGGGATCTAGACCGAGTGCTTTGGCGGCTGCTCGGACGCGTGGCACATCACCGTGATGGTCAGCGCCCCAGATGTAGACCGCCTTATCAAATCCACGGAGGACCAGCTTATCCCACAGATAAGCAATGTCCGAGGCCAGATAAGTAGGACGCTCATCTGGATTCACAACGACCTGCGGTGATCGAATGAGCACTGCGTCCTTCTCTAGCTCCTCGTGTCGGAACCAGACAGCGCCATCATATTCGACCAAGTATCCCCCATCCCGAAGCTTCTGCATCATCTGGTCGAACAGGCCACTCTCGTAGAAGTACCGCTCCCGGCGCCAAAAGTCGAACTCGACCCGCAACAGCGCCAGGTCCCGCTTGATCCAACCCAGCACCTGGTCAATGCCCCACGAGCCCAATTCACGAGCCGCTTGAGCCGCATCCATACCAAGATAGCGATCTCCAAACACTTCCTTCGCCTGCCGAGCCAGATCTGTCACATAAGCACCCGGATATCCAGCTTCCGGAAACGGCACCTCCATACCATAAAGCCCCGCGTACCGAGCAAAGATACTTTCACCGAAGTTCCGCACCTTCGAGCCTGCATCGTTGACATAGTACTCACGCGCCACTTCGTAACCAGCTGCCTCCAGTACTGATGCCAGCACATCACCTAAGACTGCATTGCGCGCCGAACCAATCGTGATCGGCCCTGTGGGATTTGCGCTGACAAACTCCACCTGGACGCGTTCCCCCCTTCCAATGGGAACATTACCCCAAGTGTCACCGGCGGCAAGGATTGCAGGCACTTGAGCAGCCAACCATTCCGGCGCAAGCGTCACGTTGATGAATCCCGGCGGGGCAGCCTCGACCCGGGCCACGAAGTCAACCGCGGGCACATACTCCACCACCGTCTGAGCAATAGCCATCGGGGAGCGTCGCAGCACACGCGCCAACCCTAGACAAACAGGGGAACCGTAGTCACCATGGGCCGCGTGGCGACTGGGTTCCACAGGAATGGGATCCGGAACCTCAGCAGGTGGAAGCGCCCCAGCTTGTTGGGCTGCCTCAAACGCAGACTTCAGAAGAGTTGCAACCAGCTCCCGCATATTGGCTGTTCTAAAACCCATTAAGTGTCAACGCTCCTCGTAGTAATTCGCTTCACGGTAGACCAATCTCGCCTAAGAAATACGGCAACTGCTTGCGCCACCACACCCAGTCGTGGCTCACGTTTGTTCCCCAGTAGTCCACCCAGGCATGTACGCCAAGCGAGTGGAGGACTTCCTCTAAGCGGCGGGTATCGCGCAAGCTTTCCTCTTCCCATGCCCCCTGCCCGACACAGAACACAATTTCGCTCTCCCTGAATCGCTCCAAATACCACGGATCGGTCAGATTGGGCAGATAACAGAGTGGGAAGTTGAAGTAGACGTTTTCGTCCATGTAATCTCCCACAAAATGCGTCGGGCTATAGAGACCGCTTAATGCAATAACCATCCCAAAGATATCGGGGTGTTTGAAGAAGAAATTCGCCGCATGATATGCCCCCATGCTGCAGCCGGTAGTCAAGAGGCGTCCCCGAAAACCGGTATACTCACGGATAAAGGGAATGAGCTCGTCCATGACATAGCGTTCATACTGCAGGTGGCGCCATCCTCGATCGCCCGGGAACATCCAATGCGCCATCCAGGCTTCACAGTCCACACTATCGACTGTAACCAGCCAGATCTTGCCTTGATCCAAGAACCACTCGATGGCATCCACCATGCCGTTGTCTTCAAACTCATAGAAGCGGCCACACCCCGTAGGGAAGGCGAGCGCTGGCACACCCGCATGACCGTAGACCTTGAGCTCCATGTCCTTGTTCAGGTGACGGCTCCACTTCTTGAAGTACTCAACGTTCATCATCACCTCCCCGAGCTCTTTCAAGAAGCACCTCTAACTACCGTGCTCCTCGGAAAACATCAACTGCGCCACTGAGAGCACAAGGTCCGTCAGCGATCTGTGCCAGCGTTTTCAGCCCACAAGCGACGGGACAATAGGACCGCAGAAGTCCGTGCTTCGCTCTCCTCTGCTCTCAGGCTCGACCGGCACTACGGAAGATCTCTATCTTATGCTCGACTACCGCTTGCATTGCGTCAATGCACGGTCCCAACACCTTGCGTGGGTCAATCTGATCGGGGTTCTCTCTCGTATACGCTTGCATCGTCCGAATGAAAGCGTTCCTGATCTCTGTGTCAATATTGATCTTGCAGATTCCTCGCTCGACGGCCATGGTGATCTGCTCGTCGGGAATGCCAGAGGCACCATGCAGCACCAGAGGTACCGGCACTTTGTCTCGAATCTCAATCAAACGATCGAAATCCAGTTTGGGCTCACCCTTGTAGAACCCATGTGCATTCCCGATAGCGACCGCCAGAAAATCGATCCCGGTGTCCTCGACAAAACGAACACACTCATCAGGGTCGCTCATCAGCGCTTCACGATCCGTAACCACGACATGCTCTTCTGCCCCTCCAATGCGACCGATTTCGCCCTCAACGGGAATTCCGATCGCGTGGCAGGCCTCAACCACTTTGCGCACTTCAGCTACATTCTGATCATAGGGCAGCTTAGACGCATCCCTCATAATCGAGGTGAACCCTGCCCGCAATGCTTGCATCACGACCTCAAAGCTCGGACCATGATCCAGATGAATTGCGACAGGAACCGTGGCTAGCTGCGCAGCCTTCGCCACAATCATGGGCAAGAACTCAACACCTGCATATCGCATCGCTCCTGCGGAGATCTGAACAAGAATAGGCGCACGCTTGGCCTCGGCGGCGCGGAAAATCGCGTGCGTGATCTCCAGGTTGTTGGTGTTGAAAGCACCCACAGCATAACCATTTCTCTGGGCATCCAGGAGAAGTTCTTTACTAGTGACTAACATGCATCCTCCTCAAAGTGATAGGCGAAAGATCTTCACAACTGACACTTACTGATACTCGGATTCGGCCAGAAGTCAACCACGTACTGCTGCATAGCGATGTGGCGTAGCACTTCCACCACAGCCGGTGGCGCTTTGCTGTCTACCAGGACTTGCACACTCTCTTACACACGCTATACTCAATACAAACTTCACGATCCGCAACGAACTCGCAAGAATTGGGGCATAGCAACTCATGGAAATTGGCATTATTGGATTGCCGACCAGCGGTAAGACGACCATTTTTAACGCTCTCACTGGCGCCAACCGCGCCACCAGCGCAGCTAGCACGGGCAAGTTAGAATTGTTTAGCGCCTCCGTTGATGTGCCCGACCCCAGGATTGACCAACTGAGCGCTATGTACCACCCTAAGAAGACAACTTATGCCAAGGTGACTTATGTCGATATCGCCGGCATGGATCAAGAGCTGGGGAAAACGGGGCTGAGTGGCGAGCTGCGCAACAAACTCGCTCCACTAGATGCCTTTCTGTATGTCATCCGTGCGTTCCTTAGCAACACGGTCCCACACGTGTTTGGGAGTGTGGATCCCCAACGCGACCTGGAGCACCTGGAGAGCGAATTTCTCCTTGCGGATCTCATCGCAGCAGAAACGCAAGTGGAGCGCATCACAGAACGCCTCCGCAAAGGAGCGCGTGGAGAGGAACGCGAGAGACTGGAAGAGGACCTGCTCACGTTCCAACAGTTGCGTCAGGAGCTTGATGCGGGACGCCCCCTCAGGGACCTTGAACTTGACGCCAGTACAAAAGCACGTCTGCGCGGTTTCGGCTTTCTGACGATCAAACCAGTCCTAGTCGTGCTTAATACCGATGATGACCCATCGTTCACCCCCGCAGACATTCGCTTTGCGCATCGGTCAAGTGCGGTCCTGGCTCTCAAGGGGCAACTGGAGATGGAACTTCGGGAGCTTCCCCCTGACGAAGTCTCGGCGTTCATGGATGAGTACGGAATTCGCGAGTTGGCACTGCCACGCGTTATCCAACTCTCCTACCAATTGCTGGGACTCCACTCGTTCTTCACGGTGGGCGAAGACGAGGTGCGAGCATGGACCTTGCCCGTAGGAGGCACTGCGTTGGATGCGGCGGCAGCGATTCACAGTGATCTGGCACGGGGATTTATCCGTGCCGAGGTGGTTGCCTTTAAGGATCTCACCGCAGCTGGTAGCATGACGGCCGCGCGGAGAATGGGAAAGGTACATCTCGAGGGTAAGTCCTACATCATCAAGGATGGTGACGTCGTCCACATTCGATTCTCTGTGTAATCTAGCGCAGGCAGACAGATTATTATCCCATTGAGAGAGTGACCTTTCCATGCTTGGTGGATACACAGGTTGGGCAACCATGCGCACAAGTGAGCAGAAGATTGAATGGTTGTTCGTCAACCTTCGATGGTTCTTGCTGCTCGTCGTGACCGGCATTGTGGGCATCCATGCAGGGCTCACTGACGCACCTTTTCCCCGACAAGCATTCCTTCTACTTACAATTGGAGCGACTGCGAACTTAGCCGCACTCATCGGTTTCTTGAGAAATCCCAATGCCCACGGCATTCAACAGGGGCTACTTGTGCTGGACGTTGCACTGACGTTGGGATTTTTGGCCCTGGACCGCGACATCAGAAACCAATTGCTGTTTGTGTCACTCATCCCGATCATCACAGCCGCCGTCCGCTATCCCTGGATTGTGAGCACGGCCATGACTGTGGGAATCGTAGCGGTGTACTGGGGAATATCTTGGCTCGAGGCACGCCCAATGTACACACCTCCTTCCCAACTCACGTTGTTCGAGCTCCTGCCAGCAGTGATCACAGGGGTCGTGCTCTTGGCTGCCGGGGGGGCGGTCGCATTGGTCGGCTCACGAATTAAAACCGCCCTTATAGCTGAACAAGAGGAACGTGACCGAAGGACGCGGGCAGCACTCAGAAAAGAGCAGCGCCGCACCAAACTGATCTTTGAACTCGCCAGTACACTTAGCGCCACTCTCAACTATGAACGTGTACTTGACGCAGTACTAGAGGTCAGCCACATTGGGGTTGAACAACTCTTCGGAGAGACACGTGGTCAGTCACAGGTCAGCATGATCCTGCTTCATGGCATAGATGGGCGACTCTATGTTGCCAAAGGGAAGGGACTCTCCCCTCAAGAAAGAGAGATCCGTTTCACGGCAACGAAGGGCGTTCTCGCTCGCGCGCTGAGTCAGTCCAAGCCTGTAGTGACCGGTAACCCAGCCAGTGATCCAGAATTGGGACGGATCTATCGCTTCCGAGAGAGCGCTCAGGCCATCGTCGTACCCCTGCGAGCGGGGTACGAGAATTTCGGCCTTCTCGTACTCGGCAGTTCTGAACCAGATAGCTACACCACAGATATGCAGGAACTCCTGCTCGCCATCTGCAACCAGGCTGTCTTGGCATTACAGAACGCCAGTCTCTATCAAAACCTCATGGAGGAGAAGGACCGCCTTGTGACGGTCGAAGAAGATGCCCGTAAGAAACTGGCCCGTGACCTCCATGATGGGCCCACCCAGACTATCGCCGCTATCGCCATGCGCCTGAACTACCTCCGGTTGCTAGTTACCAAAGACCCCCAAGAGGTACTAATGGAACTCAAGCAACTTGAGGAAATGGCCCGACGTACCACGAAAGAAATACGGCAGATGCTTTTCACCTTGCGCCCCCTGATCCTCGAATCACAGGGACTGCTCCCGGCGATCCGGCAGTTGGTCAAGAAACTTCGCGAGATCACCCCCGCGGAGATACATCTGGAAGCAAATCCAGAAGTCGAGCAATTGCTCAACCACGAGGCGAAAGGAGCACTCTTCTATATCATCGACGAAGCTCTCGCCAATGCTCGCAAACATGCTGAAGCTCATAATCTATGGATCCGCCTCTACCCCAGGTCCCTCAACATAGTAGCGGAAATCGAGGATGACGGGAAAGGGTTTGACGTTGCCGCCATGGAAGCCGATTACGCTACGCGCGACAGCTTGGGACTCCTGAACCTGCGAGAGCGGGCAAAGCTGGTCGGTGGCAGGACCGTCATCGCCTCAAAACCAGGAGAGGGAACCCGGGTCACCGTCACCATTCCGGTTTCCATATCCATGGAGGAACAACAATTGGAACCCGACGGGCGGAAGCAGGCTCAGTGAAAGACCTCATGACGCATCGCTGGGATTGGCTATCGCTCTCCATTGCTCTCCACACACTCGCCTCGATGGCGCGTTGGTTGGTGGACCGACAGGCACGCACCGCCGCCTCTGCGAATGCTTGGTGGTCGGGGTTCCAACGGATCCTACAACTTCCTTGGTTGTCACAGGGTATCAGGATGCTTTATGGCCTTGGTCTGCCGGCCGCCGCGCTCATGTGGCAAGGCACTCTAACAAGCTATGGCCTGGGGCTGCGCCCCTTCGATCGTGAGCTGGAAGCGGACGTTCTCAGCACATCAGCCGTGGGAAACATGGCCTTGGACACAGGCCAGGCATTGCTCGTAGCCGTCGGCGTCACATCGCTTTTTGCCTGTGGTCGTTGGCTGTGCCGCGCTTTGCCACCAGATACAGAAACGCCCCCCTCCGGGCTTGGTCGGTTTGTCAACGCGACACTTGACGCCCTTTACCATCAAGCACATTGGGCATTCTATCGGGAGCCGTTCGTCATCACCGCTGGGCTCACAGCGGGCAGCTGGCTGGGGCTGATACCCGTCGCCGCGGAGACCATGCTCAACATCTCCCTGTGGGAGAAGCTAGATGGCCAAACCATTGGGGCACGTCAGAACCTGGCGCTACGAGCAGCGCTATGGGTGGCTGGAACTCTCATATTCATCCACACCAGGAACTTGGGGCTGGCGATCCTGGTCCACGCTATCGTGTCTGCTCTCCACCTCTCGCGCGAGCAGGAAACTGCGTGACCCTCACTCCCGGACCAGGCTCGCAATGACGACAATCCGGTGTGTATTGATCCGATAAGGATAGCACGAAATCAACGTCAGGACTGGCGAGCTTGTAGTTGCCATCACACTGGTCTCAGTAGGTTCAACGATACGTGTCTGTTCCACTACGTAGCGGTACGTTTTCGTGAACGTCTCGACCAAGATCTCATCCCCGATACTCAGCTCCGGGAGATCGCGGAAAATCTCTCCGTAGATGTCATTGTGCGCCGATATGACACAGTTTCCCCGCTCTCCGGGATTTGCACTGCCTACGTGATGACCAGCTCCTTTTTTCAAAGATTCCCAGTCATCCCCCTCCACCACCGGGGCATCAACACCGATCGCAGGGATTCTAATCCGCCGGGCGTGCTCAGGTCCTTGAGTAGGCACAGGCAATGGGGTGATCTCAGCAATCAACCCCCGCAAGTGGAGCGGGATGGGAGCGGGCTCAGAACGCTGAAAAGCATCAGGCGGGGTGTGACCACTAGGCAGAATCATCACATTGACTACAGGCGTGACAGTTGCAGTGGGCACGATTTGAGCCTCACGGCTCTCTTCGTTCATCAGTGAAATGGTGGAAAGCAATTGCGCAAAGACAAGCAACAAGCCTACCACAGCCAACACCTCAACCAGCAACAAGAACCGATCCCAAACCCAACGCCACTTGATTGGCCGGCGTTGACGCCGCGCCTCAAATACAGCACTAGCTTGGGACACCGCCACGCTGTCTGGCAAGGATCTCTCTAGAACACTCTCATTCTCAACGCCTCTACCGTCGGAGGGGACCTGTGTAAGAGGGTCAGAGGCCATAGGGCGATTCCCGAGACGGCGAAGTCGTTCCTGGCGTCGTCTAATCCGAAGAATCCGCTCAAGTTCCTCGATTGACAGCTCGTCGACGTAGCGATGGTCTTTCATTTCTCCCCCACGGCAAAGACCTCACGCTCAAACAGCCAACGAAAAGGAGGAACATTGAAAAGCACCCACCGCGCAAGGCGGAAAACCAGAGGCTCTTGTCGTTGCTGGGGAGGAGTGCTCAGCCATGTCTTCACGCGCCGAAAGCCATGACGATACAGGCAAAGCCAGAGGCTAAGAGCAGATTGCTCGTTGACGTGTACATGGATGTTCTCGGGGATAATTGCCCGGGGATTTCTCGGGTAGGCCCCTCCCTGCCCCATCGCAATGCGCACAAGCCTGACAATCGGATAGGCGTATCGGTCATACCAGACATTCGGCGCTGTGTGGATAACGATCCGCCCCCCCGGTCGAAGCACCCTGTACGCTTCACCCAATGCGGAAGTGAGCTCGTTCGGGTAAAGATGCTCGACAATGTCCAACATCAACACGCGATCAAACGTATTGGAAGGGAAAGGGAGATCCAATGCCGACGCCTGGTAGACACCGACCGGAAGGCCGTCCGACTGCGCATGATGGCGCACGAGATCTCGCGACAGGCGCACAGCAGCGGTAGCATAGTCAATGCCGTATGCCTGAGCTCCCAAAGCTGAGGTCCGCAGTAAGATCTCGCCCCGCCCACATCCCACGTCGAGTATCCGCATGCCCTCGGCTATACCAGCGATAGCGAGGGCCTCAGCGAGTCGTTTGGACAAATAGGCGCCCTCACTGGATTGGAATTCCTCATAACCTTCACAGACGTGTAAGAAGTACTGCTCGTCGTACCGCGTTGAAGGCACCGAAGGAGAGGAGTTTCC
Source organism: uncultured Anaerolineales bacterium (assembly GCA_964385885.1). Lineage (GTDB taxonomy): Bacteria > Chloroflexota > Anaerolineae > B4-G1 > SLSP01 > PWVB01. The sequence continues at coordinate 7,775 of CAYLRT010000032.1, read as the reverse complement.
GGTCATCACGAGACCTCACTTCTGAGATTCAGTAGGCATTAGGGGATTTAAACACTTGTAGCAGGGTGCGAATGATGATCTTGATATCCAGGAGAAGTGACCAGTTCTCGATGTACCAGAGATCGTATTTCGTCCGTTCGACAATTGAAGTATCGCCACGATAGCCGTTGACCTGAGCCCATCCCGTCATCCCCGCCTTCTCGCGATGGCGATCCATGTAACGTGGAATGCTTCGGCGGAATTGCTCCACATACACGGGACGCTCCGGACGAGGGCCCACAAGACTCATGTGCCCGATCAAGACGTTGATGAACTGTGGTAACTCATCCAGGTTAGTCCGTCTCAGGAAGCTGCCAATCTTAGTGCGCCGCGGGTCATCCGCTGTGGTCCAACCTGGACCTTCCCTCTCTGCATCAACGCGCATAGAACGGAACTTGATGATCGGGAACGGCCGGGCGTCAAGCCCCATGCGCTCCTGCACATAGAAAACAGGCCCTGGCGACTCCAGCTTGATGAGTACCGCAATCAGCATCATAACCGGGGACAACAGAATAAGACCCACTCCCGCGCCCACAACATCCATGACCCGCTTGGCTGTGCGCCTCCACCCCGTTAGCGCGATATCGCGTACCGTGAGGATCGGCACACCACCCAGCTCACTGATGCTCACAGAGCTTGCCATGATTTGGAAAAGATCGGGATAGACCCGGATGGTCACTCGCCCGCGTTCACATTGCGAGATCAGCCACAGCAGATCCCGGTGAGGTGTTTCTTCTGCCAGCGCGATAATCACCTCGTCAATCTGGTAAGCATCCACCAGCGATCCCAAAGCCTGGGCAGTTCCAACAACAGGAACGCCCACGATATCTGGTTCATGACTTTCGGACATAGCCACAACGCCGACTGCGTCATACCCCAATTCAGGGGTCCAGACGATCTTCTGCAGAATCATACGGGCAATATCGCCTGTACCGATTACGAAGACACGTCGACGCCCCCAACCGCGCAGGGTCAGTCTACGTCGTAGCCAGTCGTTGAGCAATCGGCCCAGAGTCGCCAAGAGGATGGACAACAGCCAAGCATACAACATCATGACTCGCGGGTAATCCCGGTCCGCGACCAGCCCGCGCAACAGGAGCGAATCGAGAGCAATTCCCATCAACGTCCCTACCGTCGCCCCAACCACAATAGATGAGAATTCATCAACCCGAGACACGCGGTGCAGCCTATAGAGGTCAGCAAAGACAAAGCCGGCGACTAGAGCGCCCACATGGATAAGCAACATAGGCAAGAAATCAGTGAAGGGCCTTACGCCCTGCGCTGGTTCTGGAAAAGGAATGGAAACCCGCAAGGCATAGGCCAGATTGAATGCCAGCGCTCCCATCAACACATCTGTCAACAACAGGAGCCCGACGAACAGACGAGCGGCTTGGGCCGGACTCACCGCTGCAGAAGATGTACGCGCCATGCTGTCCACCTTGTCAAGAGTCTGACAACACTGAGGATCGCAAAATGCACAAGAGGAGAGGTCCCAGCCGCGTAGTGCTTGCGGTAGAAAATCTCCATAGAACGCCAAAACTCGACCCTGGCTTGCGGGTTCTGCCGACTTGCTGCCCGCTTCACGTGTAACACGGTTACTTCCGGGTAGTAATAGACATGCCATCCAGCGCGTTTAATTCGATAAGCCCAATCAAGATCTTCCCCGTACATGAAAAAGGTCTCATCGAGCAACCCAACATCCACCATCGCCTCTCGACGCACAAGCATGAAGGCCCCCACGACCGAATCCACTTCTGCCGTCATGTCCTCATCGAGATAGGTGAGGTTGTACTGACCAAAAATCCGACTTCTGGGAAAGATCTTAGATAGCCCCACCATGCGGTAGAAAGCGATTCTAGGAGTCGGAAAAGAGCGCCGACAGGCAAGGTCGAGCGACCCATCAAGTCGCACTAATTTGGGGCCCACAACACCCGCATCCGCATGCTGATCTGCGAACGCCACAACTTTTGCAAGAGCATCAGGTGGAACTTCGGTATCAGCGTTGAGAAGAAGAGCATACCGTGGGGCTGAGGGCCCCGGGAATCCCAAGTAACGCAACCCCTGGTTGTTTGCTGCTGGATACCCCACATTAACAGGGTTGCGCTGAAGTGCCACGCCGGGAAAATCTTCCGCCACCATGTCGGCGCTCCCGTCTTGCGAGGCATTGTCGACAACACAGACCTGGAATCGCACTCCTTCATTGCGTAAGAGGCTCGCCAAACATCGTCGCAGGAGTGTCTTGGTATTGTAGTTAACGATGACAACACCGATGTCGATCTGACTCATTAAATTCATTCTAGCATACCCACTGGCCACGACAAGCGGATGACAAGACCAGATGAACCTGGGCTTCGCCCTTGTTCACGGCGGATTAAGGAGGTTCATCAGTTGTCACGCCCAACAATCGGGCCTAGAATCAATTAGGAAGATCTATCGCCACATGCGGGGGTAAAGCTATGACGATCCATACAGTCTCATCGAATGCTCCGCTCAACTGGGAACGGTTCCTCGCTCGACGGACAAACCAGATGCGAAGTTCTGCCATCCGTGAACTCTTGAAGATCACGCAACTAGCCGATGTCATCTCATTCGCGGGTGGGCTGCCAGCACCGGAGCTGTTCCCAGTACGCGAGATCGAGGAGGCCTGCAGTTACCTGTTGCAACATAACGCCAAAACAGCGTTGCAGTATAGCACCACTGAGGGCCACCTTCCCCTCCGCACCTGGCTGGCAGACGCAATGGCAAGATATAGTATTGACCACAGCCCAGACAACGTGCTAATTACTACAGGGTCCCAACAAGCACTTGACCTCATTGGCAAAGTTTTCATTGATCCGGAGGCTGCGGTGATAACCGCCAGGCCGACCTATCTCGGGGCCATCCAGTCATGGCGAGCATACGAGGCCGAGTTCATGACAGTGCCGCTCGACGATCACGGGATGCAGGTCAGCCGTCTTGAGCCCATACTCAATGAGAGAAAAGTCCGGTTCGTGTATGTGCTGCCCAATTTCCACAACCCGGCAGGCACCACGCTTCCCGAAGAGCGGCGTCGTCACCTTGTTGAGCTGGCGCGCAAATACGATTTCCTGATTGTGGAAGACGATCCCTACGGGGCGCTGCGCTATGAAGGCGAAGATATCATTCCGATCACCGCTTTGGCACCCGAACGGACCATCTATCTGGGAACCTTCTCAAAGACCCTCGCGCCAGGATTGCGCATCGGCTGGGTGGTCGCCCCTGAGGAAATTCGTCAGCGGTTGGTCCAGGCCAAACAGGGAGCCGACCTGCACACCAGCACTTTCGATCAGATGATTGCTAACGACATTGCTCAGAGAGGTATACTCAAAGCACACGTACGGAAGTTGCGGTCCGCATATGGGGAGCGAATGCATACTATGCTAGACGCTCTTGCGGAGTTCTGGCCGCAAGAGTGTAACTGGACACACCCTCAGGGGGGATTATTCCTCTGGGCCCGAGTGCCTGAACCGATCAACACAGTGACCATGTTGCAGACGGCGCTGGAACGCAAGGTCGCCTATGTTCCAGGCGTAAACTTCTATCCACACGAAGACGGTGGCCACCATGCCATGCGCCTCAATTTCTCAAACGCCACTCCAGACATGATCGTCGAAGGGATTCGCCGCCTGGGTGACACAATCAAAGAATGTCTGGCGCATCCTGCCAGCTAAGACAGACACAACAACTTAACCCTTGATAACGGCAATTGGCCGGACACGCGCCACTTTGCGCGCGATCCCGGCTCCAGCCACGGCGTCGACGACCAGACTGACATCTTTGTAAGCGGCTGGTGCCTCTTCTGCCAAACCACGCATGCTGCGCGCCCACACTCGGATCCCTTGCCCGCGCAGTGTACCACGTATGGATTCTCCCCGTGCACTCCTGGCTGCAGCACGGCGGCTCATAGTCCGACCCGCCCCGTGACATGTCGAGCCAAACGTGAGCGCCAGGTTCTGCTCAGTTCCAACCAACACATACGATGCCGTACCCATGGAGCCAGGTACAAGGACGGGGTGTCCGGTGGCCTGATAGATCGATGGTAGATCATGGTGACCCGGTGGAAAGGCACGGGTGGCCCCTTTGCGATGTACTACTAAGCGTTTCTTTTTGCCCTCGACCATGTGGCTCTCAACTTTTGCAATGTTGTGTGCCACATCGTACACCTGCCACAAGGCCCAGTTAGATACTTTGCCCGCCAGCACATCCTCGAACCCCAGTCGAACGGCATAGGCCAATACCTGTCGATTGGCGAAAGCATAGTTAGCCGCAGCAGCCATGGCCGCCAGATAGTCTTGACCTTCCGGAGACTCCACTGGAGCAGCGACCAACTCACGATCAGGTACGGTGATGCTGTAGCGACGAGGTGCGTCTTGCAGACGTCTCAAGTACTGTGTACACACCTCATGGCCCAAGCCGCGGGAACCGCAATGAATCTGCACCACAACTCGATTGAGTTGGAGCCCGAAGGCCTCAGCCACATCAGCATCATAGACTTCATCGACGATATCGATCTCCAGAAAGTGGTTACCGGCACCCAAAGAGCCAAGTTGAGGCCTTCCACGCTCCTTGGCTCGATCGGGTACGGCAGAGGCTCGAGCCTGTGGGAGACAACCACCCTCTTCTGTGCGGAGGAGATCCTCTTGATCTCCATACCCCTTCCGACATGCCCAGGAAGCGCCCTCCTCCAGAACCGCCTCCAACTCCGACCAAGAAAGCCGAATAATGCCTTTCCCACCCACTCCACTTGGACACTTGTGATAAAGGGTGCTGGCCAACTCCTCAAGGTACGGTTCCACCTCCTCGTATTCAAGGTTCGAGGCCAACATTCGCACGCCGCAGTTGATGTCATATCCAACTCCGCCTGGCGATATAATGCCTTGCTCATAGTCGAAAGCTGCCACACCGCCAATGGGAAAGCCATATCCCTGGTGGATGTCCGGCATTGCCATGGCATAGCGCACGATGCCCGGGAGCATCGCTACATTGACAAGCTGTTCGATGGATCGATCCCGGAATGCCTGCTCAAAGAGCTTCTCGCTGGCGTAGACGCGCGCAGGCACACGCATGCGGCGGTCGACATCTTTGGGTAACTCCCAAACGTACGGCGTCACTTTTCGGAAGTCCTGCTTTCGGACCATTGCATTACCTCCCATCTCCCAAGATCCCACGGCCCCTATACATCAAAGACGATCTGGGTACAAAGACCCTCAGCGGTCCGCTCGATCTCAAGCTCATGGTATGTCGCGGCCTTGATGCCCCGCAACCGCCGTGCAATCGGATAGCCGCCAAGCTGTGCCTCCAGCGAGGTCCCCTCCATGCGTCTAATATCGATTGCGGTGAAGACCACATTGTGACGTTCGCTCAAGTAGAGCAGCTCGTTCAACCAATCCACCAACAACGCCTCCAAATCATAGCTGTCCAAACAAACCCCAAGGGCAACTGGTTGTGCGCTCTCATCGGGCCTTGCCATCAACGACATCATCGCCTGCGCAGCAGAGGTAAAGAGATCAGATAGATCACAGCCACACACCCAAATCGCCAAGTCAGCGGTGTGCTCAACCTCTCTCCAAGTCCCCATTAGGCCCCTAGGTCAACTCTTTGCACTGAGACAGGAAGCGACACATCAGGAACTCTACGACAGCCTCAGGTTGATCAAACGAGAAACGTGGCACATCGCACTCAAGCCCAACAACATCGGTTACTAACGCAACACGCGCAGACAGACCAGGTAAAAGCGCAGGGTGACAGGCAGCACGAACTATCTCAACCTTGGGCAGGGAACTCTGCTTGAACCCCTCGACCAGAACTAGGTCAACCTGCGACATTGAGCTGACCACCTCCTCGACGGGCGGCGGGACCACGGACCGCCATTTATGCACGACATAATCAGAAGCGACCAACGCCACGTGAGCAGCGCCGATCTCCCAGAATCTATCCGAGTCCTTGGTAGCACGACGATCAGAGCCACTGACATGGCGGGGAGCGTGCTTAATGACACCTACACTGACCCCGCGATCCGTAAGCAATGTCACAACTTTTGCAAGGAAAGTGGTCTTCCCACTTCCTGAGTACCCCACGAAAGCTACAGCTGGCGGCGTCACACCTCCTGATCGCATGTGTCGATTTACCTCCGGGCCACACAAGGTATACCCAATTCGTTCAAGGCCATCAATATCCTCGACACTACAGCAGACGGTGTCATGCCAGTAGTGTCAACGTACACATCACAGTGCTCTCTAGCGTGCCTCAACCTGACCTCACGCTCCTCTCTCCACCAACTCGGGATCACATCCAGCCCTTGCCGCGCAGCACCTTCGGCCGGATCTACATCCAAGTAGATCAACACATCGGGAGAGGTCAACCGCTGCCACATGTCGGGGACAACCGAGTGCTCCTGCGCAATCTCCTTGACTGCATAACCAGCAGCTCTGAGAGAGAGAGCTAGGGTGGACTTACCAGAAGCGCATGGACCCACGATCCCTATCAAAGGTACGGACCGCCCTCGAGACCGAGAGTTACAACTGCCGATCCGAACGACACGCATATTAGGAGAACAACTCGAGGAAGTTCAACGATTTGGCAAAGGCATCTCTACAATCATCCGCCTGGGGCCGACCTCGGGCCCCGACGTCACATGCAGAGCCACAACGCTGATATCATCTCTCGGACGTTCATCATCGAGCTCCAAGGCGCGGGCCATCAGCCCATCTGCTATCCCCTGAGCAGAACCGTCCACCTGCCAGAGTGACTCGATAGCCTCCCCAACATCCCACACTTGCCGATGGGTACTGCCCGCATTGATCAGACCATCAGTACACGCCACGACGAGCAACCCCGGCGTCAGCGGAACATGATCGATCACAGGGCGAGCCATGCGATAGAAACCGAGCGCCGGCGACTCAGATTCCAGGAACTCAACCTCTTCTCCGGGAAGCCGCACGAAGACGGGGGTCTGCCCACATCGCGTGATGATCAACAGCCCGCTGTCCAGCTCCACCGAAAGGATCACCAATTCCGCCGAGACCCGCCCGTGGCGTTGCGCATACAGCAGATCGTTTGCTGCTCTGGCTGCAGCGCCGTCGCGGACACCCTCGGCCAAGTCCGTGATGATCTTACGCACTACTTGGGCACTGATTGCCTTGGCTCCCCGCCCCGAGCTTTGGCCGTCGGCCAGAACGAAAGACAATCCCCCATGCGGTCGCTCGATCATCTCCAGCGTATCGCCACTCTCGCGCACGGCCCAACGATTGATCTTAGATACCGCGACAGACAGATACATGGATCATCTGGTACGAAGAAGGAATTTACCGCCCGTCACCCGCAGCACTTCGCGCCCCATCTCCAGATTCTGTTGCATTCAGCGAGTCCGAGGGGGTACGCGAGGAGGTCTCCTGCGAGGCGCGCTTACCACTAATGGCTCCTGGCACAATTTGCACTTCCACACCTTCTGCCAGCTTAAGGCGAGCGACATTCTGCTCGAGATCGAGATAAGTGAGTTCCCCGATAAACCCACCGATCGTAAGCACCTGATCACCTATCTGCAGTGACTCTTTTTGCCTCTTCTGTCGGCGCCGCGCCAACCACTGAGGCAGGAAAAGAACCACAACCATGAAGCCCAAAAGCGCTAGCCACAACAGGTCCCCACCACCCTGGTCCATTTTTCACTCCTTTCCTGGCCCCAGCCGTATCACTATCATGTACAACACCCGTAATTATAC
>CAYLRT010000031.1:9193-26529 GCA_964385885.1 uncultured Anaerolineales bacterium | reverse complement strand
ATGCCATACACCGTGCTACAATATTGAGCAAAGAACCTTGGTTTGCTACCCCCAGGGGTTGTGGCCTCAGATAGGAGAGTGCCCAGATGAGGTGTCCACTGTGTGGTTCCGACAACACGAAAGTAGTAGACACGAGGCACGATGCGCAAGGAAGTGTGCGCAGACGCCGTGAATGTGTGGATTGCGGCCAGCGATTCAGCACCATCGAGCGTGCGATCTTGACGAATCCACTGGTGGTAAAGCGCGACGGACGCCGAGAGGAATTCAACCCAGAGAAGCTGATGTCTGGACTGCGAATCGCTTGTGCGCGCCGGCCAATCTCTGCAGAGGATCTGGATCGTATCGTGGAACGCGTCGAGTACCTCATTCGCCAGACTGGTAAGACGGAAGTGTCCAGCCAGATGATTGGCGATATCGTAATCGAGGAGCTTCGCAAACTCGATGAAGTAGCCTATATCCGATATGCTATCGTCTACATGGGGCTCAGGGATCTCGAGGCTATTCGTGCTGAGATTGATCGGCTGCGCGCCCAACGATGACAGATGAGACGTGTCGAACGCACCCCGCCCATGGCAGCGTGGGCGGGTTACGTGTTACCAGCGAGAATACATATTGTAGGAGGCAGGAGATGAACTTGGATGCGCTGTCGCTGTTGTCAGAAGAGGAACTGGAAGCTCAGTTCTCAGAGAACGCCCTCGAGGTCCTGAGACGCCGCTATCTGCGCAAGGATGCTGAAGGACAGCCGTCAGAGAATATTGCCGAGATGTTTCGCCGCGTTGCGCGCCATGTGGCGGCAGCAGAGGAAACTTTGGAGGGCAATCCTGAAGAGGCGGAGGACCTGTTCTATAAGCTCCTGACCCACCTACGATTTATCCCCAACTCCCCCACTTTCACAGGAGCAGGTACCCCCCTGGGACAGTTGGCTGCATGCTTCGTCCTTCCAGTTGAGGACGATATGGGACGCGAGCCGGGAGGGATATTTCAGACACTAAGAGACGCAGCACTCATCCAACAAACCGGCGGCGGCAACGGATTTAGCTTCTCCAGGCTCAGGCCTAAGAATAGCCTCGTGGTCTCCAGTATGGGACGAGCTACTGGGCCGGTAGGGTTCCTGCGCGTGTACGACAAAGCCTTTGGTGAAATAGCCCAAGGGGGCACGCGCCGGGGCGCCAATATGGCAGTGCTCAGAGTGGATCATCCCGATATTGAGGAATTTGTCACCGCTAAGACGAGCGAGGAGGCCATTACCAATTTCAACATCTCGGTCGGTGTCCTCGACGACTTCATGAGCGCCGTTGAAGAGGATGCTCAGTGGGATCTGCGGTTTCCCGACGTCGCGCAGCCCGCCTATCGTCATTTCCGCGGCACCTTTGAGGCCGCTGTAGAAAAGGGCATTCCCCTGAAGCGCTATAAGACGGTGCGCGCCCGTGACCTCTTTGAACGGATCGTATATCAAGCCTGGCGCAACGGGGAACCAGGCCTGCTGTTCCTTGACACTGCGCAGCGCGATCATCCTATCCCCTCCCTCGGACGCTATGAGAGCACCAACCCGTGCGGAGAGCAGTTCCTTATGCCTTACGAGAACTGCTGTCTGGGAGCAATTAACCTCGCAAGACATCTGGGCATCGATGAAAACACACAGCAGCCCCGCATCGAATGGAGCGAGATCGCCCGCACAGTCCACATCGCCGTGCGCTTTTTGGATGATGTGGTCACTGCAAACGCCTACGTCCCGGCGGTTCCCCAGCTCAAGGAAGCGGCTCACAGAGCCCGGAGGATCGGGTTGGGCATTCTTGCATTTGCTGACCTGCTCTACCACATGGGTGTCCGGTATGGTAGCCCGGAAGCACAGGAACTAGCCGCACAGCTCATGGAGTTCATCCGTTATCATGCCATGCTGGCTAGCATCGAGCTCGCCCGTGCACGTGGCCCCTTCCCGGCTATTGAGGGGAGCGTGTACGACCCCAAGGCGCTGACGTGGCAACCGCCGTCATGGCCGGACTGGCTCGGCGGTGGCCCAACTCACGACTGGGGTCGCCCCCCGATAGATTGGACGAAAGTCCTCGCGGGGATAGCCGAGCATGGCATCCGTAACGCAGCCCAGTTGACCATCGCGCCAACTGGCACTATCGCTACCGTCGCTGGAGCCGAAGGTTACGGTTGTGAGCCGGTCTTCGCCCTGGCATACACCCGCTATGTCCACGAAGCAGATGAAGTCCTGCCTTTGCGCTATGTCAGTCCCCGCTTCAAGCAGGCACTGACTGACGCAGGGGTGGATGAAAGCACGCAGGCCGCTATCCTAGAGCAGGTCAGTCTGACCGGAAGCTGCCAGAACGTGATGGATGTCCCTGAAATGATCCGCAAGACCTACGTGGTCGCCTCGGACATTGCCGCCGAAGAACACATCCGCATGCAGGCTGCTTTCCAGGTCTTCGTCGATGCCAGCATCAGCAAGACCATCAACTTCCCTCCAACGACAACGCCTGATGACATCGCGGACGCCTTCAAATTGGCTTGGAAACTTGGTTGCAAGGGATTGACGGTTTACGTAGCGGGCTCCAGAGATAAAGAGGTACTCGAGACGCAGGAGACCCGTCAACGCAAGGAAGGACAGAGCAAAGAGTCGAATGAGGACGGAGATGGCGGCACCTCGCTGGCACCGTCACAGATGCAGCCTGGCCCGCAACCAGCTATACACGTCAGACCAAGGCCTCGCTCTTTGCGCGGAATCACATATCAGTCGCAGACACCGCTAGGGACTGCCTACGTTACGATCAATATCAACGGCGACGACCAACCCTTTGAGGTCTTTCTGAACGTCGGAAAAGCAGGATCTGACACAGCGGCAGTTGCCGAAGCCATAGGCAGGCTGATCTCCCTTGTCCTGAGACTGCCGTCACCTATGCCGCCCCGTGAACGATTGGAGAAGGTCGTCCAACAACTCAGCGGCATTGGCGGCAGACGTTCTATGGGATTTGGTCATAGCCGCGTACTGAGTTTACCAGACGGCGTCGCGCATGTGCTCGATAGCTATCTGCGAGAGACCGAAGAGGATACAGAAACACAGCCCTCCACCGCCAGCGAACCAGTACCGTCGCAACCGAGTCTGGCGCTCTTTCAAGTGGGAGACCTATGTCCAGCATGCGGTCAGGCAGCATTGGTGAATGAAGAAGGCTGCCGTCGATGCTATGCCTGCGGACACAGCGAATGCTGAGCGTTCACCACGGTTTAACACATGCTCAACGGGCGCCATGATGGCGCCCGTTGAGCATCGGACGTCTTGGTGTGTAGAGCCTAAGCGACTTCCAGGATTCGGAACCGAATCTCCCCAACTGGAGCATGTACCACGATTTGATCCCCTACTACGCGCCCAAGCAGGGCACGCCCCAGGGGGGACTCATGGGAGATCTTTCCTTGAGACGGGTCGGCCTCCGTGGGACCCACCAGATGATAGGTCTCGACCTCGTCACTGCCTACCTCGACGACTGTGACCTCACTACCCAACCTTACTCGGCCGTCGCCGCTGTGATCTTTTTCGATTAGCACGGCATGGCGCAACTTCTGTTGGATCTCACGGATGCGACCCTCCAGAAAGGCCTGTTCCTCTTTCGCGGCCTGATAATCCGCGTTCTCGGACAGATCGCCTTGTCGGATCGCAAAACGAAGGCGCTCCGCAAGCGCCGGTCTACGCACATTGACCAACTCCTCAAGCTCGCGCTCCAGTTTGGCCTTACCTTCCGACGTCAAATACACTGCTTCATCAGTCATTTAAGTTCCTCCCTAGACCGCCGGGATTCTACCACAAAGACGGCGATTAAGGAAATGTCGTATCGCTGTGACTGCAAAACTGACCTCAACGCGGGGTGACAAGTGCGGGTAACGCAGCAACCAAACAGCGCTTCAAGCCTGAATCACGAAGGGAGCGTGGGGCAGCGCGGAAAGTCTCATCCCCCCCTGCGAGGTGACAACAACGTCATCTTCTATGCGGATGCCACCAACACCAGGCAGATAGATCCCAGGCTCAATGGTAAAGGTCATTCCGGGCTGTAAGACCTGCCGATTGCCCGCGACGATGTTAGGGGACTCGTGTGCTTCCAATCCCAATCCATGGCCCGTGCGGTGTGTGAAGTATTCGCCGTAATGGTAGTTCTCGATCACGGACCGCGCGGCCTCATCCACGGCCTCCGCGAGGGTACCTGGGGCCACGACTCGACAGGCGGCTTCATTAGCTGCAACCACAAGCTCGTGGGCTCTGGCGAGCGGGCCGCCAGGCTCTCCCACGACAAGCACACGCGTCAAATCTGACGCATATCCGTCCACTGTGACGCCCCAATCGACCACCACCCAATCGCCCTCCCGGAGAGGGCGATCCCCCGGCACCGCATGAGGAAGGGCACCGTTCGGACCTGAGGCGACAATGGGATCAAAAGCCAAACCGTCAGCCCCTCCAGTCAGCAACAGAGCCACGAGTTGCCCAGCGGCCTCACGCTCTGTAACCCCTACCCGCAACTGAGTCACCCACTGTGAGAATGCCGACTCGGCCACTCGCACGGCGCGTTCCATGGCGTTTAGCTCAGCTACACTCTTGATGCTTCGCAGCTCAGCATACAGGTCATCTGCTGGAACCAATTCAACGCCGGGTGCGTATCGCATCAAAGCCCTTGCTTCCAGCAATCGCATGCGTAGTGCTTCTACGCCGAGTCTTGTGTCGGCCAACTCAAGATGAACACAAGCCTCGTGGAAAGCCAAAGCATAGCCTTCTTCGTCACTGTAGCCAAACGTCTGCAACCCAATCGCTTGCATCCTGGCTGCTTCGAATTCAGGTACTACCGCACAAGGCTCTGCGTCGATCGGAAGGAAAACTACAATGGGGCGCTCACTGATCACAAAAGACAAGCCCGTCAAGTACCGAAGATTTGGCCCTGGCATAAGAGCCAAACCATCAAGGCCCATCATCTCGGCGCGCTCCAAAGCCTGTGCCGCCCTCTCGCTTTCCATGCAACGCCTCCCGACAATCATGGTAGAATAGTACAGTCAAACCGGCAATAGGGAGAGTAGACCGTGATCATTCGTTTGCCAATAGGTCTCTTGGGATCCAACTGCTACATCATTTTCCCCGAAGATCACGGAGAGGCCGCAATAGTCGATCCAGGAATCACAGATAGAGCCCCTGTGGACCGGGTACTCCAGGGACATGATCTTCGGCTACGGTATGTGCTCAACACCCACGGCCACTTCGACCATGTTCTAGGGAATGGGCTCTTCGTGACGGCTTCTGTCGCTCTGGGCATCCACAGCTCAGACCGGCCCCTTCTAATGAGTGGTGGTGGAGCATCGGACTTCGGATTTCAGATTCCGAGTTCCCCAACACCCACTCTCGATCTGAAAGAGAACACCGCTCTGACCCTGATAGGCCCCAGTGGCACCACGTGCTGCCTATCCGTTATTGAAACACCAGGACACACGCCCGGCAGCATCTGCCTCTACGTCACCCCCGATGCCGCTTTGATAACAGGAGACACCCTGTTCGCAGGCAACGTTGGGCGTACCGATTTGCCCGGCGGCGACCCTCGCGCGCTCAGCACAAGCCTCCGCAAACTGCTTGGTCTTGCTCCCGAAACTCAAATTCTGCCTGGGCACGGAGACACAACGGTATTGCAGCGAGAACTGCGCGTCAACCCGTGGCTGCACAGACTCTCTCTCACTCAGCGATCAGGCGCAAGACGCCCAGCAAACTGAGACCAAGTTTCACGGCTATCGAAGCTGAAGGGGCTGGTAGATGTTCCCTACCCTCTTCATCCACAGCCACATAGGAATTATAGTAGATCAATCCAGCCACCATACCTAAGAGAGCTCCTACAATTCCACCAATCGCCATCGCTCGAGTCTTTGCTTGATTCATCTCCGGTTTCTCCTCCCAAAAGTGAGAATGCGTGTGGTCACCGATGCAATCCAGGCCACGGAGGCGTGGAGCGCGATCAATGGAGAGACCGCTTTGCTCGCCACATCATCAACGACCTCATACACATGAAATGCGGACTCCTGAGCACGCAAGAGGAAGCGGCGCACCGCCGGAATGAGGCGGAACATGCCATAAGCAAGCGTCACAATGAACACCAAAGGCACCAGCGCCGCAATCAACGCCTGCAAAGCCAAGAATACCAACGCGATATCCCGCGCGACCCCCATCCTCAAGCACCTCCTCCGTGCAAGCATGGCAGAGTATACACGTCTCTTCGCCTGGGGCAAAGAGAATCCCACTTCCTTAATGCAGAAAATACGATACCATAGCCGCCGTGAGTGACAAGCATGTAACACAAGGGATCTGGTGGGCGATCACAGTACTGTTGCTCCTGATCATCGTGACTCTCCGCACGGCCAGCCTTGAGCGTGTACCACCGGGCCTCACACACGACGAAGCCAGTAACGCACATGATGCGATGGGCATCCTCCATGGTGTGCATCGGATCTATTTCCCGACCGGTTATGGTCATGAACCTCTCTACAACTACAGTCTCGCGATCACAACTGCCGCATTGGGCCAAAGTATCTTCACGTTGCGGTTGACCACAGTGGGATGGGCGCTGGCACAGTGCATTATAACAACTGCTTTGGCACAACGATGGTGGGGACGACGCGCGACGCACATAGTGCTAACAGTATACGCCATCAGCTTTTGGGCGCAGATGATGGCACGGGTGGGCCTCCGCGCCCCCACGCTGCCTGCCCTACTCGCGGTTACAGCGTGGGCCTACGATCATGCATCGGCCACCATGGACCGACGTAGAGCCAGGAAATGGTACAGCCTCACCGGAGCGGCGCTTGGCCTCAGCATCTACACCTACATGGCCAGCCGTGGCATGCCACTTCTCTTCATCGGTTATCTGCTGAGCACGAAGTTCCTGGACCTACGCAGGTTTCAGAAGATACGGGCAGGAACTCAATGGGCTCTCTTTCTAGCACTCCTCATCGCGACACCGTTGTTTCTCTACCTTCTGCATCATCCCGGTGTTGAGCAGCGGGTCTCCCAGCTTGGCAGCGCGCTTCAGGCGCTCCGCGGGGGCAATCCCATCCCACTCGCGCGAAATATCGCCTCAAGCCTTCCGATGCTGTTATGGCGAGGGGATGCTTTCTGGCTGTACAACATCGCCGGACGCGCCGGGCTCGAACCACTGCTTGCGGGCACCTTCCTTGTGGGTGTGACAAGAGCAACTCTGCACCTGCGCGACTACCGTCATCGCTTCCTTCTATGGTGGCTCGCAGCGGGTGTTGCCCCGGCGTTGCTCGCACCACCTGCCTATAATCTGCTGCATGCCATTGCTGCGATGCCTGCCGTATTCCTACTCACCAGCAGTGGCGCACTGACAGTCGTTCAGTGGGCTACCCAGCTCTCTGCTCGGAGTCAGACGGCTCTAGCACTGTTGGGTGTACTTGCTGCAGTGAGCACTGGTGTCGAAAGCGCCAACGCGTACTTCGTCAGATGGGCAGAGCAACGGGACGTGCGCGTAGCCTATCATCACCATGTTGTGATGCTCAGCCGGTGGCTAGAGACTAATGGGGACCCTGAGCTACCGACAGTACTTACGACCCTATATCCAGGCAAATTCCATGACCCTTACACCGTCGAAGCCACCCTGCGACGAGAAGACCTCGATCTCCATTGGGTCGACGGACGGTGGGCACTATTCGTCCCGCGCGGGGCGGCTCGGCTCATTGTCGAGGCCCAGACACAGCCGCCGCCTGCCCTATGGACCCTGGTTACACCCGACATCAGTCAGGAAGCTACCCTGCGCCTCCGCCCAGACGACATTCCTCCTACCGTGAACATCTACCAGTGGCTGGCTAATCGCTCATGGGAGCGATGGGAACACAACGCCCGGCGCAATCTGTCACTGGCTCCGGGGGATCCCCCTCCTCAAGAAACGAAGACAAGACTGGCCTCGCCCGTTGTCTTCGGTGACGGCCTCACGCTAGATGGTTATACGATCGACTGCGAGAAGGCTGATGATAACTCCCGTACGCTACGTCTCCTGACCGGCTGGGATATCCACACCCCCTCTCAAGACGAACTCGTCATGTTTGTCCATGTGCTAGACGCGGACGGGGACCTCATCACCCAGGATGACCGACTGGCTGCACCAGCTTGGCAGTGGAAAGATGGCGATAGATTTCTCCATCTCCACCAGCTCAGGGTCCCCGCAGAAGCTCCCGATCACCTCTGGCTGGCGGTCGGTGTCTACCGACGAGCGGACGTCACCCGCCTCGAGATCACAACGCCAGCGATTCTGGAGCAAGGCAAGCCGCCCGCCACTCGTGTGCTGATTCCCCTTCAGGAGCCTGCACCATGACCAGACTCGGCCAATGGGAGAGGAAAGCCATCGTCGTAGTGCTCGTTCTGGCGTGGGGCTTGCGGTGGGTCCTACTCACGGAGGTCCCTCCTGGTTGGCGTGACGATGATCTGATAGAGCTCTACACATTCTCAGCCCACATTATCACGCATGGCCCGGTGCTTTACTTCACCGGGGCTTCCGGTCATGAACCCCTCTATCACACACTTCGAGCACTAATCATCGCAGGTGCGGGGATCAACATCGCCTCGGCCCGCTTTGTCAGCGCTGCAGCGGGCACATTGAGCGTGCTCCTTACCTGGGCGTTGGGGCGTCGCATCTTGGGACGATGGGAAGCACTGCTTGCCAGTGTGCTCATGGCAACGAGTTTCTGGAACCTGATGTACAGCAGAGTGGCCATTCGCCACATCGGGACACTGCCGTGGGCCCTGCTCGCTTTCTATTGGATGTGGCGCCTGATCTGGGACGAAACGCCATCACAATGGGGCTGGGCTGGCATAAGCGCGGGAATTGCCGGCGCCGTACTTACGTACTATGCCGGACGCCTTGTGCCTCTGGTGCTCATCGTGGCGTGGATAGTCTTAGGTCGTCCACGCAAACGTCTAAGTCATTTAGCGCTAGGCTTGGCGGTCGGATTACTTCTCACGGCCCCTATGTTCTGGGTGATCTTTCATCAACCCGGTGCCGACGCACGCCTCAGCGAGCTCGCGGTACCCTTGAAAGCACTCCAGCAACATAACCCCATCCCCCTACTCCAGACCGCGTGGCGAACCCTGGGTATGGCCCACGCGCATGGGGATCCCGAGTGGTTGTACAACGTCAGCGAGCGCCCCGTTTTCTCCACAGCAGGCGCCATAGCCTTCTATCTAAGCACGGTCTGGCTCCTGTTGAAATCGAAAAGCTGGCCCGCCGCCAGGTTCCTGCTCCTGTGGCTTGGCATTGGCATCGCACCTGCGTTGATCAGCCTCCCCCCTTCAAGCTATGGGCACACGATCCTCGCTCAGCCCGCCGCATCGCTTGTATTGGCAGCCCCTGCAGCCTCTATTCCTCTGCCTGGCCGGTTGTTCCGCATCGGGAAGCGAGGGATTATCGCGATCAGTAGCCTCCTTCTTGTCGCAGCAACTGTACCCCGCGACCTCTACGACTACTTCATCACATGGCCGACAGAGCCAATGGTACGTTTCCTATACCGTGCCGACTATCGACATCTGGCAACATTTCTGCGGCGCCAGCCGCCAGACACAGGGATAGTGGTAGGCAGCTTTCTGTACGGCCCCTGGGACAAAGTCGCCTGGCGCACAGATTGCCGTTGTCCCAGCGTCAAACCACGATGGGTCAATCCCCAGCGTGCCCTGGTCTTCCTCCCTACTGGGGCAACCCACGTGGTGCTCCAAGATGAAGGAACGCCTCACCCCTGGTTGCAGACCTTGCTTGACACAGCTCAACAGGCATCAGCCCCGGTGGGTATGCGGGGATACAACGTGGATTTCCCTGAACCACCAGAGAACGCCATCACGAAGGCCCTCACGGGCACCCCCTTGAAGGCGCAGCCCTTTGCTGAAGCCCTGACACTTGACGCAGTTAGCTGGGTACCCTCAGAGGCCAGTCAAACCCAGTGCACTTTGCTTACATGGTGGTCGGTCAGCGGCCCGTTGCCACTGCCGGAGGAAACGCTTGTGCCGAACCCTCCGCCGCCAGGGACCTACAGTGGCCCGCGCCTGAAAGTCTATACCCACCTCTGGGATGGCGACACCATGGTATCTGTCGACGACGGTCTCTGGGTTGACCCCTACAGCCTCCGTCCCGGAGACCAGATCCTCCAGGTACACCAACTGGATGTCCCCATCCCATCGGAGAGTTACAGATTAGAGATGGGGCTCTACGATCCCATGACCGGTGAACGGTGGAGAACACCCCAAGGACGCGACAGTCTTGAGATACGCCTACCTTCCTGCCAACCCAAGACGAGTCCATAGGGGAGGGCCAAGCACGCAAAGCCCCACCACAACTGAAGTGATAGCCATGACCAACACTGCACCCGCCATCATATCTTTGGCGCGCTTAGCCAGTGGATGATATTCCGGGCTGACTAGATCAACCAGTGTCTCGGCTGCTGTGTTTAGGAGTTCAGCAACCAAGACGCTTCCTATAGTCAGAGTGAGAGAAGCCCAGGCCTGCAAACTCAGACGCAGCCAGAGGCCCACGGCAACAACCGCAACAGCGGCCAAGACATGGAGTCGGAAGTTTCGCTCTACCCGCGCCACATGTACGATACCCTCTAGAGCACATCGGAAGCTGGCCAAAAGCGTGTGTTCACTGCAGTCCATAGCACTTTGTCTACGCCCGTATTTCATGTTGGGAGTGCGATATCAATACCCAGTGATTGTAGAATCTCACTCTGGATCGCCCACATTTGATCCTTCTGCTGCTTCGTCTCATGGTCGTAACCCAGCAAATGAAGAACCCCGTGGACGGTCAACACACTCAGCTCATCTTCAATGGAGCCACCAACGGCCTCCGCCTGAACGCGAGCCCGATCCAAGGAGATTACCACATCACCCAGGTAATACGGAAATCCACTCGGGCCACCGGCAAACGGCCCGCGAGTGTCGTCCGGGAAAGCCAGCACATCTGTGGGCTCTGGAACCCCGCGAAAGCGCCGGTTCAAATCTTCAAGAGCAGTATCGTCAGAGATCACCACCACCACCTCACACCGATCATCAAAGACGTGACGGGCAAGCGTCGCCTCCACAGCTCTGACAATCGGCCCCGTATCCACCGGACCGACATGCTCCTCCACCTGGACCTCAACCACATGCTCCATAATCTACTCCTTCGAGGAGTTATGTTTCCTGCACACCGCCGGGCTCGAGAGAAACCACATGTTCCTCAATCACCACGCGATCCTCAGAGGAAGCTGGCACCTCCTCGGTCCCTTCGTCAGCGGGAGGCAAACCAGGTACTTCACGCTGGACTGCGCCACGCTGCGGATAAGGTATCCGTGGATGATATGCAGCCCGAAGCAGCTCAATGTACGTATCCCGCACCACTCGCAGCTCTCTCAGAGTGATTGGACACTCATCCATTTGGCCATCTCGCATACGTGCCTCAAAGATTTCGTCCACAAGCGCAGCCAACTCCTCCGGCATCTCTGGGCGCCGCGCTCGTGCTGCAGCTTCACAGCCATCAGCCAGCATCACCAATAGAGTCTCTCTGCTCTGCGGTTTCGGGCCAGGGTAACGGAACTGCGACTCATCCACTAAGTCAGACTCGCCGCCAGCCGCCTCCACGGCCTTCTGGTACAGGAAACTCACCCTCATCGTGCCATGATGCTCGGCGATGAAAGCCTTTACCCTTCCTGGCAATCGGTACTTCTGAGCGAGCCTTAGTCCCTCACGCACATGTCCAACCAGGATATCCACGCTGGTATAGGGGTCAAGCCGCTCATGAGGATTGCTCAAACCCTGCTGATTCTCAGCAAAGAAATACGGACGTGAGAGCTTCCCAATGTCATGATAGTAGGCTCCCACACGAGTCAATAACGCATTGGCGCCAATGCGCTCCGCTGCCTGTTCCGCCAAGCTAGCCACCATCATCACATGATGGAAGGTCGCAGGCGCCTCCCGCAGCAGTCGCTGCAAAAGGGGATGGTTGGGACGGCTAAGCTCAGTCAGACGAAACGTCGTCGCCAGATCAAACAGGGGCGCCAACACAAACAGCATCGCGATCGTCAAGCCGCCCGACAGCAGTCCACCCAACACCGTCGTTCCAACCTTTAGCGTCAAACCAACAGGCTCCAGAACCAACTCGTCGATGGCAAAGACAACAACCACCACGCCTTGAATCAACCCCGCCAGTAAACCTGACCGAAACAGCGTGCCAGTCTGTTCGTAGCGAGGCAATGTCAACATGGCGACAACCCCACCAAGCGAGAGCATAGCGGCCATCCCCAAGGAGCGCGAAGCCACCCATCCACCAATAGCACCAACGAAGATGGTGCCCCCCGCAGCAGGTACCCGCCCCAGAGTCGTGACTAACAACAGGGCCACTGCTCCGGCGGGAAAGAGATAAGGCACTAACTCGCCAGATCGCAACAGAGCCCATGCTATGCCTTCGAAGAACGTCAGAATCAGTATCAGCAGGGCCTCCTTGGGCCCTTCTGCAAGGACGGGTGCTGCCATGCGCTCCATGAAAAGGCGGAACGCCCCCACCAGAAGTAAGCCAAAGATGAGAGCGCTCACCTGGTTTTCCTCATCCCGGGCGGTGGCTGTCAAGCCAAACTGCTCCAAAGCCTCCAGGTCAAGGGCAGACACCACCTCCCCCTCACGCACAATGACTTCACCAGCGCGAAGCGTGCGCACGACCGGTCCTACGCTTTCACGGGCGGCTTGTCGGGCATCCTCGGTCGCCTCTTCGTCATAGAACACGTTAGGCCGTATGAATGCGCTGACAAGGGCCTCAACGGCAGCGGCTTCATCCTGAGCCAATTCCAGCGAGACCATCGACGGAATGCGCCGCCGCAACAGGGCCAAATCCGCCTGTCGAATCTCTTCCTGGCGCATAACTTTGTCCAGGAGATCAAGGAACTCTAGCTGCACCCGACTCAAACTGGAATCTGGCAAGGTCAACAGGGCATCGATCACGCCTGGGGGCAAATCGGAAAGCTCAGGCACAGCACGCATCCACGCCCGTTTCTCTTCCAGCGAAGCGTACGGGTCATCGCGTAGCGCCCGCAGATAGACAAGCACCTCACGAGCTCGGCGATATTGCTCACGTGCGATGTTAGAATCTGGCGCCGTATATACCGCCTCAACCTGACGGGCTGCTTCACCTTGAGCCTGGGCACTCAGGATCTCACTGATGAAGGTAATATCACGAGGCGCGCGGATGTTCTGGGGTGCCACATCGCCAACAGTGAGATCATACCCCCCCCTCACAGAAAAGGCGAGGACGGCAACAGTCACCATGGCCAGCCACGTCCACAACAGCACATGCCGCAGCCAGGTCCACGAGCGGTGCCGATGGTCTCTCAACTGTCGAGCACGTTCTTGCTTCACCATGAACTCATCTCAAAACACAAAGGGACTCCCCGTGGGAGCCCCTTGTCTCATATCTCGAGCACTCGCAAGACACCAGGCTTCAAGCGGAGAGTAACTCTCGTGCGACCTTGCTCACCACGCGACCATCAGCCCGACCCTTTATCCGTGGCATCACAGCTCCCATCACTTTACCAAAATCCCGTGGCGAGTTGGCGTTCACTTCCTCAATGACACTCTGAACGAGTGCGCGGATCTCAGTTTCGTCGAGCTGTGCTGGAAGATAAGCCTTTAGGATCTCCAGCTCCGGCAGCTCTTCGGCGACCCGATCCTCACGACCAGCTTCCCGCATCATGGAAACAGCTTCTTCCCGCCGTTTCACCTCGCGGCGAATCAGCTCAATGATGTCTGCGTCATCCAAGTCGCGGGCCGACTCGGCCTCGGCAAACTGGATGGCCATGATGACCATGCGAA
Source organism: uncultured Anaerolineales bacterium (assembly GCA_964385885.1). GTDB lineage: Bacteria > Chloroflexota > Anaerolineae > B4-G1 > SLSP01 > PWVB01. The sequence continues at coordinate 12,671 of CAYLRT010000031.1, read as the reverse complement.
GTGCAGCCTTACGCCGCTCGTCGCGCGAGCGCATCGCTTGATGGAGGTCTTGCTGTAATCGCTCTCTGAGTCCAGTCATCAGTGATCTCAACACTCAACCAGAAAGAGTCACACTCAGTAACGCCGTCGCAGATCCTTATAGGTCGTGCGGCGGCTCTTCCGCAACTTGGCAGCGCGCTTCCGCTTGCGGACAATGCTCGGCTGTTCATAGTAACGCCGCTTACGGATCTCTGATAAGATCCTGTCCTGCTGCACAGCCTTCTTGAAGCGCCGCAGCAACGAATCAAACGACTCGTTGTCATGTGCAACCACATAAGTCACGTACCTCACCCCTTTCGCGCCCCCGGTATTACTGCCGGCTAGGAATGGAACGACTAAACCCGGTGTCTTCCGGGTACGTCTGCAATTATAGCCGCCCGCGACATACTGTCAAGCGTCTGCAAATTGAACAACGTTGACTTCATTGCGTCCCATCACTGCTCATCTGGACGGCCCCCTACCTCCGGGCACCAATCATACACATACATCAATGGACGTCCGTCGCTGGCATGCAGTACCTGGAGGCGCCCATGGGGAAAACGCGCCTTGATCGTGTCTAGCTCATCCAGGCGTTCTGGCACTATCGCAAAACGGGCAACATGGCCGAGCCGTTTGGGGATCTCCACCTTGCCCACAACATCGCGGCCCGCGATCCCACGCAACATGAACCTCAAGGTACCGAACCGCCAGGTGATGAACGGGGCACCCAGGAAATAGATTCGAGTCTCAAAGCGATCCGCGAAATCAGCGGCGCAGGCGGGCGTCGGATGCGTCAACACCCAGCGAGCAAATTCTGTGGTCGCCTCTGCAGTAGGATTCCCATACAGGCGTCGGGTCGTGTACGACTTGAAATAGAACGACACATTGCTGGTGCACACAACAACAAGAAGCCCAATAATAACCCAATGTCTCATGTTCCTCTTAAGTCGCACCCATCGCATCAGTGCTTGCAGTCCACAGGCCGTCAACATAGCAATAGCCGGTACGAGAAGCAACCCTCGCTGACTGCTGGGAGGGTTCTCCGTGATCCCCCATGCCATCAGCGTTGTAGTCCCCCACCACAACAGCAACAGACCTCGCGAAGGCCAGCGAAAATGCCAGACGGCTTCCAATAATCCCAGAAGCAGCAACGCACCTGACCAGCAATCGAGTAGAGGCCTCTCGGGCCGGTACCAGAAACTTGGATCAGCGGTGAAATGGAAGGCAGTGAACGCCCGCCAGAGTTGCTGAATCAGCAACTCTGCAACCGGATGACCTGTCAGCATCACCTCTCTGGTCAACCATCCAGAGGAGAGGATGTTCACCGCACGATAGCGCTCAACCAACGTTGAAGGATGACGCGTATACCAAGCCAACAGAGGGACCACGGTGAGACCCCAGCCCAGGACAAGAGCTCCAACGGCTTGCCGACGACGCGCCAGCCATCCCGACTCAACCCAGGAACGCCACAGGAGATACAGAGCTACGAGTCCTGTTACCCACCGTGCTCCGAAGTACCCATACCACCCCAGAGCCAGCACGATACCTGCCAGCCCCCATGAAGCCGCTCGCACCCTCTTCCCGAGCTCCGTATCGCTATGCCGCCGGAGAGCCCGCGCCTCCCGCTCGCCAAGCAATAAGAGCCAAAACACCAGGGAGCCAACAAGCGGATCAAACACCTGGTTCGAGGCCAGGCGACTGAAGTGGATGCTATAGGCGAAGCCCGTCACCAATATCGCAGCGATCCACCCAGCCTCCCTCCCCAACATCAGCCGCGCTAACAGAAACGTACTCAGCACCGTCGCAGTACCGGCCACGGCCGATAGCATTCTGCCACCAGCGATACTGACGCCGAATATCCTCATCCCATATCCGTAGAGCAAGAACGACATCGTGGGCACAGAATACCAACCCGTGGCGAAAGGATTACCCAGGGGAGGCGACACCAGGCTCAATGCCTCAACAAGTTGTGTTCCTTCATCGCCGCCGAGATTCGCCGGGATGTGTTCCAAGGCAACACTTCGCAGGGCTCCAGCGACCATCAACAGCGCCAGCAGCCCAAACAGCTCACTTCGCTGAAGATGGGGGCCAGCCTGTCTCATACGCCAGAGCACAGCTCCCCAAGACACAGTCAGCAGGGCGATTGCCAACAGCCAGCTCAAGAATGTAGCGGTGAAATCATGGTCTTGGGGCCAACTCCGGGCAACACTGGCAGCGCCCAGCGACAAAACCATCGCCCCTAGACGGGGCCACCAACTACGCAGTAACGGTCGGAGATCTGGAAGCTTGTACTGCTTGTACTGATCGAGATGACGTCGGAGCCAATATAGCAAGAGAAGCAGGAAGGCCACGCCAAGCAACAAGGCACCGTCCCATCGATAGCGCCCTTGCGCTATCAGCCCGATGCCAACCGCCATACATAAGTAAATGCCGGCCGCAGTCCACCGCACCGTGCCTGAGCCCCCTAGCGGCATCTCTTCGTCAATCCATACAGAGCACGGCGATCTCGCGGGCAGTGGAGCGTGTGCGATGGCGCAATAACCCTAACCGAATCGTGCCACTGACGATCACTACCAGTAGCGCGTCCAGCAGGCCCAGGGCATAAAGCATGGTGCTACCACCAGTCGTGCTCTGTTCGAACCGCACCTGTTCCACACCCAGGACGCGCGAGACATCCGTGGAGGCCTGCCAGCCGCTGAAGGCCGCATCCGCCATCGAGGCAACCTCTGCAACATCCACTCCTCCGATAGCCATCAGAACTTCACGCCCCCTGGCTAACAGCACACTCTCTGCCCCCACCTCCACGGCCAACTCGCGCATCAGCGCCGCAACCTCCGGTTGATGAATGCGGAATTGCCGGCGTGAGAGCCCGGCCACCTCTGGTGCGGCCGCTCCTTCCGGGCCCAAAGGATATGGCAGAGCTTCGTCTGAGAGGCTTACTTCCTCCCCTTCCATGTCCTCAGGCAACGATCTCAGGGCCCCTGCTCCAGCAGCGGTCACCTCATCAGGTGAGTCAGCCATAGCAGCAGCAAGCCGTTCAGAAAGCTCAGGAACATAGAATGGCTTGGGCAACGTCGCTTGCGGCGAAGGGAGATCCTCACCCCAGGTGATGCCTTCACCCGCAGAGGAAATGAGTAGCAGCCGCAGGGATGGTCTCAGCAGCCGCAGTTCGCGAACAAGACTTACAGCATCCGGGTTATCCAGCGCCTCATCGAGAAGGACCAGGTCAGGTGAGGTAGATGCCGCTGCCCGCAGGGCCGACGTCCCATCAGCACACACCGCCACCTCGTGGCCCAACGCCTGCAAAGCCTCCCTCAGTACCTCACTGAAACCGGCATCCGAATCCACCACCAGACAGCGCATCCACGTCCTCCGGTAAGATAGTCACCCGGCCTTTTGAGTATTCTAGGTGGCTGGTGCGGATCGGCAAACCTTAGATATAATAGAGCTATGAGACATC
>CAYLRT010000031.1:0-9093 GCA_964385885.1 uncultured Anaerolineales bacterium | reverse complement strand
GGCATACTTTGGGCAACGCCGCAATGGGCGGCGGAGCCCTCATGCGCCACCGCCGGGGCCTGGGCCAGCGTGAGCTCAGCCATGATCGCGGGACATCCCAACGCCGCCGAACTCCAGGCAGCAACCGACAACCCCAACCCCTATGCCATCTGCCCACCGGCCAACCTGGACCGACCGTGGGATGACCCCGCTAACTACTGGGGCCAGTTTGTCTTCGATACCGTCAGCGAGTTCAAGAACTCTGTCCAGGTCTGGGAAATCTGGAACGAACCGGATCTGGGCCACGCATTCTGGAGCGGGACACCTGAGCAATATGCCCAACTCCTGCGTGTCGCCTATCAGGCAGTGAAGGCCGCCAATCCTGAGGCAACCGTGCTCTTTGCCGGGCTCGCTTACTGGTCCGACCCAACCTACTACATTGCCGTGCTCGACGAGCTACGGCGGCTCGATCCTGCGGGTGAATATGGTGGTTATTTCGATGTCATGTCCCTGCACCTCTACAGCAACATATACACCATCCGGCCTGTGGTCGCTGACATCCAGGCCGCCATGGCAGCCCGTGTTGGCCCCCACCCCATCTGGCTCACAGAGACCGGCGTACCGTTGTGGGACGAAAGGCCTGATGGGTCGCCTGGCTCTCCTCAGACCAACTACGCTACCGCAGAGGAGGCCGCCACATACACCATTGAGGCCTTCGCCGAGGCACGCAGCATAGGCGTGGAGCGTTTCTTCTTCTTCCGCACTCACGACGATTACAAATCAATGGGCGAGTATTATGGGCTGCTGCGTGATGATCTCTCGTATCGCCCGGCTTACGTGGCCTTCCAGGTAGCCGCTGAATATCTGCATGATGAAAACCAGATCACTGGCCCCTTCACCAACGGCAGCGTACGCCGGATTACGTTCTGGGGCACACCGCACGGCAGGGTTGACGTCCTCTGGAACACATCGGACACGCGAATCACGACCACGCACAGTGCGGTCTTGCCCACTGCTGTCCAGGTGGACCAGGCTGGCGTCACCACAACGCTTGCTGCTGCGAACGGCGTCTTCACCGTTACCCTATCCCCAGCAACAGCCAAGACTGCGGTTGATGGGGGGTATCTTATGGGAGGCCCCCCGCTGCTGATCATCCAGCGCGATCTCATCACACCAACCTCTGAGCTATTGCCACTGCCCAGCCATGTCTACACCCACACAGTCACTTTGGAGTGGCAGGCATCCGATGATGCCTCCGGCTACTGGTACGAGGAGATTCAGCAGGCCCCATCACCAGACGGGCCATGGACGCGGATAGCCGCCTGGCGCGAGACTCGTGGCGTGACCCAGACCGAGATCGTGGTTCCTGATTCCGGCACCTGGTACTTCCGCGCCCGAGCGCGTGACAACGTGGGCAACTGGGAGAGCTGGCCATCATCAGCGGAGGTCTGGACCACAGCGGTCCTCACCCGCACGGTTCATCTGTCTGTAACGGCTTACCTGGACGCTAACCGGAACGAACAATGGGACCAGGCCGAGATCCCCCTGCCCGATGCACAGTTGTTCTGGAATGCCCCCAATGGCAACCTGATCGGCCAGGGCACAGGCAGCACCTGGCAGCTCACCGAGACCGTCAACATCGGAAGCCACACATTGTGGGGGTACGCGGATGAAGCCATTGGGGCACCGGTGCATTTCGCGGTTCCGGGCGGGCCCGATAAACTCGACATTGATCTCCTCTTGGGGATGCATCCGATCGTAGGGCGCGCTTTCCTGCCCCTCATCCTCAAGACACCATAGGCGCGGAGCCGCACGAGATGTGTCGGGACCAGTGAGCAGTCGCCCTTTCCACACAGTTGGCCGCCTGGCGCTGATGCTGCTTTTGCTTGGCATTGCCACAGGCTGTATGTCCCGGCAACTCACAAGCCCGGTTGACCACGGACTCCTTCAGGCCGAGACCGAGCTCGCTGCAGGACACTTCTCGTCAGCCACAGAGATCCTGCAAGCATTCATGGTCAGCAATCCTAACGATCCGACACCAGCCTTGGCTCTTGCGGATTGCTACCTGGCATGGGGGAAGCCCCAGGCGGGGCTTGCAGCTCTCGAGGAAGCAGCCCATCGAGGCTCCCCTGCGGATGAGATAGCCGACCGCAGGCTTGCGTTGCTACGAGCTGCGGGAGCATGGACCGAGTTGCGACGCGAGGCTGCGCTCCAGCTACAAGCCAGCCCCGACAGCACCACAGCGCTATCCGCAATGGTCGAAGCCGCCCTGCAATTGGGAGACTGCGGAAGTGCGCAGGATGCTGCAGCACAGCTTACCAGCGTTGCTCCCACGCGTAGCGCAAATCGCATACTAGCCGTGCTTGAGGGCAACCTCGAGCTGGTGCGAGAACATGCCCCCGATCTCCTGCAAGCCGATGAGATCTGTGAGCCGCACTGCAAACTCCTCGTTGGATACCGGCTGGTCGAGCAAGAGGCATGGGGACTGGCCCATTGCGTCCTGCAACAGGCGGTTCGCACAGAGCCTGTCTCAGCCGAGGCACACGCCTGGCTGGGGGAGTCACTCGAACGCCTCGGCCATTCCCAGCAGGCCCTGGCCCATTTCCAGCAGGCGACCCAACTCGCGCCCGCATCCCCCCTGAGCTGGCTCCTCCTGGGCAAATACCATATGACGCATCACGATCTTGACGCTGCCGAGGATGCACTCGGTCGGGCCCGAGAGCTAGATCCGGGCAACCCGGCGGTCTATCTGGCAACAGCGGAGCTCTGCGCTTCAAGAGGGCAATACGCCGATATGACCACCTGGAACCGGAAAGCTGTGAGTCTGGCACCTGACGATCCAGGCCTCTGGCAGGCTGTTGCCAGAATGTACCTGACACGAATGTTGATCGAGGACACGCTGGCCGTGGAGGCAGCCCACCGTGCTGTTATGTTGGCACCGGATGATGCAGAATCCCACGTACTTCTAGGATGGGCCCATCTGTTGCGCAGCGAACCACAAGAGGCACTAGTGGAACTCCAGAAGGCCGTTGACCTGGATCCAGGATCGGGCGAGGCCCACTATCTGCTATCGCAGGCGTTGCGCCAGATGGGCGAAGAGTCCGCTGCCAGGGAGGAACAGATACGCGCCGCCGATCTTGGTTACGCTACCCCTGGTTCGCCCTGACCAGAGAATCTACAGTCAGGGTCGGATGACGTCCACTGTACCAATCGTCACACCATCCTCACCATCTGAGATCATAAGGCGCCCGCTCACAGGATGATAGAGCCCTACCCGCAGAGTGTAGGAGCCAGGTTCGGTACCCCGGGGGATGGAAATGGGGCGCGGATCCAGTACATACTCGTCCACCGCCCACCCCGGTGTCGGACGAGTCCAGCCCGCTGGCTCTCCGTCGTTCTGGGCGATGATCCGCCCCTCACTATCCAGGAGGTGAACAAAGACACGGTATGACTCATCTACAGGTTGAAGGGCCTGCCAGGCCAGCGTCAGATCCAACACGTCGCCTGCTTCCACCGCGCTCTCATCTAGCTTGATCCCGGCCAGCCTGATGAGGCCATCGCCGAAGACCGTGTCCCATGGCGTGAACTCGTCAGACAATCTCCAGCGCCTCTCTGGTGCGACAATGCTCAAAACCCATTCGGCCCAAACACAGTCGTCCGAAGCCAGGGTCAACGTCGAAGTTCCACTTCGAAGATCCCCGGGAATCCTTACCTCCCGATGCCCCACCCACCGATCGCCCGCGCTCCATTGGTCGGTCGGCCACCACGAGGCCACCAGCGGCCCACGCCACAACACACGTCCATCCCCGGCTTCAGATGACGAGAGGCGGAGCACCAGTGTGCCTTCCACATCGTCGATCGGATCCGTCAGGGCCTCCCACACCGTACGAACAGCAAGCAGACTTCCGGGTTGCGCTTCATTCTGGCTCAAATCAGCGCGCCAAAGGGCAAGGGCGCCACAGCGGACAGGCTCGGCCTGCGCCGACACGCCCAATTGAGCCAGCTCCGGTGGTCTCTCTGGCCGTGTTACAGTAACGCAACCTGCCTCCCCCTCTGCAGAGCGAGGAAGCGGAAGCGACGGGCCAAGCGACACACCATCGTCCCTCATGGCCGAAGCCGGCACACCTGTCGTCCGATCAAACAGCGACAACAACAAGTGGTACGACCCAGGAGGTGTCCCTGGCAGCATATCAACGTGGTAATCCATCCGCGCGTAAGTTCCCGGTGGCCATTCCTGAAGGGGCGGAGGTGTCCGCGCCCACCGGACAGGCCGCAATTCGACGGGCCACCGTGAGCCGTCTGGCCCCACCATCGCCACGCCCTGATGCCAATCACCCGAACCCGGGTCAAGCGCTCGCCAGTACGTGGTCAAGACTGGTGAACTCCCCGATCTCACCGAAGCCGGAAATGGCTCGACACCCAGTAACAACGCGCGACCACCGAAGTTCACGTTTGCTGGTATAGCTCCTGCCAATTGGTGGTCTCGCAGCCGGGTAGCACGCCACATCCGTGCTCCGGGATCAACCCACGCTACCTTCAAAGCTATGATAGAAGCCACCACCAGGAGAGGGAACCATGGAGCCACACACGTGGCGGCATCGTGCACGCCGTCATGACCTATAGCCCTTGATCCTCCCCTATCCTGACGATTAGCCACGGTCCAGGCCAGGGCCGCCACGCTGAGAACAGAGAGCACATCAGCGACCTCTCGCCAGCCAGTTTCCCGAAAGCGTATGCGGATCCTGTGCTCTCCCGCGGGAACTCGAAGCACGATCAGCCCCGTATCCGGTTGTGGATGAAGCTCCACAGCCATGCCATCGATCCATGCCCGCCAACCGGGATAGAAGAACGCCCGATAGAGCAGATCGAAAGCCGTGGGCGAACTCAACGTGAGATCGCCGCCCAACGGCCCATATGATGCCTCTTCGATCTCGACGCCTGCTGGTAAGTCTTCTGGTCGAACCCTCTCAATTCGGCCGCCATGCTCATAATCCTCACTCAACACAGGCGCCGGCATACGCACGACCCAGACCGGCAGGTATTCACCTTTGGCTGTAGCCCCCAGCGTGTCAGTGGCACGCTCCCAGCCTATCAGCCCTGACAGCGTCAAATCACCGTCGACCGGACAGTGCCGCGGATACAACCAGCCCATCCCAGACAACATAAGGATGGCAACCACTCCAGCGGCGATCGGCGGGTAGGAGCCGAGCGCCGAGGCGCCAGCTCCAATGAGCAGAGACAGGCAGAACGCAGCAGGGCCCAAGTTTCGCCACGGAAACTGCACGTACAGCAGGAGGGGAGCATGATCCCACAGCGGACGTGCCACTTCGAGGGTTGATACCGCCAACATGAGGGTCAGACCAAAGAGCAACACAACGAAGATACGCTGGCGCCTGGAGTATCTTGACCATCCAATGAATGCGAGCGCCCCAACAAGGAGCGGAGCGGCCCCTAACGCTTTGGGTGGCCAATCATTCAGCAAATTTGGATCAGCACGACGCGGCAGGGCTACCAGATGGCTCAACGGCAAGAAGTTGTAGCGGTAGTCGAACACCCATGTCCCCAGCAACCGGTCGGTCTGCACGTATCCCCGTTCAACCAGAGCCGGGAGCCAGAAGAAAGCCGTGAGACCCAGCCCCAGCACTCCAAACGCAACACCACGGGCTACCGTCGAAAGCCGCCGCTGGGCAATCGCCTCGGCCAACACCCACCCCACCAGCACAGGGCCGAAGAGGAAGGCAAAGAGGTGGTGACTGAGGATCAGCGCCCCCATGGCACACACTCCAAGGGCTAACCACAGAGAGGAGCGCCTGTTCAGCCAGTGATGCAGACCCAGCAGCACGTACGGAGGGAAAGCCCATGCGACCCCTTCCCACAGGCTGCCGCGATTGAAGACATCATAGGCCTGGAACGGAGCGTAGACATAGGCGATGGCCGTGACCAAACCGCCAACCTGACCAGCAAAGCCTTTGCGCCCACCGAAAAGGGTCCGGCCCAACACATACATCCCCAGTGCGCCGACGGCCCAGGCGAGCCCAAACGTAGCATTCATCGCCACTGCCCAATCAAATCCCGCTCTATGGAGCAATGCCACAAAGGCTGGCGGGAACGCAGACGTGAAGAGGAACAACGGCATCCCATACCCCTGCGCCATGTCGGGAGCCCAACGGCTGTACACAACTCCCTGATCCCAGAGCGCATTGACCTGCACAGCCCGCCAAAGATGAAACATCGTGTCGTAACCGCAAGTGGGTAGCGGTCCAACAAGCGGCTGAAGGACGGGCACCAGGGCAAGCCCCAAGGTCAGAAGGGCCACAGCGTCAGCCAGCGCGTCTCGGCTTCTAATCCGTATCCAAGACATCGAACGTCCCCAGGACATAGCCATCGTCGCCATCGGTTGTCAAGAGCCTTGGTCCACTTGGATCATAGAGACCAACGCGGATGACGTAGCGACCAGCACGCTCTGGCACCATCACATGGCGGTTTTCCACCACCACCTCTCCCTCAGCCCACCCTGTCGTCGGTCGATGCCAGTCAAGTGGCTCGCCATCGCTCTGATCAACCAATTGACCACTCTCATCAAGCAGATGGACATAGACCCGATACGATGTCTCCATCTCACGCAGCCCCCGCCATGCCAGCTCAATCTCAAGAGGCTTTCCAGGAGTGATCTCGGAGACCTGATAGGCTGCCAGTTCGATCACATCCCCGAAGCTGATACCAACTGTCTTCATGCCTGAGGGAACCATCCAGTTGCGCGTCGGGGCAACCACCTCCAACGGCATACGGGCCAGCGGCGCCAAGCACCCCGCCACTTCCACCTCAAAGACATAATGCCCGCTCTCAAGCCCACCTGGCACACGAAAGGTCGGCTTCCCGAGCCAAAGCTCGCCCGCCCGCCATTCTCGTGGTGGCCACCACGCACTGACCGGAGACAGGGCCCAGGTATGCACAGTATCGTTCTGCTCATCACGCAGGGCCAACGTGACGCTCTCCACGTCAATGGGTAAGCGAGTCGCCTCCCAGACCCATCGCACAGTCAACAGCTCACCTGGTGCAGCTTCTTGGCGATCGAATGCGATGGACCACAACGCCAGCCCATTGCAACGCCCCTCCGCCCGCCTTGAAGTCAGGCCCAACGACGCAGGCGTGAAAGGCGAATCAGGGCGGGTGATCGTCACGCTACCCAGGACCAGATCAGGACCAACGGGCTGACCATCTGGTCCCAGCACAGAAAGCGGCGCCAAAGTATCAACATCGAAGACCGAAACGACAATTTCATACTCACCAGGAGGGGTACCCGCTATGGGTAATACAAGATGAGGGTCGTAGAAAAATTGGCCTGCCTGCCACTGGGTAGATGGAGGAGGGCTCTCGTACCCCCTCGGCCGGGCAGTCCCTGCAAGGCTCCACGATTGGCCGTCCGGCCCACGCAAGAGGACAGTAGTACGCAGTTCAGTTTCAGGGGCATCAGCTACCAGCCACAGCAACGAAACAGACAGCTCGTCGTCGGCCGCCACGGTCTCTTGCGGCACGCTATACCCCTCCAACACAAGGCCACCAGCAAACGCCTGGCCCAGTGAGACCATGTCATCAGGCAGGAACCCCGCGGTCATCGCCTTCGTCAGGTCGGGAGTGGGCCAATGCCCACCACGTCCAAACCATACGGCGGCAGGCAGGCTAGCCCCGATTAACAGCAACGCTGCTGCAGCCCCTCTTAAGGCGTGAGCTTGTACTACCCCAGGCTCCTGTTGGCGCGAGGGGACGCCGCGCCACAGACTGATCACCATCACTAGCCCGCCGAGAAGGGACAGCCCGATGCCCAGCCGTCTGATCGGCGTGAGCCCAAACCTGACTTCGACCCAGTGTTTGCCCGCTGGTACAGGGAACAGCATCAAGCCCGTGTCATCCTCCGGCATGACCGGCACCTTGTCGCCGTCGACGCGCACTTCCCAACCAGGGAAATACAAACCCAACCACCGCGCCTCGAATGCAGACGGCGTCTCCACGTACAGGATAGCGTCCAAAGCTCGATAAACTGCCCTCGAGACTCTAGCGCCCGATGGCAGGGACTGAAGATCGAACCGCCTTGGCAACTGCCCTTGCACGAATGCGTCGGCTAGCGTGGTATCGCTGGGGTGCTGCTCCACCCAAATGGGGAAGTAGCTGTTCTCTGGATCCATGCCGATCCAACCCGCCTCCTCCAGCGCATAGAGGTCACGCATATCTGGGACACGTTCCATTGGGCACCATCCCTTTGGAGGGCGGCTCATGGGCAGGGCCAACAGACCAAGACACAGGATCACTATGGCCGTACCAGACCAAACCCACAATTGTCTGGACAAAGCCCCGAAACGATGGTCAGGGAGCTCACGCGCGATGACATCAAGACCATAGGCGACTCCTCGGCCAGCAAGGAGACTGATCGGCAGCAACGCCCGGCCGACAAGCCGCCATGGGAATTGTACGAATGCCATCAGCGGTACCGTCTCCCATAGCTTAAGCGAGCCTGGGCTCGCAAGCCAAAGATAGGCCCCGGCAGTCAAGGTAAACAACAAAGTCAACACCCGACTCGGCGACGGTGACTTGTCCAGCAATTCGCTCCCCAGGCCAATCAACGCAAGCAGGGACTGTGCCAGCCCCAGGAATACCATCATAGGCGGGTTCAGGAAGTCCGGCCCAAGATCGACAGGGACGGTCAACAGCATCTCACGCCACGAGACGAAATTGTAATGGAAGTCGTTGTTCCGCGTTGTGCGAGAGAGATGAAGCTGAACCCAATCCCGTTCCAACAATGCCGGTAGCGTAAACCAGGCCGTCATCAGCACCGCAATGCCCACAGCCAGAAATGCATAGGGCCAGAAGCCCCGGTCCCGATAGAGCACCGCTAAGACAACGACATAGGCGCCAAGAAAAGGGGCTAACAGCAAAGAAGAAATGCTGTGGCTCAGGAACAGCACCACGAGGAGGGCTGACATCACCAAGAAGTACGTGCGCCCCCCATGAAGGATCAAACGCCGGGCAACAACGAAAAGCCAGGGAATCAGAGCCAGACCGATAACCTCTGGCAGGTTTCCTCTGCGCAACACGTCCAGAAAGAAATAAGGGCCAAGC
>CAYLRT010000030.1:0-26556 GCA_964385885.1 uncultured Anaerolineales bacterium | reverse complement strand
CTAAGAAGCCCTCGACCGCTTCCGTGGGCCCCCAACTGCCCACTTCGTAGGACGAAGGAGACCCTACTTCCGTAAGCGGGTCGATGAGCTTCCAGGACAACTCGATCTCATCCGCCCGAGCAAGCTCTCCACACACCAGGCTATGGAGGGCAGGGACCAGTTTGCGTCGTCTCAAATCCCCAGAGGCACCAAAAATGACGATAGTTGTTGGGATAGTCTCGGCCTGCACAGTGGTCCTCCTCCCTATAGCCATAGCCTCACCCCACGATGACAAGGGATATTCTACCTGCCGACCCAACCTTTGGGAAGAGCAGCTGATAGCGCAGCCAACCCGCGGCCTATCAGAATATCAAATCCATCCCTACCGTCGCTTCCGCGGGATCACGATCCAGAGGATCAGATAGGGAAGCAACCCCGGTAGACCGCCTGGCAGCAGTAAGAACAGGAACAGCAGCCGAAACCAGAAGGGGGCGATACCGTAGAATTCGCCCAGGCCACCACATACACCAGCAATGATCCCGTTTTGGCGTCGCAATTTACCACGATCTGTCACGATGACCTCCAACTCCAAGCTAACCGTAGTACGGCGGATACCCACAGAAGTTGCAGGGTGTACCCTGGCAGTCCGAGAGCGTTCTGTAAACGGTTGAGGTCCACGTTTGTGGCCACGCAGAGCATCCTCGCGCACTGAGCCAATCCTTAACGGGTTGCGTGGAGCAGCAAATCCTCAGCGTTGTTGTGTCCAAAATGAGGATTCGGTTTCGCCTACTGCCCACGTGAGACTGCCCCAGAACGCCTTGCCAAGTGCCTCTTCCATGTTAGACTTGTATGTTACAGTTTGCACCAGAGGAGCGCATATGGGATCACAAAAGGCCATGAGACCGCGGGGGTACAGGCTGTGGTTCGTAGCACTCGTGCTCGTATTGACCGCACTCGCCCACACCCCCCAGGAGGGGGTTGCCGCGCCGCTGCCCCAAGAGATGGTACTCAACATCACGTATCCCCCCGAGGGCACCGTCCTGAGCGGGCAGGTCACGATCCAAGGTACAGCCACCCACCCCAACTTCTACTCCTATGGGCTGCTGTATGCTTCGGGATCTCGAGTGACGGCGGATACCTCCTGGCGCCTCGATGATCCTATAGCCTGGGACATGCGCAACATGGTCGTTAACGGTGTGCTTGGCACGTGGGACACGACCAAGGTGCCCAATGGTCCTTACGTCCTCGCATTGGTCGTCTATGAGAATGGCAATGACACACCTTTCGTGCACTTCGTCAACAACCTCATGGTTCAGAATGAAGAGGCCACCCCCACGCCAGAGGTAGAGGCGACAGCCACTCCAGAGGAGGGAACGGGGGTTATTGAGCCAGAGACGGAAGGTACGCTTCCCCCTCCGCCGACGATCCAACAGCCGCCCACGGCCACACCGCGTCCGACACCGACCCTGGTAGTCGAGACCCCCTCGACGGGAGAAGACGATGAAGCGGCCTCGCCCACAGGCCGCGAGATTCTCTCCGTCTCGGCGGTCAAGGAAGCCTTCGTAACCGGAGTACAGTTGGCCATCCTGCTTTACGTGCTGGGCATTCTCTATACAGCCTCCAAGGCTGTCATACGGCACTATCTACGCCAACTGCGGAAGGGAACGAAATCGTGAATCCACCGCGCCTGATCGTGGGGCTGGGCAATCCTACCCCACGCCATGCACGCAATCGACATAACATCGGGTTTCGAGTGATTGAGGCCATCGCGGCCTCCCAGGGGCTCGAACTCAACAGCACGGAAAGAAACGCTCGCGTTGCCCATGGCCTGATTGAGGGACAACGTGTCATCCTGGCCCAACCGCAGACGTGGATGAACGAAAGCGGCCGAGCCGTGGGAAGCCTGGCCCGCTTCTACCGCATTTCTCCCACTGACATCCTGGTCATCTACGACGACTTGGACATCCCCCTGGGAACGGTCCGCTACCGCGCCTCGGGAAGCAGTGGGGGCCATCGGGGGGTCCAGTCCATTATCCAGCACCTAGGCACAGACGCATTTCCCCGATTACGCATTGGCATTGGCCGCCCGCCTGGGCGCATGGATCCGGCTGCCTATGTCCTCCAGAACTTCAGTGCCGACGAAGAAATCATAGTGAATGAGGTCGTGCGCCTCGCCGCCGAAACAGCGCTGGCATGGCTGCGCAACGAGCCTGACCTGCAGCGCACAGGGATGACTTGGCGGCTGTCCACGCCGGTTTAGGGGGAGTTGCCATGCCCACGTCGGTGCATGGTCTGCTGACTTGGGTTCGAGATCATCCAGCCTACGCTGAGCTTCTAGCACAGCTCTCGGCCGGTCTGGAGTTGCCTCCTGTCGGAGTACGGCCACGCGCCCGGCCCGCCATAATAGCGGCTCTGTCGGGCGATCTCCGATCCCCCCTTCTCGTTGTCGTGCCCACAGTTGAAGAGAGCAGGCGCCTAGCGCAAGATCTTAAAGCCTGGGTGGAAAGGCCCGAACTCATCCTCCAGTTTCCAGAGCCTCCAGCGATCGTCCACGAGCGCACACCGTGGCCCACTGAGGTCATTGCAGACCGACTCGATGTTCTCGCCAGATTGGTGATGGCGCAGCTGCAGCCACAGCCTGCGGACTACGCTGCCCCCCTCATTGTGGCCTCCGCCCGTTCCTTGATCCGACGGACGTTGCCGTATCGACATTTCCGGCGTGCCGTACGTTGGATCATCCCTGGCGCCAGGTTCTCGCTAACGGAACTCGTGCGCCATGCAATTGGCATTGGATACGAACTCGTCACTGTCGTCGAGGCCCCCGGCCAGATAAGCCGACGCGGCGGCATCTTGGATCTGTTTCCCCCTCATGCTCGTGTGCCCTATCGGCTCGAGTTCTTCGGGGATGAGATTGAAACCATCCGCACCTTTGATCCCGGGACGCAGCGCTCCCTTGGGCCGTCCGAAGGATTCTGGCTTGCGCCCGTACGCGAGGTGCTTCCCAAGGACTGCGAGCGAGCGATTCCCTATGTGGAACGCTCACTGCAACGCAATCCACCACCGGAGATCCGAACACAACTACAGGAGGACCTCGAGGCCCTGAGCTCCGGGGCAGCCTTCGAACACCTCGAGTTCTACCTCCCCTATCTGTATAGAGAGGTCGGTACCCTACTCAGCTACCTGCCACCAGACAGTCTGGTCATCGCCACCGATCTGACTGAACTTGAGAGTCAATGGCAGCAGTTGGAAGAGGAAGCGCAGGAGCAGCAGGAAACAGCTCTGGCGGCTGCAGGCCAGGAAGCGACGCCTCCCACCCCGCTCGTCTCTTGGCCGGACTTTCATGCCCAGCTTGAGAGGCGGCGGCTGTTGGCCCTCGAAAGCGGAGAGCAGGGGGCGCTGGCCGAAGCCTTCCAACCTGAGTCCCACTTCGCCGGGCGCCTCTCAGAGGCCTTGGGGCGCATCCGCCAATGGCTCAACCTCGGCGACCAGGTGGTCATTATCAGCCGCCAGGCTGCGCGTATGGCCGAACTGTGGCAGGAGTTCACCCCCCCGCCAGTCCACAAAGAGCTCCCAACGCCCCCAGAGGAGCTCCTCACCTTTGTACAGGGCATGCTTGGAGAGGGATGGCAGTGGCATAGTAACGGGCGAATCCGTCATCTGATCACCGATGCAGAGCTGTTCGGGTGGCAAGCACCTGAGCCACGGCGTCGACCACGGCGCCGCGCGAGTGCACCGGAGCAAGTCTTTGCGGACCTGAAGCCCGGCGATTACGTGGTTCACGAGGACTACGGTATTGGCATCTTCCGAGGACTCGTAACCCGAAGCATTGACCAGATCGAGCGCGAATATTTGCTCATCGAATATGGAGGAGCGCGATCCCGCCCGGCCGACACCGACACAACGGACCGATCTGAGGTGCACCCGCGCCAACATGATCTGCTCTTTGTGCCCATTCACCAGGCCGATCGATTGACACGATATGTGGGCGCCGAAGGGATAAGGCCGCAGATGAGCCGGCTGGGTAGCGGATCGTGGGAGGAGACGAAAGCCCGCGTCCAACGCGCTGCCGACGAGCTGGCACGTGACCTCATTGATCTCTACGCTCGACGCCAGATTGTGAAAGGGCATGCGTTCTCTCCCGACTCTCAGTGGCAACAGGAACTCGAGGCAAGCTTCCCGTACGTCGAGACCCAGGATCAGATCGAGGCGATCCAAGCAGTCAAGGCGGACATGGAACGTCCTCGCCCGATGGACAGACTCATTTGCGGTGACGCGGGCTATGGCAAGACCGAGGTCGCTCTGCGAGCCGCATTCAAGGCTGTGATGGACGGCAAACAGGTTGCTATGCTAGTGCCGACCACGGTCCTCGCTCAACAGCATTTTCAGACCTTCAAAGAGCGCCTAACACCCTTTCCGGTGAGAGTGGAGCTGTTGTCCCGCTTCCTCACCGATGCTGAGCAGAGGCGTGTAATTGAGGGCCTTCGACAAGGCATGGTGGACATCGTCATTGGAACCCACAGACTCCTGCAACAGGACGTGGGGTTCCGTGACCTGGGGTTAGTGATCGTAGACGAGGAGCAGCGCTTTGGAGTAGCCCATAAAGAGCGACTCAAGAAGATGCGCACGGAGGTTGACGTGCTTACACTTACAGCTACGCCAATCCCACGCACGCTTTACATGGCGCTGGCAGGAGTGCGAGATATCAGCATCATCGAGACGCCGCCACAGGAACGCTTGCCCATAGCTACCTACATCGGACCCTATGACGCCGATGTGGCCCGACGGGCCATCCTGCGCGAAGTGCGGCGAGGTGGACAGGTCTTCTACGTTCATAACCGGGTCGAATCGATCCATTCTGTCGCCGCTCGGATTCGGCAGTTGGTGCCGGAGATCCGCCTGGGTATCGCGCATGGACAGATGCGCGAGCACGAACTCAGCCAGGTAATGGTTCAGTTCACCAAGGGCGAGCTGGACGTCCTGTTGGCAACCACGATCATCGAAAGCGGGCTGGACTTCCCCAATGCGAACACGCTGATCGTGGAACGCGCCGACAGGTTCGGGCTGGCTCAGCTCTACCAACTTCGCGGGCGCGTGGGTCGAGGAACACGCCGCGGCTATGCGTACTTCTTCCATGCACGGAGGCTCAAACCAGAGGCACGGGAGCGCCTTCGAGCCTTGAAGGACACGTCGAGTAGGGGTGGAGGATTCACCATTGCGCTACACGACCTGGAGATCCGTGGTGCCGGAGATCTGCTTGGCAGTCGACAACATGGCCACATTGCAGCCGTTGGGTTCACACTATACACCAGAATTTTGAGCCAAGCCGTCGCGAGGCTCAAAGCACAGATGGCCGGGCACCCTCTGCCACCCGAACCCGTAGGAGCCATCACCATCGAACTACCGATGCCCATTGGGCTGCCGTCTGACTACATCGCAGATGATCGGTTGCGGCTGCAGCTTTACCGCAGGTTGGCCAACATCCGCTCCGAGGAAGAGCTGGAACAGCTACACACCGAGTTGGAGGATCGATTTGGCCAGCTTCCGCCGCAGGCGAAGAATCTCCTGTTTCAATTGCGCCTCAAGCTCCTGGCCCGCGAAGCTCGTATCCCGGTGATCAACGTGGAAAGTGGACAGTTAGTCCTCCATCCCCCCTGGCTGAAAGATCTCGACGCGATGGGGTTTCGGGAACTTCGGCGTCAGTTGGAAGGCCAGGCACGCGTTGGACGACGGGAAGTGTGGCTTCCCCTGGCATGGAATGAATCACACTGGCGGAGAAATTTGGAGGCGGTACTTAGCCGCCTGGCGATCTGGTGGCAACAACACGAGCCAGATATTCTCTCCCGGGGAGAGACCGAGACTGCGCGCGAGGCACCTCACGGAGTGGGAAAGTCGGAGACGACTTGACTGTAGAGTTCGACAACGTGATTGCCAAGGAGCATCACGATGGCGATCAACACGATCGCAATCAGCATCAGGAGCATCGCGTACTCTGTCAGCCCTTGCCCCTCTTCCCTTGGCATCCAGAGCATCCTCCAACCCCTTTACCTTTGATAACTACAATCTAACTTCTACCTACAGCTTACTCTACCGTGCCATGTCCTGTCAATAGGAGAAAGGTCCTTAGCTCCCATCCGGGAGCTGAGCATGCCGCCCTGCACAGCGTCCGCCTCCCTCTCTATCTCCAGGCAGGGGAACTGAGCTAGAGAGCAGGGAGTCCACTGTGCTCATCAGAGGCTAGGACACCGCATCGAGAGGATGACAGACGATGACCTAGCACGCCCCTGAGTTCACTCGCGGGGCGAAGCAGTGCCAGGCGCGAACACCACTGGATCTCAGGGCCTACGACACATCAGCAGAACCCATAATACGAATCAGGTTCTTGGAGAAGGGAGGCCAGACGAGGCCTCGTTCGGTCACGATCGCCGTGATGTAGCGGGCAGGTGTCACGTCGAAGGCTGGATTTGCAGCGACCGAACCCTCAGGTACCATCCGCTGGCCGAGGATATGGGTGACTTCCTCAGGCGGGCGCGTCTCGATCTCAATCAGATCACCAGAGGCTACGCTCAGATCGATCGAGCTTGTAGGCCCAACCACATAGAAAGGGATCCCGTGAGCATGCGCGGCGAGTGCAAGCTGATAAGTGCCGATCTTGTTCGCTGTGTCTCCGTTGGCTGCCACGCGATCACACCCGACCACACAGAGATCGATCCCCACGGTGCGCATGAAGTATGCAGCCGCCCCATCCACAATGACGGTGTGCGGCACGCCATATTGTTGAAGCTCCCAGGCTGTCAGGCGTGCTCCCTGCAGACGCGGTCGCGTCTCGTCGACATAGACATGCACATGCTTACCCGCCTGGTGGGCCGCTATGGCAACCCGCAATGCGGTCCCATAGCCTCCAGTCGCCAGGGGACCCGTATTGCAATGATGGAGGATGCGGGCGCCGTCTGGTACCAGCGCTAGAGCATACTCTCCCATGCGCAGATTCGACTGACGCTCCTCCTCCAGGATCCGATGGGCTTCCTCCAACACCACGGTACACAATGTCTCGGCATCCAATGTCTCCGCCGCGTGGGCTTTCGCGAGAACCCTGTCCAGCGCCCAGGAGAGGTTTACTGCCGTGGGACGTGCCTGTCGCAGGCACTTCGCAGCCCGTTCCAGGGCATCGAGTGCCTGCGACACGCCATAGCTCGCGCTCTGGCACGCCGCCAACGCCATGCCGTAGGCAGCTGCAATGCCAATCGCTGGCGCCCCCCGTACGACCATGGTACGGATGGCGTCAGCCACGGCTTCTGCCTCCCAGTAATCGAGATAGACAACCTCTTGAGGTAACCGCCGCTGATCCAGGAGCCGTAAATGCCCATCGATCCACGTGATAGGCTTATAGTCAGGCATGGGTCATCCTCCCACTGTCATAGCCTTCCCAGAAGGCACGATCTTCCGAATACCCCTAAGTATAGCCCACCGCCCTTCAACTCCTCCATCCCAAGGACGAACAGTTACGCGAGAGATCACATTTGTCAGAGGAGCAACCCAGGCTATAATGCTTGAGAAGCCCCCGTAGTTCAAACGGACAGAACGCAGACCTCCTAAGTCTGTTATCCCAGTTCGAGTCTGGGCGGGGGTACTACGTTTCTCTCCATAATCCCGCGAGGAACGGTATGAGGCACATCCCCACTCTCAGTCCAGGTGCCTGGATGGATGGGACGACTCTTGCCTAACCAAGGTACCACATTAGAATCTCACCGCCCCAGACCAAGGTCAGTGCACAGCCAAGGATCAAGTAGGGGCCGTAGGGCATCGCTGTCCTAAGCCCCCCCTTCTTGAGAAGCAACATGCCGAGAGCCCCTATAGCACCAGCGATGATACCCAGCAACACAGCCTCCAGGACCAGAGGAAACCCAACTACCGCACCGATATAGGTAGCCAACGTCATATCGCCTTCGCCCAGGGCTCCCTCTCCCAGAAGCGCAACCCCAAGCCAGACCAACAGGCGAAACAGGATGAAAGCCACAGCAGCGCCAGCCAGGGACTGCCACCAGGTGTGATCCTCCACAAAGGGCACAGCCGGCCCCACCAGTGACCCCACCACCAGAGCTGCTCCGATCGATGGGAACACGATACGATTGGGGACAAGCCTCGCGGCTGTATCCGTGACCAGCAACATGGCCTGCGGTACGGACGCCACCAGGGCCAGGAGGACCCGTGGTGTGATCCCATAGCGCCCTAACAACACAGCCCACATGCTCCCCAGGAACACCTCGCCTAACACGTAGGGCATGCGTATGGCCCGCCCACACGTTTGACAGCGGCCATGCCCTGTCAGGTAAGCGCTTATTGCGCTCCATTGCACGGGTCGGTACGCCTCCCCACAATAGGGACAGATCGGTGTCTGAACCCGACGCTGGCCCAGCACCGCCATGCCCACATGGGAGGCAAAAGAGCCGACCGCTACACCCAGCAGCCCACCGACCAGCGCCAACATCAGAGAGTCAGTCAACACTCACCTCAGCCCAAAAGCTTGGCAGCCCAGTGAGGTGGGATGGCAACCACCTTGCCGTGACGGTTCAAGCAAACATGGGTAGTGCTCCCTTTAGCCAAGAGGACACCCGTCTCCGCATTTGATACCTGGTACGAGGCGGTAAACCCCCTGCTTCGCACTGCAGATACCCAGGTCCGGACAGAAACGCGATCCCCGAAACGAACAGGGGCTATGTATCGTGCATTGACGCCAGTGACGGCAAAAAAGTACCCGTCTTCCTCCACCAACGCGTACCCCCGGGGATCATTCAGGCGCTCTCGGAACCACGCACTCCGCCCCTCCTCAAACCACGCCAGGTAGACGCTGTGGTGCACGATCCCCATGGCATCGGTCTCCACATACCTTACTGGAAAGGTAGTCTCTACCACAAATGGTTTTCGTTCCATACTCCAGCCTATCCCCTCCTGCATGCAGCCACAAGAGCATCTGATGTAACTAACCGACCATCCACACGATGCATACTGACCACCTCCACACCAGGTAGGATGCATCGAATCTCCCGAGCGTAGAGGCCAGGATTCAACTCAGCCACCAGGACCCGTTTAGCCTCCGCCGCTGCCTGCCTCAAGGCATCGCTGGGAATCGGCCACAGGCTCTGAACAACGGCACCAGATACACGACAGCCTGTCTGGCGCGCCTGGCGGACTGCCGACCGAACAGATCGGGCCGTCACTCCATAGCCTACCATGAGTGTCTCCGCGCCAGACTGCAAATCGAGCGACACCCGTGACAATTCAGCTCGATGCGTCTCGATCTTGGCAAGTAATCTCCGGTTCAGCGCATCGACGACTTCCGGATCTTTGGTGATCATCGCCTTGGGGTCATGGGTCGAGCCGGTGAATCGCACTGGCATCTCGCTGCCAAATGGCACCAGAGGATCCACCCCCGGAGCCGTTGTTTCCCGCTGGTCACCCTCCTCCAGATCGTGATCACCCAATTCGACTGTCGTGCGGTCCAGGATGATCTCCTTGTCCGTCAACAACACCACCGGACAACGGAAACGACGAGCCAGACGGAAAGCCTCCACAGTAAGACTCAGACACGATTCTACCGAGTCTGGCGACAACACGATCAGCGGATAGCCTCCCCCTGTACCCCAACGCACGAACTGCACATCACCTTGTCCAACCGAGGTCGCCCCCCCAGTTGCGGGACCAAGACGCTGCACGTCGATGATGACTAAGGGCAGTTCCGCCATGATCGCAAGCCCTAAGTTCTCGCTGAACAGGCTGATTCCTGGCCCACTGGTCGCGGTCATCGCCCGAAGTCCCGCGGCCGCTGCTCCCAGACACATCCCGATACTGCTGATTTCATCCTCACCTTGCACGGCAATGCCACCAATTTTGGGCATCTCCTGCAACATGTGCAATAGAATCGGCGTTGCGGGCGTAATCGGATAACCGGCGAAGAAGTTACAGCCTGCCGCCAGGGCACCACGCACCACAGCCATGGCCCCTGTGATCAGCTCTCGCTCTGCGTGGCCACTGTCTCTCTCAGCACTCTCTATCACGCCAGAATTCTAGCGTACCAGAGATCAAATGCCAAATTCAACACGCCTGATACTTGAGGATAGCTAACCAGCCGATGCGATCAGCTCTTGTTTGAGATCCCACAGCCGCTGCGTGAGCGAGACGTGATAACGATGCGGGTTGACGATGCGCCGTACACCAGGATAGAGACGCGCCACATCTGCCTCGCGACGCTGGCGGATCTCCTCGATGGACGGCAGGTCATGGACTAAACGACCATCCAGAAGGACCGGGACGAGCAGGGATTCGATCTCGGAAATATCCTTCTGTCTCAGTGAACGGTACGCAGCGTGGTCCAGTGGGTGCCGCAGGATCAGAGGATCCAACGACCGGGGATCCTCCTCCGCCAGGCTCAGGAGGTCGGCGATGGCGCGGCCGCGTGCATCATAGACGCGCCAGACCCCTTTGTTTCCTGGATTAGGGATCTTCTCGGGCGTCTCAGAGATCTTGAGGGCTGGTTGCCAGACGCCATCTTTCTGCACCGCCACAAGTTTATAGACGCCGTCGAGGGATGAAGAACCTGCAGAGGTGATCAAGCGCGTACCTACCCCGTAGACCAGGCGATTAATGACACCATCCGGATCCAGCCCGTAA
This sequence comes from uncultured Anaerolineales bacterium, assembly GCA_964385885.1. Classification (GTDB taxonomy): domain Bacteria; phylum Chloroflexota; class Anaerolineae; order B4-G1; family SLSP01; genus PWVB01. The sequence continues at coordinate 15,912 of CAYLRT010000030.1, read as the reverse complement.
CGTGGCGCCTCCTCGCGAATCTGCTCGAGGATCTGAAGGATGACCAGCTCGTCCAATTGATTGGAAAGCACAATCGCCACATCCTCAAACCCAGCGTTGTTCAACTGGCGTGCGGCCTGAATGCTAAGGTAAGCCAGGTCTCCGGAGTCCAGACGGATGCCAACAGGGCGATGCCCGGCGCGCCGCAGACGTTCGAAGACCTTGATCGCGTTGGGCACCCCGCTCTCGAGCGTATCGACGGTGTCAACCAGGAGTAGACAGTCGTCGGGGTACACATCGGCGTAGGCCTGAAAGGCGTCGAGTTCGCTCCCCCCCAGGGCCATGAACACCTGCACCATGCTGTGAGCATGCGTACCCTTGGGGGGAAAGCCAAGCACATGCGAAATGCCCACGTTGGAGGTGTAATCAGCTCCCCCAATCAAGGCAGCCCGTGCACCCGCCGCGGCAGCGCGTTCATGGGCCCGTCGCAGCCCAAACTCCAACAGCAGCCGTCCCCTACCGGCATAGTGAATCCTCGCGGCCTTAGTGGCAACCAGGATCTGGTAGTTGAGCAGATTGAGCAGAGGCGTCTCCAGGATCTGGGCTACGGCTAAGGGACCTTGCACAACCGTCAGGGGCACGTTGGGGTGTACCACACGCCCCTCAGGGACCGCCGACAGCGTCAGAGACTTGAAGGAAGCCGATCTCTCGAGCCACAACAGGAAATCCTCCGAGAACAAGCAACGTCCCACACGATCGACCTGGTTCCGCAAATATCCCAGATCTTCTTCCCGGAATCGCACGTTCTCCATCCAGTCGATAAGCCATGCCAGCCCCGCATTGACACAGTATCCGGCTTGATGTGCCCCATAATCCGGGTAGCTGCGGAAGAAGTGGTCGAACTGAGCCGGTATCTCATGCAGGCCCATCCGGAAGTAAAGCTGTGCCATGGTCAGTTGATACTGATCCGTATACAGGGCTCCGAACACTGTCTCTTGCTCGCCAGGTTTCATAATGCGCCTACTCCGATCGTTTTTCGCTTTGCACGACTGATGACCCACATCACAGGACATCAACCGGAATGCCGACTTAACCACGGTACCAGATCTCTCAACCGTGGGAGATGATCTGCCAGCAGGGCCTCGGCCCTGAAGAACCGCGCTGCCAGCCGTACCAATCCATAGGTCGTCCCAACCAACAGTACAAGACTCAGGACCCGCTGCCACAGGGGGACAGGGACAGCCGCCATGCGTGCCATCATCGAGACGGGTGATGTCAGCGGGAACATACTCAAGAGAGTCACAACACCTCCCTCCGGAGCCTCGGTGAAGGTAGAGTTCAGCCATAACGGAATCATCAAAGGTAGAAGCAGGACGAAAGTGAACTGGCTCGATTCCCTGGCCGTCGGCGCCAAAGCACCCAGAGCGCCAAGAGCCGAGGCATACATCAGGTACCCAAGCAGGAAGTAAGCCAACCCCCACACCAAGAACCCGGGCGGCAGTTCCACAGAGGTGACGACGTGCACAAATTGATGGAGCATGGACGCTCTACCAGCGACAAGCCATCCTCCCCCAAACCAGATCACCATCTCCAGAAGAGCGACAACGCCCAACCCAACGAGCTTGCCCAGCATGAGTTCGGTGGGGCGCAGGCTGAGCAACAGCACCTCCACCAAACGGCTCTCCTTCTCACGGGTCACACTACCCAACATGTAGCCACTGCTCATGGTCAACACGAAGAAAAACAAAAAAAGCACCGCCATGGTGAGCACAGAGGCATCACCCCTAGGCCGGCCCACGGAAGGCGCCGCTGCCGCCGATGGCTGCAGGACGCGCGTCTCAACCGCGGTCACCGGACGCATCAGGAGGATAGCCACATCCGGATCACCCACAAGCTGGTAGGTCAAGACGTACTTCATGAGATCATCACCTACCAGGTGTACCAGCGGCGAGAAGCGCCTCTGGACTTGGAAAATCACGCCTTCCATCAATACATCAGCCGGCAGCTCATAGTAGGATTCAATCTCTCCCGCCTCAAGGGCACGTTGTGCCGCGTCTCTATCCGGATACTCACGCAGCAGCTCCGGAGGTAACCCCGGCGGGAGCTGCTTGATCATGCCCGCCTGATCCACATAACCCATAGCTCCAGCCTCAGTTCTGACACCGGACAGGAGATCAACAAGGTTCAACGCCTTCTCCCTGTCCTCCATTGCTGAGCGGGCAAGCCACTGAGATCCGAAGGATATGCCGAAGAAAATCAAAGGGAAGAGGAACGCCATGAGCCAGAAGCTCACACGTGTCACCATGCGCTGGATCTCATAACGGATGACTATACTGACGTTACGCACGCGGCGCCTCCGAAAGAGTGACCTCGCCGCCCCGTCGGGCAAACATTTGAATCACCGACCTCAGTCGGATACGCTGGCCATATCGCAACATGCCAATCCGAAACGCGCGTCCGGCAAACCACAGGCTTCCAACAGCAGACAGGAACAGGATCAACCATGCCGCGACAACCTGCCAACCGGGCATGTCGCTGACCGCCCAGCGAAGCAACACCGTGATCATCGAGGTCGTGGGGAAGAACGTCATAGCAGTCAGAAGCGGATGGTCCGGATGTGTCACGAAAACCATGATGAAGAACACGGGCAGCGTGAAGAGCATGGTGACAAAGCCAGCTATCTGTTGAGCCTGACGCAATTCTGCGCTCACGCTTGCAATAGCGGTCATGAAGCCGGCCACCAGCAGGTAACTCGGGAGAAAGAACACGAGAGCCAGGCCCACAACCGGCCAGGGAAGCTGAGGGGGCCCCATACCCTCTGCCATGGCGCGCGCGAGGAGAACGATGAGCATGGCCCCGCCCCAGGCCATTACCTGTGTGAGGGAGACTCCCAACAATCCAAGCGTTTTTCCCCCAAGAAGCTGCTCAGGCGACAAAGAGGTAACCAGAACTTCAATCAGCCGATTCGTCTTCTCTTCCATAACAGCCTCCAGCAGGTAGCCTGAGGCCGTCGACACGGCGAAGAAGAAGAAAAACGCTACCACAAAAGGCATAACGATGCCTGCGACATTTCCCTCCGCGACCTCACGGGCACCTTCCACGTCCCGAATGCGCAGCTCAAAGCCGTCCACCAGATGCTCTTGGATCTCCGTCGGCTGGGCGGCGATCAGGCTTGCACGAATGAGTCGCTCAAATGCCTCCTGCACGCCTTCATGGGGTTCCTTGTCGAGAGTGAGCACCTGCAGCCGCCTGCTGCGCAAGTAATCCGAGGGCAAAACGTAGACACTCTGGACCTTTCCTGCACGTAGATCTTTCATCGCCGCAGTCTCATCCGGGTAGCTCACGAAGTCAATCGTGCCAGATTCTCTGTCACCCACAAAGTCGATGGCGTCTGCCCGTATGATACCTGCATGGTCCACATACCCCACAGGACGGCGATCAAGGCTGACGACCAGCGCAAGGATGGAGATAGCCCCAACAATCAGCACAAGCGCCGGTATTCCCAAGACCATCCACAGAAAACTCTTTTCCCTGACACGACGCCAGTACTCATGGCGGGCGACCAGCCAGAGTTTACGCATGGTTCCTCTCACCTGCCGGTAGGCCTTTCTGCACGACACGCACGAAGATATCCTCCAGAGAAGCCTGCGCCACCTCGAAACGCAGAACCTCACAGTCGGGCGCTGCAGCCACAGCCTGGAGTAGCCGCTGAGGCGTGACGTCAGGCGCCAATGTCAGATGCCAGGCACCATTGTGACGGCGGGCCTCAATGACGCCAGGGAGATCGGCAAAATTCCCCGAGCCCTCAATCGTAACTGCATTGCCGGCAAACTGACGCCGAAGCTCATTGACTGTTCCGTAAAGCACCGTCTCGCCCTCATTGATCAGGATGATCCGCGTGCAGAGCGCCTCAACTTGAAACATCTGATGCGTCGACATGATCACGGTCTTGCCAGCCCTCGCTTCATCGAGGATAATGTCCTTGACGAGGCGCGTATTCACAGGATCCAGACCCGAAAAAGGTTCATCGACGATAATCAACGCCGGATCGTGTACCAGGGTGACGATGAGTTGGGCCTTCTGTTGCATACCCCGACTTAGCTCACGGACCTTCTTGTGTCGATGCTCCCACAGATCGAAACGCTCTAACCACACCTGAAGACGATTACGGGCTTCCAATTCGCCAAGCCCTTTCAGCATTGCAAGATAGATCAGGGTCTCTTCCAGTTTCGCATCTTGATAGAGCCCCCGTTCCTCGGGTAGATATCCGATATGCGCTTTCTTCGTCTCAGTGACTGGGCCGTCGAAAATGGCAACCTTGCCTCGATCCGGTTTGAGAATATCGAGCATCACGCGGATCGTTGTGGTTTTGCCAGCGCCATTGGGGCCTAGCAACCCGAAGATCTCCCCCGGGTATACCTCGAAGCTCACATCCCGCACCGCCTGAACGGGACCAAAGGCCTTGGCAATGTGCGTTACACTCACAGTAGGTAGCATACCTGCCTCCACTCCAGCTTCGTAGCACAAGGACCATACCACACACAGATTATACCCTTCTCTCCCCAAGAGACTTGAGGGATCGAAATGATCGGCGAGGAAAGTACAAGCTGCGAGCACATCGACTCGATCCATATCTGGATCTGGCTGGGGTGACAGATGGGCGGTACAGGACTCGAACCTGTGACCTCCTCCTTGTAAGGGAGGCGCTCTGACCAACTGAGCTAACCGCCCGCGGGACAACATCATAACACTGTTCAGAAGCTCGTCAACTTATGCGCGCCTTTGCTATGCCCCATAGCCTTTCCACCGCGAGAGAGACACCTGGGAGACGTCACGGGACCCTACTCCCCCTGCCCCTAACAGGAGAAGCGATGTCCCATGGAAACTGTACACCCGATGCATGCACCGAGGCATGAGGGAGGCCTCCCAACAACGAATCACTACTAACGTTATGGGATTTGCCCAATCTATGCTAAGCTATATAAGATCAGCCCAACCTGGAGCTCAGAGCCATGTCGATGACACCGATACCGCTGCGTGAGTTTGCCACGATTGTCGACCCAGAACACGATAATGTAGCCGTCGCGATCAAAGCCGTTCCAGCGGGCACTCAGATTCTCCTTCCAGGGGGATCCATCATACAGATAACGGCAGCCATCCGCCCGGGTCACCGATTCGCGACTGAGGCTTTGCCCGACGGGACATGGGTGCGCCAGTACGGTCAGCCTTTTGCCCGTTCCCGAGGACTTCGGCCTGGGGACCCTATCACAGAGGAAACCGTCCAGAGTGAAACGCCCGCCGTTGATGCCCTAGCGACTCAATATCACCCCTCTCCCCTCTCGCCATGGGAGGGTCCAATTCCAACGTTTCAGGGATTTGTACGGGCCAACGGACTCACCGGGGTGCGCAACTGGGTGTTGATTGTGCCAGTCAGCATGTGCGCAGTCCACGAGGCCGACCAACTCGCGCTGAAGGCCGAGGTGACCGGCATCTACAGTCGAACGCGTTATCCAAACGTGGACGGCGTCACCGCGCTTCGGCACACTGGCGGCTGCGGCTGCCCGTACGCGAAGGACGGAGAGTTGACGCCAGGCGCGTACACGGCCACGCTCCGCATGCTGGCCCAACACATTCGGCATCCCAATGTCGGCGCCGCATTGATGATCGAATTGGGCTGTGAGAAGACCAATTTCGCCGCCTTCAAGGCTGCCTTTGGGGATGCGGACCTGACCACCCGCTTCGGCAAACCCGTCGCCCGCCTCACCATCCAGGCATGCGGAGGCACACAGGCCACCATAAAGAAAGGACTGACAATCCTTCCAGAGCTCCTCACGGCAGCCAATGAAACCGAACGAAAGCCCACACCACTTAGCGCCTTAGCCCTGGGCGTGGAATGCGGGGGCAGCGATGCGTTCAGTGGCATCACAGCAAATCCAGCACTGGGATTCGCCAGCGACCTACTGATCAGCACAGGAGGCCGCACTCTGATCGGCGAGGTGCCCGAGTTCTGGGGAGCAGTCCACCTCTTCACACAGCGGGCTGCGAGCCGCGACGTAGCGGAGCAGATCCTGGCCACGATCGAGGCCTACCGAGCCTATGCAGCGAGGGCAGGGCATGACCTGGCGGAAAATCCCAGCCCAGGCAACCGGGAAGGGGGACTGCTTAACATCACCATCAAGTCCCTGGGCGCCCTGGCCAAGAGCGGCCATGCACCGGTACGGGGGGTGCTTCCGTACAGCGGCTGGGTCTGGGACCGGCCTGAAGCCGGTGTCTACCTGGTCAACACCCCAGGTTACGACCAGCTCTCTGTGCCGGGATTGGTAGGAGCCGGCGCCCAGATCGTCTGCTTCACCACGGGGTGTGGCACCGGCATCGGGAACGCCATCGCGCCGGTCATCAAGATCAGCTCCAACACACCGCTCTACGAGCGGATGCGCGATGATATCGACATCAATGCAGGGGCAATCTTGAGCAACGGAGTACCGTTGGAAGAGATGGGCCGGCACATATTGGACCTTATCATCCGCGTGGCATCAGGTGAGTACACACGCGCCGAGAAGAACGGACACAGGGAATTCGCCCTGTGGAACGTCGAAGGGATCTGGCTTTAGGGACCGTCGAGAGAACAACAACTACGTCAGGGAGATGATGGGATGAACTGCCGCATACAGCCCCATGCAACGGTGCTCTTCCAGGGAGACAGCATCACGGATGCTGGACGCAGTAGAGAGAATGACAAGGACCTGGGTCGCGGCTACGCCGCGATGGTCGCAGCTTGGTTCTCGGCCCGCTATCCAGGTCACTGCGTCCAGTTCCTCAACCGCGGGATCAGCGGAAATCGCACGCGGGATCTTCTGTCCCGTTGGAAGAAGGACTGTCTTGATCTGCACCCCACATGGGTCTCAATCCTCATTGGCATAAACGATACCTGGCGACGTTATGACGCAGACGACCCAACGCCCGCGGATGTTTTCGAGGCCAACTACCGCGCTCTGCTGTCCATGACGGCTGACGTCGTCGGGAACCATATCATCATCCTCGAGCCCTTCCTGCTGCCGATCCCTCCCGATCGCGCGGCATGGCGTGAGGATCTGGGGCCCAAGATCGCCCGTGTTCGCGCACTGGCACGTGAGTTCAACACCCTCTTCGTGCCTCTTGATGGCTTGTTTGCTGCTGCCGCTACCCAGCGCGAGATGGCGTTCTGGTTACCCGATGGGGTTCATCCAACGCCGGCCGGACATGCCCTCATCGCACAGGCCTGGCTACGAGCCGTTGGAGCAGCATAGGCATTCTCCGGATCTAGCACACTAAGGAGGTGTCAACATGATGTCATCCAGAGAACGTGTGGCATTGGCCCTCGAGCACAAGGAACCCGATCGCGTCCCACTGGATCTGGGGGGAAGCGGAGTCACGGGCATGCACGTCAGCGTGGTGTACAAACTGCGCCAGGCTCTGGCTCTCGATCCGCCTGGCACTCCCGTGAAGGTGATCGAACCGTACCAGATGCTGGGAGAGATCAAGGACGATCTCATAGAGGCCTTGGGCGTAGACGTCGTGGGACTGAGCTCCCTCACAACCATGTTTGGATTCCGCAATGAGGGTTGGAAGCCGTGGGTCACCTTCGACGGCACGCCGGTGCTGGTGCCTGCCGGCTTCAATACCGAGCCTGAACCCAACGGCGACTTGCTCATGTACCCTGAAGGCGACAAGACGGTACCGCCTAGTGGGCGCATGCCGGCGGGGGGATGGTACTTCGATGCGATCATCCGGCAGCCACCCATCAACGAGGACACGTTGAGTGTTGAGGACAACCTCGAGGAGTTTGGGCCAATCACTGACGAAGAGCTCGCATACTTCGAACGGGAGGCCAAGCGGCTCTATGAGGAGACCGACAAAGCCATCCTCGGCAACTTCGGAGGGACCGGCTTCGGAGATATCGCCCTGGTGCCGGCGCCGTGGCTCAAACATCCCAAGGGCATCCGGGATGTCGAAGAGTGGTACATCAGCACCGTAACCCGAAAAGAATATGTGAAGGCTGTCTTCGAACGTCAGTGCGAGATAGCGCTGGACAACCTGGCCAGGATCTACGAAGTCGTCGGCAATCGGGTGACTGCTGTTTTCGTGACCGGCACAGACTTTGGGGCACAGCAGGGTCCCTTTATCTCTCCTCGGGCATACAAGGAGCTCTACCTGCCCTTTCACAAGCGTGTGAATGATTGGATCCACACCAACACGAAGTGGAAATCCTTTATCCACTCCTGTGGTTCTGTGCGCAAGCTGATACCCGCCTTCATCGAGGCTGGCTTCGACATCATCAATCCGGTGCAGTGCTCGGCCGCGGACATGGACCCCCGCGAGCTCAAGCGGGCATTCGGCGACGTCTTGACATTCTGGGGCGGTGGTGTCGACACCCAGAAAACCCTGCCCTTTGGCTCAGTAGAGGAAGTCCGCCAAGAGGTGGCGGAGCGTATCCGCATCTTCGGTCCAGGTGGTGGTTTCGTATTCAACACGATCCACAACGTGCAGCCACTCACGCCAATTGAGAATGTCCTGGCGATGTATGAGACATTACGGGAAGTAGGGAAGTATCCCATCAAGTGAAGGTGACACAAAGCCATGACAGACACCTACAGTAGAGAGAGGTAGCGATGATAGAGCCACAGCTTGAATTCCGACGCACAATTCCGGTACGCTATGACGTGGATGTGTTCGTGGCCGGTGGCGGCCCAGCCGGCGTAGCCGCCGCTGTGGCGGCAGCTCGTCAGGGGGCTCAGGTCTATATAGCTGAAGGCCAGGCGTGCTTTGGGGGTATGGGAACCTCAGGGCTGGTCCCTGCATTCATGTGCTTCAGCGATGGGGAGCACTTCCTGGCCGATGGCATCGGGCGTGAGATCTACGAGCGCATGCGGCGCGCCGTGGAGATCCCAAGAGACGATCCACGAAGCAGTGTCTCCATCAACGCCGAGGCCCTCAAGCGCGTTTATGATGCGTTAGTGGAAGAGACATCCGGCGTCGACTTCACCTTCCATACCCAGGTCATCGGCGTGGAAGCTGAAGGAGGCCATGTGACGCACGCCATCTGTGCAGCCAAGAGCGGGATCTTCGCCGTTCGAGCCCAAGCCTTTGTCGATGGGACGGGTGACGGAGATCTTGCTGTGTGGGCCGGCGCACCGTACGAGAAGGGAGATGCAGCCGGACAGATGATGCCTGGCACCTTGTGTAGCCTGTGGTGCGGCGTGGACTGGACACGGGCCAGCTCTCTCCAGAGCGAGGCCCTGGAACAGGCCTTCGCAGATGGCGTCTTCACCGTCCAGGATCGCCACCTGCCGGGCATGTGGCAGGTGGGCCCCAGGATCGGTGGGGGCAACATCGGCCACACCTTTGGTGTCGATGGCACAGACGAGCGGTCGCTGACCCGCGCGCTGATCTGGGGGCGGAAGAGCTTACTGGAGTACGAGCGTTATTACCGCAACTACCTGGAAGGCTTTGAGGAGGCCACACTTGTGGCCACAGGGTCCCTCCTCGGACTGCGTGAGACGCGACGTATCCTCGGTGACTATGTGCTAAACCTGGAGGACTTCAAACGACGCGCAGTATTCGAGGATGAGATCGGACGCTATAACTATCCCGTGGACATTCATCCAACAACGCCTGACCCAGAGGACTTCGAGCGTTTCCAAGAGGAGTTCTCAACCCTGAGGTACGGAACCGGGGAGAGCTACGGCATCCCCTACCGCGTCCTTACGCCCCAAGGCCTCGACAATGTGCTGGTGGCAGGGCGATGCGTGAGTTCCGACCGCTACATGCAAGGGTCGATCCGCGTGATGCCAGGCTGTTACATCACGGGGCAAGCCGCAGGTGTCGCCGCAGCTCTGGCGGCAGAGCGCAAAACCTCCATCCATGCAGTGGAGATCCAAGAACTCCAACACCGCCTGCTGAAGCTAGGAGCCTACCTGCCCCATGCCAAGCACCAGTGAACGTCCACCAACACCTCTGAGTACAGCTCCCACCGAAGCTCTCCCAGCACACTACCGACGCAACTTCCTTTGTCTGGCATCTGACTTCGGCCTGTTCGGCCTGGGCATGGCTTTCCTGGGCAGCGGCACAGTGATACCGAGCTTCTTGATGACGCTTGGGGCATCGGCCTCACTCATTGGCTTCCTGTCCACTATGCAGCGGGCCGGATGGCTGCTCCCACAGCTTCCTACAGCCCGCTATCTGACGAGCCAGCCTCTCAAGAAGCCTCACATCCTCACAGCAGCAGCCATCAGCCGTCTATCCCTACTGGTGCTTGCAATCCTCACCACTACGTTGGCACAGCATTCCAACTTCCTCATCGCCATCACCTGCCTGGTGCTTGCTGTGTTCTCGGCGGGAGACGGGATAGCTAGCACCGGATGGTTCGACGTGCTCAGCAAGGCTATCCCACCGCAGAGACGGGGGCGCCTTACTTCGACGGGTCAGATCCTCTCGGGAGTCCTGGGGTTTGTGGCTGGCGGCATCGTTGAAACCATCCTGAGCGAACGTGGTCCCAGGTTCCCCATCAACTACGCACTCCTTTTCCTCCTCGCCTTTGCTTGCATGGTGGGATCGTTCATCGCTATCAGTCTGATCGTGGAACGCCCCAGCACTACCTCATCCAAAATGCCTTCGTGGCGCGAATACGGCCCTCAGCTTTGGCACCTCCTCCGAGAGGACCACCATTTCCGCACCTACCTGGTCGCGCGTCAAATCCTCGGCCTCAGCGGGTTGGCACTTCCTTTTTACATGACCTATGCCCTGGAACGTCTACACCTTCCGGCTCACGTATCCGGGCGCTACACATCCATGGGCGTGGTTGGAAGCATCATCGCAGCGGCTATATTCGGGTGGCTGAACGAACACCACGGCACCAAGCGGGCGGCTATCGTCAGTATCTTCATCACCGCCGCGGTTCCCCTTCTCGCGCTCCTCATTCCACGTGTAGTCACAACAGAGGCCACCCTCGCGTGGGCCTACGGCCTTGTCTTCTTCGCATTGAACGCTTCCATGAGCTGCTACCTGCCGGCATGGACAGCCTACGTCCTGGAATGGGCTCCAGAGGAGCTGCGCCCCCAGTATATCGGACTGGCCAATACCTTGAGCGGGATCACCGCTATCTTCTCCACCGTGGGCGGCCTCATCCTCCAGTGGTCTGGGGAGAACTACACACTCCTGTTTACCATCACTGCCCTCGGCACACTCCTCGCGGTGCCTTTTACAACTCGCATCCCAGAGCCCCGGCTGGTCAAACACCAGGACAATCAACCATCAAGCCGAGCTGAGGTCTCCGCTCTAGGAGAAGAGCCATGAAGTTCGAGATTCACTGCGACGGCGAACTGGCCGCGTTCCGGCATTTCTGGCGCAGCACGGGCTTCACCCCAGCCAACCTGCTGCTCAATCAGGATATGCAGCAAGCCATGGCCCATGTGGGCAGCATCCCCCACAATGGGATCAACTGGGTGCGCGTCCACTACCTGCTGGAACTGGTGCGCGCACGGCATCTGGACACCGCATCACCACACTACGACTGGTCACGCCTCGATCAGGCAATCGACGTACTGATCGATAACGGGCTTAAGCCCTTCTTCGAGCTGATGGGCAACGTCGAAGGCTTCTTCAATGACTATACCGATCCTGCTCAGGCAGAAGCCTGGCGCCGTCTGATCCGGGATCTGGCTCTCCACATGATCGCTCGGTACGGACGCGAGGAAGTACGGAGCTGGCTTTTCGAGACCTGGAACGAACCAGATATAGGCTTCTGGCTTCAAGGCGATGAAGCTTTCCTCGTGTACTACGATGCCTGTTGCGCAGGTCTCCAGGACGCTGACCCCAAGCTACGCCTTGGTGGACCCGGCACATGTCGCAATCTATCTTCCACTCTCAGAGCGTTCCTGACACATTGTGAGCGCGGCACGAACACTCTGACGGGAAAACCTGCCTCGCGCCCGGCATTCATCTCCGTCCACGAAAAGGGTGTCCGCGCCCACGTTGAGGATCTAACACCTGACTCAATGGGAATCGTCTCCCGGGAGCTGCGCATCATAGAGTATATCCGCAGAAACCACCCTGGGTTGCGCAGCATTCCATTCACCAACAACGAGTGCGATCCACAGGTCGGGTGGAGCACGATCCACACGTGGCGCGCCCGACCTTATTACGCCGCCATGGTGGCCAAGATCATCAACCAACACCTCCGTGTACTCATCAACGACCATGGGGTAGATTATGGACTTCTAGGCAACGACAATGGTTTCCTGGGGACATGGGGACACAGGACGCTGTTGACCCGCTTCGCAGAAACCGGGCATATCGACCACGGCCAGGCGCCTGGGCATCGCGATCCACCCAGGTTTGACGAGGACCCCCGCCACCGACGCTTCGAGCTTGTCAAGAAGCCGGTGTTCAATGCCATGACCCTGCTGGCCCTTATGGGAGATCAGAGCTGTCGCGTCGTCGGCGAAGCCGGCACGGATAGCACGGTGGGCGTGCTTGCGACCCGTCGCGACGAGGGGCAGATAGCGATACTGATCTACAACTGCGATGACCGTGTCATGCATAGCGACACGTGCCCCATCACACTCAGCATACATGGCCTTCCGTTCAACCAAGCCCGACTCGTGACCTATCTCATCGAGGAGGACACAGGCGATCCCTTCCATGTATGGGAAGCGATGGGCGCTCCAGATCTCCCCAACGGCGCTCAACTGGCGGAACTACGGCGTCACCAGGAACCGGCTTACGCCGACCCTCCCCGGGACATCCAGTGTCCAGATGGTAGCCTAACGCTGACGTTTGACTTGCCTCAGCCAGCAGTCAGGTTGATCTTGCTCTCTACCAGACCCACGAAAGGACCATCAGCAGTGACCGGCCTTCGGGCCACTGTGTACGAGAGCTTCACAGGACAGGAGAGTCTCCTTCTCCGCTGGCTTCCCCTCGATTCCTACTTCATCAAGACCTATGAGGTCCTCGCCAGCACAGGCCCACAAGGGCGCTTCACCCGCGTCAACGCCAGCGATCAGATCACAAGCGCTTACGTGCACTCGCGACCCCACGGTCCTCTGTACTACAGAGTGCGCGCAGTCGACTTCTGGGGACGGACCGGACCGCCCTCCGAGGTACTCAAGGCATAGCAGGAACAGGCAGCACAGCCCGAAAGGAGCGAGCATGCGTCGAAAGGTGTTGGTTACTGGTGCCCTGGGATGCCTGGGCGCCTGGGTTGTTCGCACCCTGGTTCGCCAGGGCACCCCAGTGGTGGCCCTCGACTTGGCAGACAATCCCCACCGTCTTGAGCTGATCATGACGGAAGAGGAATATCGGGCGGTCAAGCAAGTCTCGGGCGACATCACCGAGCTTGCCCCCACGCTCAAACTCATGGCAGATGAAAGGATCACGCATGTCCTTCACCTTGCAGCCCTGCAGGTTCCCGCATGCAAGGCCAATCCCCCTCTAGGAGCCCAGGTCAACGTCGTCGGCACCGTCAATGTGTTCGAGGCCGCACGCCGGTTGGAGATAGAGCGCATTGTCTACGCGAGCAGTGTCGCAGTGTATGGTCCCCGTGAGGCTTACCCGACTCCTCTCATCCCCCCCAACGCCCCACTCATGCCGCAGACCCTCTACGGTGTCACAAAACAGGCCAACGAAGGCACAGCCCGCATCTACTGGCTGGAGCACCACTTGCCCAGCATTGGGCTCAGGCCCTATGTGATCTATGGACCGGGCCGGGACCAGGGCATGACCTCCACGCCCACCATGGCAATGCTCGCAGCAGCGAAGAATGAACCCTATCACATCTCATTCGGCGGACGATGTGGCTTTCAGTATGTCGAAGACGTAGCCCGGGTGTTTGTCCAGGCACTGGAAGTCCCCTTTGAGGGTGCTGATGTGTTCAATCTCAGGGGCACAATTGCAGACATGGAGGAGGTAGTTGCAGCGATCGAACAAGCGGTCCCCGGGGTCAAGGGTACCATCACCTACGAGCCAACTCCCCTCCCGTTTCCCGATGGGCAGGATGACGGCAGGCTTCAGAATCTCTTGGGGACCTTCGCGTACACGCCACTTACAGAGGGGGTGGCAAAGACCATCCGGGTCTTCAGAAATGCTCTGCGAGAAGGCAAGATCGTTGTTCCTCCCCTCTGAGCTTCATAGGCGAACTGAGAGCACACAGCCAACAGATGGATAATCATGTATGGAGGGATAAACCATGAAACTATTGGTGTTCAAGGACAAGGACGCGCGCGAAAGGCTTGGCCTCAAGATTGAGCAAGGCATAGTCGATGTAGTGAAAGCCGCCAACACCCTCAAGATCACGCATGTGCCAGATACAGTAGGAGCCTTCTTTGCGGATAGCTTGCGATACCTGCCCGCCCTGACTCGACTGAAGACAGCGTGCCGGTCGGTGGCAGCAGACACTCACCCCGACTGGCTGCTGAGCGAGGAGAGCCTGACCCTCGGCCCTTGTGTCTACAGGCCGGAGAAACTTCTCTGTATCGGCCTTAACTATCGTCGCCACGCTGCCGAATCGGGCGCTCAGATCCCAGAGGTGCCCGTGTTGTTCTCGAAGTTCAACAACGCCCTGGCGGGCCACGGCGAGCCCATCCCTCTACCTCCGCATGTACACCAATATGATTACGAGGTCGAGCTGGCTGTTGTCATAGGCCGCACAGCCCGCTATGTGTCCCGCCAGGCAGCGCTGGACGTGGTCTTGGGGTACTGTACGGCGAATGACCTCAGTGCACGCGATTTGCAGATGCGCACCAGTCAATGGCTACTGGGAAAGACGCTTGACGGGTTTTGCCCCATCGGGCCCTACCTCGTGACACGGGATGAGGTGTCTGACCCTCAGCGGCTGCGCATACGTAGTTGGCTCAATGGAGAGCTACGTCAGGACTCGACCACCGCCGACATGGTTTTCTCCGTGGCCGAGATCATCTCCTACATAAGCCAGTATATCACGTTGAAGCCAGGAGATGTCATACTCACCGGGACCCCTGAAGGGGTCATCCTTGGCAGGGAAGATAAAACGTGGATGAAGCCAGGCGATGTCATCAGCGTCGAAGTTGAAGGGTTGGGTCGCCTGACCAATCCGCTGGTCGCAGAGTCTCTGAATCCCAGGTGAGATCCCGCTCTTCCCCGGCTCCGCTCGGAGCCCCAGGGAGATGCACAGGCCCCCGTGTCAGGGCAGACACGGGGGCCTGCATTGGACTTTCCCTCACCGCCTGTTATCCAGAGGAGAAGAACGAGAGCCAGGCCTCTGGTGGCCAAAGCACCAGGGGTGGCCCCCACAGCAACCGCACAATGAGGAGGGTATGAAGCACCGTGCTTGTGATCAGGACGATCAGGATCTGAGGATGTTCTCGCACATTGGTCTTGTGCTCGAACATGGCTCGCCCTATCCAGGCGCCCAGAAACCCACCCAGTAGGGCCATCAAGTTCAGAGTCAATTCAGGAACACGCCAACCCCGCAGGATCTTCCCCAGCTCCGCCACGCGCTTGTCCCAGGCATAAAGAGCCCAGGTGATGATACTGAAACCAGCCAACCACGTTACGTAGGGATGGACAGTCAACCGCGCCTGGAACGATGTGGCAAGCAAGACACCGAGTCCCACACCCACCAAAGTATAAACCAGCGTTGATCTCTTCACCGCCAAATGTCACTCCTATCCGGCTCGAGGAGGCAGATCAAGACAGACAAACCATCGAGGCCTGGCCCCCAGCACCTAAAGGCTTCCCCTCATCCCTTGAAACGCACTCTCCGGAACCAAAACATGCCCGATTGTACGGGGAACGACCTCAGCGTCAAGACCTCGTAACAATATGAGAACTCATCGTTGACATAAGAAACTTCAAGGCACAACAACGGTCCTTGATCCACATCAGATGAGGAACCAGCATAGGGCCGCTTGACATTCCACC
>CAYLRT010000029.1:11176-27059 GCA_964385885.1 uncultured Anaerolineales bacterium | reverse complement strand
CCAGCAGCACGTTCCCACGCAACACCAACGATGTCACCGCGCCCTGTCGATAGTAATTCTTCCCCCGGCGGAATGACTCGGCGGTGGCCTTCTGACGGATAGCGGCTTCACTCAAGGCGGGAATTGTCATTGTCCATTCCATTCCTCACTTGTTCCAATGGCCAACTGGAAATTCGTAGAGACATTGTGACGGGTCTTCAACTCCAACCTTCAACGCTTTGCAGGTCTCCTTCAGTATAGTATCTATTATTACCTTGGCGACAAAAGCACTGCGTGGTGATAGAAGGTTGTTATCTCTGCTTCCGCTCCATGCACGGACGACACGACACACGCCACAACTACGCAACCATGGCTCCCAACACGGCTAATTATCTTCCGACTATGTATATTATGTATAATACACTCCGCAACATCATACTTAATCTGTTCGCCACGTCGCCACACGAACAAACACATTCGAACGCCCCGACCCGCGGCCGTCGTCGCACGCTCTCAGCGCGGACCGACCGGACGTCACGCATATCACGAAGCACAGGCTCTGTCTGAGGCCCCGCGGCATCAACCGCCGGCGCCCGGATCGCCAAGACACTGCGGGATAGAACACGAGCAGTCGTAATAGCACAGGCGTTCTATTTAGGGGTGTGGTCGGGCCGTCGGCCGTTTCGCGGACAACAGCGGGTGAAACTACGACGCTAAGGCAATTTCAGCCTACCCTGCGCCTTACGGTTCTTGCGCCGAAGAGGCAACGCTGCCGTGGGCGGAAACTGACGTGCGCCGCACTCCAGGCGCTCACCTGTCTCCAGCTCCGTAGCATTGCCCTCCTGTTCCCCGGCGGTTAGCATCTTCAGGGCCGCGCGCTCCAGCTCCAACGCCTGTTGTTCCTGCTCGAGCCCCCGCGCCCAAACACTGAGTTCGCGTTCCCGAAGATCAATCTCCACTCTCTGCTGACGCAATGTCTCCTGACGGGCTTGCAGTTCGTCACTGGCCCGTGCTGCCGCTGCACGTTCCCGCCAGGCATATAGAAAGAACAATACTGCCAACAGGAACAGAACTGCTCCCGCCAGAAAAACTGCCGCTTCCAAAATCATAGGGTCGCTCGCGTCGCTTTACCTTATCCAAAGCTCAGAGATCGCGAATCAGATACAGTGTCCCACGCGTGAAGCCTCGGGCGCGATAGTACTCGCGCGTTCCCACCGCCGCAATGACCGCCAGCTCTCCGTATCCAGCCTCCCTCGCCATATCCGCGGCAACCTCCAGCAACTCGGTACCCAGGCCCCTGTGCTGTGCACCATGTCCATGCTCTCCAAGGCTCTGAGCGGGACCATAGACGTGCACCTCTCGTACCATGGCAGCTTCACGGATCTCGGGAATAGGCAACTCGACCCGAGGCGCCCGCGGCAACGAAAGACGAAGGAACCCCGCCAGATGCCCCATCCGCGTCAGGAACTGCAGGAAGCGTTCCTGTGTGTAAGGCGTCTCGTATTCCACCACGTCCAGCCTCACCGCCGCAAGGTCACTGCGTTCTGCCTGCGACCGCACTTCGCGACAGCGGATGCACTGGCAATGAAGGCCTCGTTTTGCCATCTCCGCCAATACAATCTGCCGAAGGTTACTCTTCGTAGTTCCCTCCACAATGTACCCTGCCGGGATGTCTCGCATGACCCGGTTGATGCGACAATAGGGCGGGACACGCTGTTTGCAGGCCACCAAGAGCTCAACCAGTGTGTCTTCCTCATAGGGTCGATATCGCCCTTGCTCCCAAAGGCGGTAGAGTTCCGTGTCGCGAAGTAAGGCAGTCGGATAGATCTTCAGCTCGTCAGGCCGTATTGCCGGGTCGTCGAATAGCCGTGCGAAGTCCTGGAGGTCAGATTCCGGCGTTGCCCCATAGAGGTTGGGCATCCAGTGGGCCACGATTTTGAAGCCCGCCAGGCGCAGCCATCTCATAGCTTGCCGTGTGGCATCCACGGAATGCCCGCGGCGGTTCAACGCGAGGATGCGGTCATCCAGACTCTGGACACCAAGCTGTACCTTGGTCACACCTTGCTGTCGCAGGTGCAAGACCTCGGCTGGAGTGATCATGTCAGGCCGCGTCTCGATCACCAGCCCCACATTACGGTGCCGTGCCCTCTCATTGCGCCGTAGCGCGTCAGACAGTGACTCTGACGCCTCTCCGTTGAGCGCATCAAACGCTCGCTGCAGGAACCACGCCTGATAAGAAACCGGATACGCTGACCAGCTTCCGCCCAGGATCAGCAGTTCGATCTTGTCCGTGGGATGGCCAATCGCCTCCAGGGCCTCAACCCGCGCAGCCGTCTGCGCAAAGGGGTCGTACCTGTTTTGGCGCGCGCGCAGCACTCCGGGCTCGCCGTCAAGGTAACTCTTCGGCGCGCCTTTTTGTGCGGGACAGAATATGCACTGGCCAGGACAAGGATATGGCTTGGTCAAGATCGCTACAGGGGCAACCCCCGACAGAGTCCTTACGGGCCGCCCGCGCAATCGTTGCTCCACGAGAGGGCTTTCGGGCAATACCCCTTCCTCCACAAGCTGGTGGTACGCACCCAGCAGTTGCGATTTTGCATAGGTGCCGCCAGGCCGCGGATACCGGCGGAGCAATGGCATAAGCGCCCAGCCCTCCTCAGGCGCTTTGGCTATAGCCCGAAGAAGCGCGAGAACCCGTTCTCGTTCCTCTCGCTGCGTCAGATCCACTGGTTGTGGAACTCCGTGCTTCACCATATCACAGAGTATACCATCAGTTGCCGTCGTGCCATCCCACGATAGACTGAAACAAACAGCAGCCTATGCCTATAAGGATAAGAGCTTTGGACACCAACACCGTTGCCAAATTGCTTGCACTCAACAAGGCGTTTTATAGCCGTTTCGCCAACGCGTTCAGCGCTTCGCGGGGCAAGGCAGAGCCAGGTCTTCTCCGTCTGCTCCACTCTGTGAAGCCTGGCGCCAGGGTGCTTGATCTCGGTTGTGGTAACGCCCGAGTGGCTCAGCTGCTTCCCCCAGGTTGCAGTTACACGGGCATCGATTTTTCGCCCGAACTCCTCCGTTCTACTGCACCTCCCCCACACCTGGTGTCCTACCGTCTGCTCGTTGCAGACCTGGTACAGGACGCATGGGTCAAGGGCCTCACTGCGCGTTTCGATTGGATTGTGATACGGGCTGTGTTGCATCATATCCCCGACTACGCGAATCGTCGTGCCGTCTTAAGTCAGGCCATATCCCTATCAAGCCCAGATGGATACCTCATTCTCGCCAACTGGCAGTTCGACCGCCTTCCACGGCTGTTGCAGCGTGCAGTACCATGGTCAGCGATTGGCCTGTCCGAGGACGACGTTGAGGACGGAGATATGCTTCTTGACTGGCGACGTGATGGCTATGGAATCCGTTATGTCCACCTGGTCACCAGACAGGAAACCCTTCGTTTAGCAGAAGAAAGCGGTGCAACGGTCGTCGAGATGTTCCAATCAGATGGCCGCACGGGGGACCTAACATTGTATGCACTACTGCGTCCCCGATGCATGTCGGACACGGTAGATCGTTGACCATTCGTCCTGGTATACCGGACGCAGCCAGCCCTGTGCCACCATGGCGTCGAATTTCTGCAGCCCCTGCGGCAGCATATAGGCCCTCTCATAGGGGGTTAGTATCACATACTGCACCTGATAGCGATTCAGGATCTCCAAGGCCAGGGCCGGGTCCGATGTATCGTAAAAGAAGCGCACATCGTGTTGCCGTCCCTCAACAGTGCCAGCCGGAAGTGCCATCCGTTGCTGAACCTGGTGCCACCGCCACCCCACTACGCTGGGAAGGCCTGTGTAGATGCTGACGCGATTACCCCAGAGATACTCGCGACTAGCCTGAGCTTCGATAATTGTGGGACTACCAGGGACATGATCCTGCAGCCACCGGATAACGTGGTAATCTGCGATAAGAGGGATGGCGTGATCGTTTTCGTACTGCAAAGCATAGGCCATAAACGCCATGCCATCCAGTGTGTGAGGCGCCTGTGGTGCCCACCGATCCATCACCTTCCACGGAATAGCAAAGGCTGGGTAGAGCAACGCGCCCATCAGCAATAGCCCCAGGACCACCCCGGCCCACTCACGCATGCGGTCGGGTAACGCATGGATACCCCCCACATGGCTCAGAGACCTTGGGACACGATGCCCCAACTGTTGCTGGCTGGTAGCCTTGACACAGCTACCACCATGGAACAGTTGTTCGGCAAACACAGCGGCACTTACCCCCAGCAAGGCCCACACCTCCAGGTGGAACTTGAAGACGGTATTCATGCGGCCGATGTCCCCCTTAAGGACCGCGATTTCCACAAGCAAACTCAGCGCCACTGCAGCACCAACCCAGAACCACAACACGCGTTGCCGGATGGGCCCATCACGACGCAACACAAACGCAGCCGCGACCGTCCCCAACGGTACCAATAGCCATGCGATAGGTACCCTCAGATAGCCGACGAAGATAACTCCGACGACCAACATGCCAAGCACTGTCGCAACCAACACCAACGCCTGTTTCCACATCCCTTCGGTCGATGTCTGAGGGACTGCCCCTGTCTCCAAGCCAAGATCTTCTGCCACACCGAGACCACGTGCATCTGGCCCATGCTTTGTCCTTGCCCAATGCCATAGGCCTGCCGCAGCAGCTACACCAATAGGGAAAAGGAATTGACCATACATAAGTAGATACGTCCCCAGCGGCGTGCGGCTTCCAGTCCACCAGTCAAAGGCCGCATAGACCCCGACATACGCCGCGGTGTACGGTCGAAACGCCAGCTCTGCCCCAACCAGCAACAACAAAGGAGTAGCTACCCAAGCCAGGAGTGGCCCACCCCGTGTTCCCAGGGCCCCTCCTTGTGGCTTCCTCAGAGGGGGAAGCAGGCGTTCAAGCCCCCCAAGCCAATACCCCACACTCATGAGAGCCAATGCCGTGGGGTAGTCCCAGGTGTTGGTTGCCCTCAGCGCACCCGCTACAAGTGACGCCAAAGGCAGCGTCATCGCTGGACGGGGAAGCCAGCGCCACATACCTCGCCGCTCGTCCACACGCGCGACACGCGCGACATATTGCCCCAATGCCCACTGCAAGGCTATCGCCAGGCTCACGTACACCAACGGCATAGCCATCATGTGAGCATGGAGGTCTGCATAGAGGAAGGTAAACGCCGGGAACTCATTGATGGGTCCCACCTCACCCGGCTTCACCGGGATGATGCGACTGGCGTTCCAATACCACCATTCTGGCCTGAACGGCAAGGAGGCACCGTGGAATAACACCTTCCAAAGGCCAACCATCGCTGAGACCATCAGCGGATAGCCTGGGATCAGACTATCAAACTGAATACCGCCTACTTGAGCTAAGCCCTTGACCAGCAATTGGACCTCTCCCAGGTTCCCCGCAATCAACACCAACAACGTCGCCCAAAGGCCTGCCCGCATGCCACGTTGCCTATCCCCGCTCGCAAGGTTGCTGGCAACGGTGTAGGCGCCAAGCCCAGTGAGTGCAAACAGAGAGGGCACCGCGAGATTGTAGGCGATGCTAGGGATGATGCCCAATGCCTTCACGAGGCTTCCGATCATCACGAACCCGAAGTAGTAGTAATTGAGATTACCTCCCGCGAACCACGGGTCATAAGGGGGAAACCATGTGGACTTGATGACAGCGTTCAGGTACGCAAAGTCCATAGGCTTCTCGCCGCCGGTTACTGGATGCCATAGATCGGGATTTAGCCAGCGCACCCCCACCCAGGCCAGATAGAGACCCAAGAAGAGCGCGTCGACCACAAGGAAAGCATGCCACTCTTGGGAAAGCAATTTCCCCAGACTCGCCCGCTGGCGATAAGCTGCCCAAACGGATAGGAGGAGCAAGGCGAAAAAGACAGCCCACAGCAATCCTCGAGAATGCGGGAGAATGTGAAGGCTGGACAGGAGCCACGGAACGTACGACCACACCAGGAGGCCTACTGCGCGCGCAACACCGTAGCCGTGCAGATGAAGATTCGGGAAAGCCCGGAAAAGCCACGGGTAGGCCAACCATCCCAGAACGGTCAACATCAAAGCCCACACCACAATGGCTGCCCGCTGAGAGCGGTTCTGGAGAGCGGACCGGTCAAACAACTCAGACCATGTGCCGCCTGCCTCCTGCTCGGCGCGTATCCTGGGTGATGCCAGAAGCTTGCTGGCCGGATCGCGTCCCCCCGTGCGCGTGGCCTCCCGCGGCGTCATCCACCGCACATGATCCAGAAGGCTAACGGGCAGTATTTCACGGGCCCTCTCGTAAGAGTAGCTTGGCGTCTTCTTGAAAACCAAGACCGTGGGATGGTCATAGACGCTGAACGCTTCCTCGGCGGGGGGCAGCCGGATCTCGCAGGGGCGAGCTGTTGTGAACCGAGGCGCTGGTACCGGGAACGGCATTTCCTGGTCAGGAAACTGACAAGGGCCGATCGTCGGGTACGAGACAAACTCAGCTTCAAGCTCAAAACCGAGCGTTCCATTGAACAGAGCCTGATAGTAGGCTGTTGTCAATGGATAGCGCATGGGGAGGCGAGGGATGGATGCAAAGAGACGATTGCTTGACAGGACAATATAGTCGGCCTCGTCAAGCCAATTGAGCAACTGCCGGCGCTTCTCCAGGGTATCATTGTCATAGTTGTTCATGAGCCCACTGGGGCTGGATTCCAATCCCCTGTACCAATCGCGGAACGGGTCCCATCCAGCGAGCCGCAGGGGCAATGGGTCGTCCCAATGTTCGTTGGCAATGACGGACGTATCCAGGGTAACAGGATCTCCTGACAGAAGCGTGATCACCATATCAATTGGGCTATCTGGCCGTAGCGTCACGGGAACCGGGAACGATAATCTGGCTGATAGCCTGGTGGTGTTTCCAGCGGCCAGCGCTACTGAGCCCTCGCCCTTGAATCCATTGAGAGTCACTTGAATGTGCCGAATGCCTTCGATCCCCCGCGCCCCAACTTTTGGCAATTCCACGGCGACAACCTGCACACCCTCTGACGCGGCCGAGAGCCCTTCACCCGTGTGTGGCAGAGCATCCAGGTGGAGTACGATGCTGGCGCCGGTCGCATTGAGCTCAGCCCGCGACACAGGTAAGGGAATCAGCTCTCCTGAGGCGGTCCGCAGATTCACTGCGGCGGGAATATGCAGACGCATCCACTCCGAAGCCGCCAGGCGGGTCAAAGGGCGGGCGTAGACGTTCAGAAAAGCAAAGCACCATACACCGGTCCCCAGCACTACCAGGGCAGGCGTAGCTCGAAGAAGGGGCTGCAGTACTGGGTGCCGCGAGGACGAATCGCGCACCCTCAGCTGCAATAGCAGCCAGCCTGCAAAGATGACGAAGACAGGATACACGGGCAGTAGATAACGCATGGACTTCACCCACTGAGTCCCCTGGTAGAGGAAGAACCCCCCACCCCAGATCCACAGCAGCCACAGAGCTCGCTCCATCCCCCGATCGCCCGGATGTTGCTTCCGAGACCATAGACGCCACCCAACAACGGCCCACCCCATCCAGGAAGCAATGCCTAATGGAATGCCCATTCCCCAGAAGATCATGTTTCGCAGGGGGAAAATGATAGGGGCTCGTCCCGTCCATTGGTGGCCAAACGGCACGTCCTGTTGTCCGCGCATCAGGTCACGAATACTTCGCATGGTCTCGAGCCACTGGGGGTTGAGCTTCACATCGAAGAAGCCAGGGCCCTCGAACGCATAAGGTTGAGCAGTTCGAAAGGCCACTGCCCCAGCCAACGCCGCAACAACCAAAAAGGCCGTATCCCGAGGCAGATTGCGAGCGTCCTTGAGAAGCCAGAGTCCGGCCAGCGTCAGCAACAAGCCCAGTGGCCACACACTGATCTTAGATGCCACGGCTAGTCCCGCCATCAGGCCTGCCGCTACCATCCACCCCGCTTTGCCCGTGCGGAGGGCATAGATAATGAACAACAGAGTGGCAGTCACAAATACCGTCGCAAAGCTATCCACCACGAAGAAATGCGCATATTGAACAGCCAGCACCGTGCACGTGTAAAGCATCCCGACAATCAAGCTCATCCACCGGGAAGCACTACGCTCAGTGCTGACAGTGGACGCCACCAACCTTGCCATCAGCATGACAGCTACCAGGGTGCCGAGATCCGCCAATGCCGCCAGGCATCGTCCCACCAGATGGATCCCCTCATACCCGGTGAAGAACCCAGGCGCACACGGGTGAGATGATCCGGTCAAGAGGCGCGGGACTACACCTCCTCCAAGTGAAGGTTGGGACACGCACGCCCACCTATCAACCCAGAGAGCTGTTGCCCGCGTGGCAAACAGAGGGAGCGTGCCATAGACGTAGTTCACAAAGCGCTCGTAATTTGCCGGGTTCAACGGGGAATGCCCAGTGTCCCAATACAACTGAAGGGCCTCTGGCCACCCCTTAGGCGCAGCCTGCCCCTCCGACGCCGGGGAAAGAATGCTCTGCGTCTCACTGGGAAGCCTGACCGCGCTAACGACCATGGTCAGATATCGTTCATCCGGGTGGATATGTGTCCCACTGTCCCAGTTCAGATTGAAGAAACGCAGGACCGTGGCGCTCAACAACACTGCAACCACCGCCAGGACGTACCAGGAACGAGCATCCTGTTTCCCAAGCTCTCTATGGTCGGCTGCGGGCGCGGACATGCTAGTGTGTGACAAGGCTAGACCATCCCCAATGAATCCCCCATCCTCTACTCACTCCATAATCATGATGGGGATCAATGTTGATCAGCAGGAGGGATAGCTACCGTAGCCAGTGTCGGTGCTCTTCCATCGCCTGGCACGCCATTGCCCAAGGGGCTCCGTCCAAAAGACGCCTCATCCAGCAAATCGTCCAGCATGTCGGCACCGGTTCGCCCCGTCTGAGGGCTGATAGCCACAGTCAGGTCGCGACGAAAGGCACGCGTCAGATCGTCGCCCGTCGCATAATAGGTTAGTGCGATGGCGCGAGCTGCACTGGCTAGCGCGTAGCGAGGTTCAACCCGCTCTAAATCCTCAAAGAAGAAGGCGCAACTCACGAACATACGTTGACGAAAGAGCTGAGCTTCTAGCAGTTGGAGAATACGCTGTTGAGCGATCAGCGTCAAGTGTCCCAGGTCATTCTCATGGAGAAATGCAGCCGGGTCCATCCGTCCAAATACAACCCGAGCGTAGTCATCCCGCAAGTGCCATGGCGCGACGTTGTGACGGCGAATGGCGGCCAGATATACTTCATCAATATCGCGTGAAAGGTTGTCCAGAGCTCGGCGTAACGCGCCCTTCCAATGCCCACACCCAGACGTGCAGGCGCAACCAGTTACCCAACGAGCTAAATGGTGAGGACAGCTCCATGCGGTATTCTCACGGATCGCGATCTCCACACGGGGAGGACGCTCGCGGAGAAGCCGCCCAAGCGTTGTCACCTCATAGGCGTCACGTGGGCCGGGCTGCGTCAAGCGTTCAAGGACCTGCACGCCGTGCTGTTGATGATGTCCAAATGTCTCGCCGTCAGTTGCGATCAATGTAAGCATCCCGGGCGAACGCGAGGCCATAACATCGTTCAACATGGCTTTCGCCTGCTCGGCGTCGGGCATCTGAAAAGACAGGTAATTTGAGAGCGCGCGATCCCGAACAAAAACCGCAATGGAACGTCCCTGGGACAATCTCACAAGATAAGGGCCGGCTCCCTGGGTGAGTTGACCCTCGACCTGCTCCTCCGAAAGGATAGTGAATTGAACACCTTCCCTGGCCAGAATGTCAAGCACCTCCAGGTCGACTGCCATTTCAGGAAGCCACATTCCAAGGGGACGATAGCCAAAGCGGTTGCGGAAGACAGCAATGCCCCAGCGAACTTGACAGCGCTTGTCACGCCCACGAGCAAGCGGGAGAATAGTGTGATGTGCTGCCTGCGCGACGCCGTTGCCTTCCCCAAAACGGTTGCGGTACCGCCGCGTCGCTTGCACGAGCCCCCGATAGGTAGCTTTCTCGTGCCTATCCAACCAACGAGTCAGCGTCTCCCCGATGTTGAAGCTGATTCGCTCGAAGTTGCCGGCTGCGAGATTGGGCGCATAGCAATCATGCGCAATACGCTCATTCCAGTTATTATAGGGGCTAGCGCTGGGTTCTGTCCGATACACTCCCGTGAAGGGGTCATCACGCGGAGGCTGGTAGAAGTGCCCATGGATGCAGAGAAGCGGTTTCCGATAGGTCGTCATGAAAGTGGCCCCCATCAAAGAGAGGTCTTCAGGTTCCGCTGCACGCCACAGCCACCGATGGTCTAGTTCATAGCACTGTGAGACCAGGGCTGACAAACCGGTAAATGTCGCCAGCGAGCAGGCAACTCCCAGACAACGCACACCTTAAGCCATAGACGCTGATCAATCCCACAGGTTCGCTATTGCCGACGACGCTGGTGCAAAGCTATGGCTCGCTGATACAGGTCGATATACCCCCGCGCCGAGGCTCCCCAGGAAAAATCGCGTGTCATAGCACGCTTTTGGAGATCCCCCCACGTGGCTGGCATAGCGAACGCCGTCAAAGCCCGCTCGACAGCTCCACGCAGCTCACCTGCTTCAAAACCAGCAAATGTGAAGCCCGTACCCCGATCTGGCTCTTGATCTATATCTATGACAGTGTCCACCAGGCCGCCAGTTGCCCGAACAACAGGCACCGCACCGTAGCGCATTGCCGCCATCACGGCGACGCTCACCGACTCATGTTGACTGGGCAAGACAAACAGATCAGCGCCCCCGTAGATCCTCCGAGCCATGCGTTCATCATAACGCAGCAGCACACGCACAGCCTGCGGATATTTCTGTTGAAGGCTAAGAAGCTGTTGCTTTAGCTCCTCATCATCCCCCGTGCCTAGGAACACAAATTGCATGCGGTGCTGATCCAAGATCTCGTCCAGTGCGGCGGATAACAGTCCCACGCCCTTGTGCGGATCAATACGACTCACAGTGCCTATAAGGGGCACCTCACGTTCAGGAAGCAAATGAAGCTCACGTTGCAGTGCTTGCTTGTTGACCACCCGCATGTGGACGGTCTCCCAGTCGTAAGTCTGCGCCAACGCTGGATCGACAGAGGGATCCCATGCCTGAGTGTCGATGCCGCTTAGGATACCGAAGAACCTGTCGCGACGCGCCGCTAGCAGAGCGCGCAGTTCCGCACCGAGGTCTGTATCGCAAATCTCATGGGCATACGTAGGACTCACCGTACTGATCACGTCGGCATGGGCAATCCCCTGCGCCATCCAGTTGACTTTCCCAGGCCGCTCCACATCAAGATGTGGCACCCTCTCCATGCGACAGAAGTTCAGGAGGAGCCTACCGCACTCCCCCTGATAGTCGAAGTCCCGGATTGTGTACAGGGTCGCGATGTCCCGATATGGCACCACATCCTGTCCATAGATCTTGAGCCAGGTGGGTATCGGTGCAGTGTGCCAATCGGTCGCATGGACGACATCAGGGATCCAGTCAAGCCCCTTCAGAGCCTCAACAACGGCTCGGGAGAAGAAAGTAAACCGCTGTGGATCGTCATTAAAGCCATAGACCCGATCTCGGTTGCCGAAATATTGATCGTTGAAGACCATATAAACCGGAACACCATCGACCACGCCATGCAGCAGATGGGCAGACTCATAGTCTGGCCCAATGGGCACCCGAAGCGTCGTCCCAACCTTGCGCATTGATGGGAGCCCAGCATGGCTCCGATCACCATAGCGCGGAAGAATCAACCGGGCGTCGACTCCCAGTTTCCGCAACGCTTTCGGAAGAGAACCGGCGAACTCCGCCAGTCCTCCTACTTTGGCAAAAGGAGTCGCCTCTGCAGCAACCAGCAGAACGCGGAGACTCTTATCCATCATGCACCTCTTGGTGAGTGCTACCCTCAAATTTGGAAGAGGAGCGAACTTCTACCCCTTTCCAGTGGTGCGCTCACAATCAAATCCGCTGCTCCATTATAGCCGGGTTCAGTACCACGGCAATTAGTTCGGAGCCTGGAGCATGTAGACCCCCAAATCGATCGCTAAGCAGTTGCATCACCCACATCTTGCCTATAATGCGACACAGCGCACTGTCAACAGCCAGCGAAAGCGGGGCTTCTGTGCCTACATGCCCTCGTTCAGCGCGACCGTCGGTGAGGCGATATTTGCAGCTCAACGCAGCTCTATGCTTGAGCTTCCTCGCAGTGTTTGCCTGGATTGTTCAACCAAGTGAATCGACACTGAACGCTCTCCGTGCCCAATCTCCCAACTCAACGGCCAATGCCAATGGCACAATGATGTCTACCACCTCTGAATCCCCCGGCGTGATCATCAATGAAGTTGCATGGGGTGGGACGAAAGCCAGTTGGGCCGATGAGTGGATCGAGCTGTACAACACTTCCGAAATGACGCACAGCCTTGACGGTTGGTCGCTAAAGGCAGCAGATGGGAACCCCACGCTCGCGCTCACGGGTATCATCGTGCCCCATGGATACTTCTTGATCGAGCGCACCGATGATAACACTGTCAGCGATGTGCCGGCCGACCTGATATTACCATTTGGCAATGGACTGGCCAACACAGGTGAAACGCTGCTGCTCATAGGGCCACAGGGCACAGTGATCGACTCGGTCAATGCTGACGGAGGGCCATGGCCCAATGATGGTGAAGAAGGCGCTCCAGACTACCGCAGTCTGGAGCGCCGGGCTCCGGACGCGCCGGACGCGGACGACAATTGGACCAGCAACGATGGCACGATCATCACAGGCCACGACGCTGCTGGCCAGCCGATCCAGGGTACGCCTAGATCGATCAATTCTGCGTTCTATCCACGTTGGCTTCAGCATGCGGACTTGACCATTGTTAAGTCCGGCCCTGCAGATGTGTCACCAGGTGCTCTAGTCACTTATAGTATCCTACTTCGCAATCGTGGCGGCCTCACTGCCACGCAACTCGGCGTGACAGATACTTTCCCACTCGGCACCTTATTCATCGGTCAGTCATCGGATTGGCTGTTCACACACACAGAAGATGTAGGTGTCTGGCACCTTCCAGCTCTACCCCCGGGCGGGGTTAGCGTCCTCGGGCTAACCACCAGAGTTAGCACAACCGTTGACTCAGGACAATGGCTAACCAATCGTATCTCGGCTACTGCGACGACTTCAGAGCTTAATCCAGCCGATAACGCAACAGCTTGGCGAACATTTGTACAAACTTCGAGTGCAAACTTGAGGGTGAGTAAGAACGGGCCCTCAGTCGTATTGAGTGAGGATCCCTTCACATATGGGCTGAGCGTAAAGAACCTCGGGCCCTCTTGCGCCTATTCTCCGGTACTGACCGACGTCCTCCCCCCGCAGGTGCGCATCCTGACATACACGGCTTCAGTACCCATATCGGCATCAGAGACGCCTCTGGTGTGGACTCTTCCTTCTCTGGCACCGGGAGCCGAGGTCTCGTTGATCCTCACAGTTGAGCTCACCACACCCGTGACCGACGTCCATGTCATCACCAACCAGGCGATAGTGACAT
Source organism: uncultured Anaerolineales bacterium (assembly GCA_964385885.1). Classification (GTDB taxonomy): domain Bacteria; phylum Chloroflexota; class Anaerolineae; order B4-G1; family SLSP01; genus PWVB01. The sequence continues at coordinate 13,520 of CAYLRT010000029.1, read as the reverse complement.
CCCAGACGTTTGATGGACTGACATCTGACAATATCGTGACGGTGACATCACAAGTTGGAGAGGCCCGACTCTTGATCTCCGGCGTCCTCTATGATGGGTATCAACCCTATGATCGGGATGAAGCCATTGAACTTGTGAACGTGGGAAGTGCTCCCGTCACGCTTGACGGCTGGACCCTCTGTAAAGACATCTCGGGCGAACAACGCTGTTACCCGCTGGACAATCTGTTCATCGCTCCTGGCGCGCGTGTGTGGCTGGCCCGCGATGCAGACGCCTTCGCTGCATCCTTCGGTTTCGTTCCCCAGGCAGTCATCACGCCCTGGCCGGGCTTAGCAAACGCGGGCGATGAGGTGCTGCTCCGTGACCCTCGTGGTCGCATAGCAGATACCCTTGTCTACGGAGCTGGAGAGCTTGACGTTCCAGGTTGGAGTGGCCCCGCTTTGACCTGGTACTACAACTATTTACGTGGACAAGCCGGACAGATCCTGTCACGGATACCTGACGAGAAGGCTGCTCTGCCCATATTGGACACCGATACTGTCAACGATTGGATCCAGAACCCTGGCGACCCGCAATTCGGGCGGAGAGTACGCTATCCCGGATGGGATGAAACGATCCTCTTTCATCCCCTCTCCGTCGCGGTCAATGCCTCAATCACTATAGGAATTGCCCCAGACAACGCTTTCGATGTCGTCTCTGCCACTCTGATGTCTGCGCGTAGAACAATTTCGGCTGAGCTGTACACTCTCACCCATCCTGACCTGATGCGGATCCTGGCGCAGAAAGCTGAGGAGGGTGTTGCTGTCACCGTCCTGCTCGCAGGCAACCCAGTTGGCGTCGGGGCGAACTCAGTCGAATGGAACACAGAGCTTTATGCGTGTCAGATGCTCGAGGCATCAGGTGGAGCGTGTTGGTTCATGATTCACAAGCCAGACGACTATCGGTATGCGCGGTATACTTACCTACATGCCAAGATGATCCTTGTCGATGACACATGGCTTGCCGTGAGCACGCAGAATCTGACACCCTCTGGACTTCCCTCCCGCAGGGCCGCTCCCCAGACCTCAGGTTCTCGCGGCGTTGTTCTCGTCACGGATGCGTCACCACTGGTACAACATGCGGCCACTATCTTCTCACTGGACCTCGACCCCGCACACCATAACGATCTAGTCCGGTGGAACACGCTGTACTCTGACACCTATGGTATGCCCGACCCAGATCTGGTCGACCTCCACCCCTCACAAGGTGCTACCTACACCATACGCTTCGCAGATCCGTTGGTCTCGAATGAGGCGTTCGGTTTCGAGCTTTTCACCGCTCCAGAAGCTGCTCTCAGGCAGAGCGATGCTCTCATTGGGCTGATAAGGCGCGCCGGCCCAGGTGATGAGATCTACGTGGAACAGATGTACGAGCAGGTCGATTGGGGTGACGGCAGCGAGGAGAATCAGGCTCCTAACCTGCGGCTAGAGGCCTACATCGAAGCCGCACGGCGTGGTGCCCGAGTGAGAGTACTCCTCAATGGCCACCCTTTTGCAGAGGGGGCGGATATCCATATCGATAACGCACAGACTGTCGCTTACCTCAACGACGTTGCGGCCCACGAGGGGATTGACCTCCATGCAGCCGTTGGGGATCCAACAGGCGACGGCATCCATAACAAGATGGTGCTGGTGAGACTTGGCGATGGAGACAGCTATGTTCACCTGGGGTCCATCAACGGTAGTGAAGCCTCGAATAAGATCAACCGTGAGGTCGCCCTCCAGGTGCGGACTACGGAAGCATACAGCTATCTGCAGACTGCTTTCGCATGCGATTGGTATCTTGCCAATCCCATCTATCTACCGCTAATCCATCAACAGTACACACCGCCGCCTCCACCCGCTGATTATCCTCTTATCAGTGAGGTGCTCTACAGCGCCTCTGCCCCAGAATCGGAGTGGATAGAGATCTACAATCCCACCGCAGTGGCGATCGACCTGAGCGGCTGGAAGTTGGGAGACGCGGAGAGGCCTGATGCGTATGAGCCCATGTTCCAGTTCCCGGACGGTACATGGCTCGCAGCAGGTGCGACGCTCGTTATCGCAGTTAACGCCAGCATGGTGCCCCAGGCAGATCTCGAGTTCTATGATAGCAGACCGGAGGTCCCTGATATGACCCCATATCCTGCATGGGGGAACCCAGATTACCCCTTTGCGCTCCGCAATGCGGGCGATGCCGTCCTGCTCCTCGATCAGACAGACACTCTCGTGGACGCAGTTGTCTGGGGTGACGGCGTTCTACAAGAGATAGTTCCGCATCCGGGCACGTCTGTCAAGAGCGCGTCCCTCGAGCGTGTTGACCCTAC
>CAYLRT010000029.1:0-11076 GCA_964385885.1 uncultured Anaerolineales bacterium | reverse complement strand
TTCCGCATCCGGGCACGTCTGTCAAGAGCGCGTCCCTCGAGCGTGTTGACCCTACCCGCGACACAGACGACTGTGCGCTGGACTTTACCCAACGCTATCCACCGACACCGGGGAGCCACTCAGATCAGGCTGCGATTGCAGGCACCTCGGAGACGTTGACGTTTCACCACCTTCGCACCCACCGGCTTACTGGTTGCGCGGAGAGTCGGTAGACCTGCTACGAGTCTCATGGGAAGCGAACGAGGTCTCCGCTGACATGTTGACTTGTTGGGAGCTCCAGCGCACCATACTACCCCCACCAATAACCAGGAGAGCACCCATCCACTGGTGCCAGGCCAGACGTTCTCCCAGAAAAACGAAAGCCAACGCCAGACTGATGGCAAGTTCCAAGAGGCTAAGAATCGCCACCTGCACGCCCCCCAACCTCTCTAGGCTGGCAAACATAGCCAGACGTGAGGCCGCCGTTGTCGCGCCAAGAAGGAGGATCGCACTCCAGCCCGCGCCTGAATTACCCGCAGCGGCCACGCCTCCCCGATAAGCCGCGCCAACATCACTGTGGCAGCCATGCCAGAGAGAATGTAGAGCGTTCCCGTGCGAGATGGTACATCCGCCAACACCCACTGTCCCATCACCATGTACCAGCCATTGACCGCCGCCGAAGCTACCATGAGCATGGCCCCCAGAAAGTCCGTGGGGTCATGAGTGGACCACGGAGATGTCACCAAGACAGCCTCCAACATAGTGGCCGCTAGCTGGACGAGAGCAATAGCGCGGATCGGCTGCCCCGAAGCACTCAGAAAGACGACAACCCATACCGGATAGAGTGCTCCCAACAAAGATGCCCGGGAAGCATCCAAGCGACTGAGGCCGTGGTAGTAGAACAGGGCCCCCAGGCCGTTGACAACGCCTACTACAACACAGCTCAATATGTCACGCCAGGCAAGATGGAGCTGGTCATGCCAGATACTGAGGAATGCTCCCGACAATAGCAGCGCCGCAACCAGGGTCCGCGGGGAGGCCAACGTCATCGGGTCCACACCGGCGCGATAGTCATACTTGCCCCGGATTGGTGCCCACCCCAAGAGGAACGACGCCAGAACGCCAGAGTAGATGCCGGCCTACCTTCCTGGAATCTTAGCCAAATTCCCACGGACATCGATGCTTTTCTTGGTGTGCAACGCCCCGCCTCTATTCAGAGCTCGACCCTGTCTGTGAGGGTCTCGCCGATGACACCCCCACATTCGGCATAGCTGTGCTATACTTGCCGCAGTGACCATCAGCACTGGCAAGACCTGGACGTATAGAAGATGACACGCCAACAGAAACTTGTGATCTTGATCATGGCTCTGATAGACCTCACTATCATTGGGGGGCTGGCGAGCCACGTCATCTTCTTCAGCGCCCAGAGCCCTTCTGGCTCAGGCCGTGATATCTCTGATATCTCCCAGCCCACTGGCAACGGCGAGACCTGTGCCGCCACATTGCTCCATGAGCTGAGAGATACTGGCCTCCTTGTCACCGCCCATTGGGACGATGTTAGGTCCATGATACAAGTCCACGTGTCCCCATCCACAGTGTCTGATACACGGATGGAGCTGATTCAACAGCCGGAAACCCACTCCGAGTCGCTCGCAGCAGTCGCAGCAGACGGTGCCCAGATCCTATGGTACATCCTGGATCGCCTCCCCCACCCTTTGCCTGGCGCCTGCAGAGTTCCAGAGACTTTCACTCTCATCGTGTGCACTGAGAGCGAGGGTCATCAATGCTATGTCATGGCATGTCAGGGCGCGACCCTGGCTTCATGGCTCGCTAAAGACCTCAGTGACGAGGAATTTGCCCGCGACGCTCGCTATCGCGAGATCAGGACCCCGTGATTAGCCCTCGTGCTGAGTACCGTGTAGGAGCCTCAAAGCTCCCATCGGATCATTCGTGATGATGGCATCAACTCCCAATCGGGCCATCCGCTGGATCAAAGCCGGTCGGTCAACAGTCCACGCAGCTATACGTAGGCCGAGCCGATGTGCCAGTCTCACAGACCATGCCTGGACGAGAGAAAAATGGGGGTGGAGAGCTTCAAAGGGGGTAAATGGAACAAGCCACGGCAGCCCCAGGCTCATAGGACTATAGAGCAATCCTCGGGGGATTCCAGGCGCGAAACGGCTGAAAGCATGGAGCAGGTATGGTTGAAATGAGGAGACCCACACCTGAGATGCGGTACGTGTCTCCTGCACCACTTGCGCAACTGCAGCGGCCAGCGCCTTGTTGCGCCCCCTTCGCTGCCCCTTCAACTCGATATTGACCAACATCTGGTCTCCAAGATCCTCCAGCACCTCCCTGAGAGTCGGCACAGGTTCCCCGACATGGGTCTCGCCAAAGCTCCTGCCAGCGTCAAGGCGTTTGATGTCCTTCAGGGTCATTTCGTCAATGCAGCCATGCCCATCAGTTGTCTCATCGACCGTCGCATTATGCATGACCACTGGCACTCCGTCCGACGTCAGATGAACATCTAACTCAACACCATCAGCTTTACACTGCAGTGCGGCTCTGAAGGCAGTGAGTGTATTCGGTGGGGCCACCAGACTGGCCCCCCTGTGCGCGATTACCAAGGGCCTGTCTGGATTCCACCATTCTTCTGGAAAACTCGTTCTCTTCTTCATCTTGTCACAGATCCACGAAGTAAGACAAAGCAGCGCGGTCAATTAGCTCCTTAGTCATTGCTGGACGCACGTTGAGATAGAGTGCGATATCCGCAATCTGATCCAACAGATCCCGCGGATGGCACGCCCGTGGAGGGCGGTTGGCCTTAATATAGTGCTCCCGAATAAGATAGGCCAGCGCAGGTTCGGAGAACGGGATGTTTCGGCTCTTGGCGGCACGCCTGAAGATCTCAGCGAACTCTTCCCAGCTCGGATCGCCCACATGTATCTTGTGTCGAATCCGACGTAGAAACGCTTCATCCACAAGTTCCCGAGGTTTCAAATTAGTTGAGAACACGACAAGCACCTCAAAAGGTACCTCGAACTTACGCCCTGTGTGCAAGGTCATGAAATCAATACGCCGGTCCAGAGGCACAATCCACCGATTGAGGAGCTCACTAGGGCGGACCGCCTGGCGTCCAAAGTCATCAATGAGTAACACCCCACCGTTTGCCTTCATTTGGAAGGGAGCCTCGTAATACTTGAAATCGACATTATACACCAGGTCAAGGCCTTCCATCGTTAGTTCGCCACCGACCACAATGAAAGGCCTCCGTATTTTGACCCAGCGAGCATCAACACGCTGCGGTTGACTCTCGTCAACTCTAATGTGGCTAGCGCCGTCAAACAGCTTGATGAATTGCCCTTCGACCTCGATGGCATAAGGGATGTAAATATCCCCCTCCATAAGCGTGGTGCCAACAGCTTCAGCGATAGAAGTCTTCCCATTGCCTGGCGGGCCGTACAGGAAGATGGAACGCCCCGAGTTGATGGCTGGCCCGATTTGCTCGAAGGTATCCTCGTTGAAGACCAAGTGAGCCAGCGCCCGCCGCAACTCTCGCTGATGCACTACCACATCCCGTAGTCCCTGCTCCCGTACTCCCTTGACGTACGTCTCCAGAGTCACAGGAGCCGGCCCCATGTACTGCGAACGCTCCATGGCCTCGCGAGCCATCTCGCGGCCACGGCTTGTCAACACGTACTCATAGCTGGCCTCCGAGAACCCGCCGCGGCCCGTCGCGCTTCGCACCTCACACAGTTGCTCTCGACGCATGAACTCTAGCACCACGGAGACGACATTGGAGAAAGATAACCCCATCCGTAAAGCCAGATCGCGGCCTGTGAGAGAACTCTCGAAGTAGAAAGTCTTGAGTGCCAAGTCTGTCAACAGACCCAGACTTAACCCGGTCTCTTCGACAGATCTTGGCGCAAGAGGCACAAACTTCTGGATAGGTGTAGATGGAGACGTCATCTGTGAAACGCTCAAGGTCAATTTACCTCCCAACTTTCCTCTGAGTTTAGCCCAAGCTCAATCTGAAGATTCAGAAGCACGCTCAAGAACCGTTAACTGCATCGCCGGCGTGCGTCCCCAAACCTCAGGAAAGTGACTCATTTCAACCCGGGCCGGAAGTGCCGTGTAAGTCCCCGGGACCGCGGCACGGAGCAGATACACTCCCTCGTGGACGCCAGCGGAGAGACGGTCAGCGTAGAAGTGGGCTGCTTCATCCTGCAAATCCTGCCACACGAAGTCCCCAGGCAGCCATATTCCCCTCACTCTGTCCCATGGGTACTGTGAACCTATTTGCTGCGTAGGTGTGGTGCTTATCAAGGGGTTCAGGGCCGTGGAACCTCCAGGACAAGGATCCTCCAAGTGCACCCAGTACGCTGAGTCACGCACAATGACGTTCAATCGAAGGGGAACCAGATTGTCCCAGGCATCTTCCTAGCACGACTACAGCTACGTCGACGAGCAACGCCAGCCACTGTCGCTGCATCATTTCCTCCACAGGCACACGAAGTGCCTCGACGCCAGCATACTAGACCAGCTCTACAGAAACGCAACCACGCTTCGCGGAGCAAACTGGCTGAGGGGCACCATAGTGCTTAACAGTCTCGAGGCATCTTCGGGTTTCCTGCTTCAGTGGTGCGCAATTAAGCTGATGACCAGAGAGACGTCGTGACGCCCACATCTGATAACGGCAGGAGGCATCTTGGATGCCTCAAAGGCGGCGCCGACGCCGAGACGACCCGCTCAGCAGGAACAGATAATAAAGCATGGTCGACACAGACTGAGCCAATGCCGCGACATAAGTCAACGCGGCTGCCGACAGCACACGACGCGCCCCTTTCAGGTCCTCATCCCCAGAGACCAGCTTTGTCTCTTCTAGCAGTTGAGTGCCACGGCGGCTGGCATCCAACTCCACGGGCAAGGTCAGGAGAGAGAAAACCACGGCGCCGCTAAAGAAGACAACGCCTAAGGAAGCAAGCGGCTGGTAATTCATGAACCAACCGATCATGAAAAGAATAGGCCCTAGCCAGGAGGTGAAGTTGACGATGGGGACAAGGCCTGAGCGCAATCGCAACAACGCAAAAGCCTGGGCATCCTGCATCGCATGTCCGACTTCGTGAGCCACAATTGCCAGTGCCCCTACCGAAGCCGATTGTGCCACACCAGGGGACAGTCGCAGCGTCTTGGTACGAGGGTCATAGTGATCGGTAAGAGTTCCCCTCACCCCCTCAATGCGGACGCCCAATCCAGTCCGAGCTAAGAGAAGCCGGGCAGCATCCAGGCCTGTAACGCCGGCTGCGTTTGGAACTCGCATATACCGTCTGTAGGCAGTGCGAACCTTCCATTGCGCATAGAGCGCCAACAGAAAGGCTGGTAGTGCAAACAGATAATAGGTTGGATTCCAAAACATAGATGTACCTCACCTCACTCTACACTAAGCACTAACTTCAGATGATCTTCCCTACTATACCAGGAGAAGCAACCAGAGGAACCCCAAGTTCGCGTCAACGACGATCTCCGTCGGCTTTATCGTCCTCTCTGGACGATCGGAAGTCAACAAAACGATATCCCATACCACGCTCCGTTAGAATATAGCGAGGATTAGAAGGATCCGGTTCGATCTTCTTGCGCAGGTAGTTGATATATAGTCTGAGATAGGCTAGTTCGTCCTTGTACTCATAACCCCATACTTTGGAGAGCAACGTGCTATGCGGGATTGTCCACCCCGCATTTTCGACCAGATGCCGCAACAGGCGGAACTCGGTAGGCCGGAGCTTAATACGTTTCCCATCGACAATAACTTCTCCTGTATTGAAATCGATACTCAAGTAATCATCGATCTTCAGAATAGAGCTCTCTGGCGACACCACACTTTGGAACCGTCGGAGCACGGCTCGGACGCGACTCACTAACTCTCTAGGACTGAACGGCTTGGTTACATAGTCATCGGCACCCAGGTCTAGCCCCCGCACCTTATCTTCCTCAGAGTTCCGCACTGTAAGCATAATAACTGGCACATTGGAGAGCTCGCGAATTGCCCGCAAAGTCTCGAACCCATCCATTCTCGGCATCATGACGTCGAGCAACACGAGATCTGGCATCTTCTCCCGCACTAAGTCCAAAGCCTGTAGGCCATCGGAGGCTTCAATGACTCGGAATCCTTCCATCTCCAGATTGATGCGCACAAACCGCCGGATACGCTCCTCATCATCAACGATGAGCACGAGCGAGTGCTTCGGTTGGTTATTCACGGATGGTTGACTATTCACGGATGAAGGTAACAATCTCTTCCTCACTTTCGCCAGAGAGGATCTCCACGCAATGGATCCGTGTCCACGGATATAACACCGTGTTCGTCTCAGGGAGGAGGTAGGATACATCCCGCCCATCCCGCAGACGCGGGCTCTTTACCGTAAGAAACTGAGAACCTGGTTCGGGCAACTCCTCCATCTCCCCCACAACAGCATCCTCACCAGCCATATGAATGAGAACTGTATACGGCATGGCTCATTCCTCCCCCGCGGGACTTCTCCGAACAGCATCTACATAGTGGACATGTACCTTCACCTGGAGCGTACCGAATGTCAAAGTGTCACCGTCGTGAAACGCATAAGGAAGATACGGCGTAATTCGCTCCCCATTCAAAAAGGTGCCATTTGTACTGTCCAGATCCTCAACAAAACATGTGCCCTCACGACTATAAATCCGTGCGTGGCGGCGGGATACCCCTTCCTCTAAACCTCTATCACCCGTGGTGTCAAACTCCGGAAAGATTCCATGCGCAGCATCTAATCGCCCAACGAGTACTTCCCGCTCCGCCGACAATACGACGGTCCGACCAGAGTTGACGATCTCCATCTCCAAGCTAATCCTCCGAGCGAAATCCCCCCCCCCAGCTGCATCGATTGTCGGGATCGCCGAGCGTCCCACATCCGACTCTGTCAAGGGTTCGGTCCGCAGCGGTCCGCCGGAAGGAAGATAAGTTCCACATTGGACACAGAAGAGCGTGCCGGGTAGGTTCTCCGCCCCACAGGTCGGACACACGGGTTTGCCATCTTTGGATGTCATATTGTCGCCTCCTAGACTCTCTCAGTCACATCGACTCTCTCAGTCACATCCCCTTGCGGCAAAGCAAGGGCCCGAGTTCCGTAACGCAGACGCTTTCGGCCTCCTTCGGAAGGGAGATGGCTACTTGCAATACGGTCCACCTCGCGTAGGGCGACTTGTCCCAGCTCAGGTTGCCCAAGAGCGAAGAGTCGAGTAGCCGCCGACCGGAGGTGTTGAGTTGCCTGCTCGACATCGCCGGCCTCTAGCGCCTGCCACGCTTGCTCCTGTAGCCGATAGGCGGCAAGCCTCGCAAGCACATTGATCAATCGCGGAGGTACCTTCATTGGCACTACCTCCTGGGTAACCTTGACGCGTGCCTCAACGCACCCACGAACCCACCCTGATCTTCCGCCCCCCAGACCTTCCACCAGGATAGTCGCAACCTGATGGTCCCCAAGGCTGTCGGGCCTTATGATAAGCTCAATCACCACTGCGTGGAGGTCCTCATAACTTAATCTTCCGAGACGATAGACCTCTGACTCCTGCGCCGGCAAAGATTCTAGATAAGGCGCCGCCCTGTAGACGGCTACCACCGATACATCATCCGAGACGTTCACCCGAAGCGTCACATCGCGCAATGCAGTTTGACTCAGGTCTAAGATCTCTGATCGCAGTACATCACACACCCTATCTGCAAGACTTACATAGTGAGTAGTCCCTCCCCCACGACGTGTAAGCTCATCAAGGAAACGATCATTCCAGTCCTCCCCGATGCCAAGTGCCGATATGCCAATACCATCGACACGTGCTCGCTCCGCCGCCGCTAACGCCAGCGTTTCATCTCCATAAGTGTGCCCATCAGTAAGCAATATGACGTGCGCAGTCTCTCCCGCCGTCGAAGACTGTCGGAGCTGGTCGATGCCTGCTAACAATCCCCGATAGATCTCCGTTCCCCCACGCGCAACAAGGGAGACAATCGCAGAATGTAACCTAAGGCGCGCCCCTCCGGCTAACGATGAGGGCACTACAACATCAGCGCGATCATTGAATGTGACGATGGAAAGCCGGTCCTTGGCCTGCAGAGCCTCCACCATTTCCAAAGCAGCACGCTGTACCTGCCGCAGCCGTTGTCCCTTCATTGAGGCACTACAGTCAATAACCAGAGCCAGGTTCAGCCTAGTTGATTTGGAGATAGCCCTCGGGTCAAACCCAATATCGCACAAGAGATACAACATCTGCTCCCCTTGGTGCAAAGGGACACACTCTCGGCTTTGGGTGATACGGAGGCGTACAGGCTCCCCCTCGGGTTCAGCCCGCCTCGCCAAGTCGTACGCAGCACGAGATTCACGATTGCTGAGCACGCGGTAGGCTTCCTGGGCCGCCTGAAACTCCTCAATGTCCTTCTCGCACGCACCCGACTGATAGCGGCACACAAGAGCATGGTACGCTTGCCTGATCTCTTCTGCGCTAGCCGTGGCAGGTATCCTCAGGACCGAGTAGTAGTCTTTGGTGGAGCCAACATCCGTCACGATATCTTACCTCAGCACTCCACAAAGCTCCACATGTTCCATAGGCATAATGTAACACCAGAGGCTTCGCATCGAGTTCACTGATTCACCCTAGGCTGGTAGGGCATAGACATAGTGATCCGCCGACCCGAAGTACACCACCCCATCCACAACGTGAGGGCGTCCGGTAATCGGGCCATCCGTCTCGTAGCGCCAGCGAATCTCGCCGCTGGCTGCGTCTACACAGTACAGCGCACCATCGACACTACCCACGTAGACCGCGTCGTTGTACACGAAAGGCGATCCCGTGATCTGCCCCTTCGCTTCCTGCCGCCATACTGGCTTCCCATCATCCGCTTGCAGCGCATACAGGCGGTGATCCGCTGATCCAAAGATAACAATACCATTCCAAACAACTGCTGTCGAGGCGATCGGTCCGCCCACACGGAAGTGCCACAACGACCAGCCAGACCGAGCATCCAGAGCATACATATTCCAGTCCAGAGAACCCACAAACACAAGATTCTCATGGATGATCGGCGAAGCCAGGATTCCCCGGCGTGCACGGAAGCGCCACCGTAACTGTCGATCGAGCTTCAAGGCATACACGATACCCATCGAGCACGTGAACAGGATCGTGTCTCCCGCAACAAGAGGCCGTGATCGAATCTCTCCGTCCGCGGCATATCGCCACGCCCTGCGTCCTGAACGTGCGTGAATCGCATAAAGCTGCCCATCATCGGAGCCAATAAAGAAATGCCCAAACTGAGCACACGCTGATGAATAGACCTTGCCCTGCGTCGCCAGTGTCCACATCAGCCGGCCGTTGTCGACGTCAAGTCCGTAGATCACGTGATCCGTTGATCCGAAAGCAAGCACACCCTCACTGACTGCTGGCGACGAAGCCACACCACCCCGGGCCGCGTACTTCCACCGAAAAGCCCCATTCGCTGCGTCAAGTGCATAGAGATTGTGATCATAGCACGGGACAAAGACTGTCCCATCCTCGACCATCACCGAGCCTCGCACCTCGTCTTCGCAGGCAAAGCGCCATATGGGTTTGATTGCCACGCTCTTGTGGAAACCTGTGATCTCCCGGACAGCCAGCCCCCGCGCGAGGGGGAGCGACAAGAGCGCCTTCTTCATCTCGGCGGCTGAGCTCCAACGCTCCTCGATATCGTAGCTAAGGGCGCGCTCAACGATCTCAATGAGCTCTCGAGATACAGTGGGATTTGCCTTGTGAATGGGCCTTTCGTCAAACGAAAATGGTGGCTCAAGGCGTGGATCCTGTTTACTTAGGAGGTGATGCAGCGTGGCACCCAGGGCATAAATGTCCCCTCGTGGCTCTGCAATGCCCCTATATTGCTCTGGAGGCGAATAGCCCTCCGTGCCAATCATCGTCCCCTTCTCGCCACTCTGAAACAGCTTGGCGATCCCGAAATCTACTAGGCGAATACGCCCATGTCGGTCTAGCATGATATTGGAGGGCTTCAGATCACGAAAGATGATGGGCTTAGGTTGATGGTTGTGAAGGTAGGTCAAGACGTCGCAGATCTGTACAGCCCAATCTATGATAGTAGCCTCAGGGATGAAACCTTCAATGTCAGCTAGGTGTGCCTCAAGGTCTTTCCCATCAATAAACTCCAGAACCAGATAGCTCCTACGTCCCTCCGTGAAGTAATCATAGACTCGAGGAATAGCTGGATGGCTCAGAGTCGCCAGGATTCCCGCTTCACGTTCGAAATTCCGGACAATCATCTCCCGAACGGTTGGGTCTGTAGCCGTGTTGATCATCTCTTTGACTGCACACAGTCGCGTGACACCCGGGAAGCGGAGATCCTGTGCTTTGTAGACCGCACCCATGCCACCGATACCGACAACGCCGAGGATCTTGTACCGGTCCTGCAATTGGGCCCCGACCGGTAAGAGACCGCCTCTCCCACCGGCGGGACCTCGCCCCGTGACTCGTTTCGTCTGAGGTGCTTCTGTGATCAGCCGATCGGTCGACTCGGTAGCTTCCGCTTCAGTCGCCGCCTGAGTGCTCTCCGGGGTAACTCGCGGGGCCGAGGCCGATTGCGGATTGGAGTGCTGTCGCAAGCGCTGAACTAACCCACGGGTAGGACGAGTGGGTTGTTTGCCAGTCTCTGTCGGGCCGGCATCTTGTTTCTCCAGCCCGCGGGAAGACAGCTTCGACTCAGCATCGCTCTGCTGCATGGCCACTCCACAAGAAGAGAATCACAACATCTGTATTATAGGGGACTCCACACATCAGACAACGCCGAGTTCCAGCAATTCCCAATATGAAACCTGTAAAGGCCAGCCAGCCCTATTCTGCGGCCATAAACCACGTGATTGTGGGTCAAGTGTGCCGCACAGTCTGCCCCGAAACGAAGGTCACGTCCTTGTGAACCCGCCATATTTGGAATTGCTGGCCGAGTTCACGAACCACACCACTTCTTGCATGTACATGATGTAGTGCTGGCAAAGGTTGGCCGTTGGCTGAGATATGTGATCACCGCTTCGGGAAAACGAGAAC
>CAYLRT010000028.1:23718-27912 GCA_964385885.1 uncultured Anaerolineales bacterium | reverse complement strand
AACGATAGACGCGGGCTTAGTTCAGCGGTAGAATGTCTCCTTGCCAAGGAGAAGGTCAAGGGTTCGAATCCCTTAGCCCGCTCTCGGCGACGTAGCCAAGTGGTAAGGCAGGGCTCTGCAAAAGCCTTATTCGTCGGTTCGATTCCGACCGTCGCCTTCATGGTCTGAACAACGAACTCAAGCCGGGCATCGCAGGATGCCCGGTTGCTCTAGTGGAGGAAGGGGAAGCACACGGGGCGGTGGCGAAACTGGCAGACGCAGTGGACTTAAAATCCTCCGCTCGCGAGAGCGTGTGGGTTCGAATCCCACCCGCCCTACCTGAAGGATAAGTCTGGCACACGAGATCGACAACCCGGAAACCGGTGAAACAGCGGCGCGCCCTACTCGGGGCGCGCCGCTGTTGTGACAGGTCCGCGGTGTGGTTGCCCAACAGCTAGGGCTCCAGGAAACGCGCCATGACTTCCTCCTCCAGCCGCTGTCGCACGTAGGCCAGCGGCATCCGCTCAACCACGGGTCGGATGAACCCCTGCACGATGAGCCGCTCAGCCTCCTCTGCAGGCAACCCGCGCGCCTGGAGATAGAACTGCTGTTCCGGGTCAATGCGTGAGATTGTGGCGCCATGGCTGCATCGCACATCGTCGGCCAGGATCTCCAGCCCCGGTATCGCGTGAGCATGGGCGTCATCCAGCAACAGGTTGTGATTAGCCTGGTACCCCTGCGTCCCCCCATTGGCACTCGGCTCCACGCGGATCATGCCATAGAAGACCGTACGCGCCCGGTCGCGTAGCACGTTTCGATAGAGCAGGTCACTGTAGGTCTCAGGCGCACCATGGTATTGGTAGGTGCTTTGATCCAGATGCTGCGTCCCACGCATGAAACTAAAGCCTGCCATAACAGAGCGCGCACCCCGCTCCAACAGGTTGCTCCGAATGAAGTCCTTGGTGCTCCGTCCCCCCATCGAGCCAGTCACCCACACCAGGTTTGCCGCCTCGGCCACCTGTGCCTCCTGCACCGTCACTGAGGCGCGACGCTCTCCCCAGTGCTGCAGGCTGACATACCGCACCCAGGCCCCAGGCTCAGCGTAGATCTCTACCACTTCGGTGTTCAACTCGTCCTGTCGGTCCAACGAGACACGATCCTGGATCAGGGTCACCCGACTTCCCCGCTCCGCGATCAGTAGGGTGTGGTGGAGCCCGGTCCCCCCAAGATCATCATAGGCCACCAATGACTGAAGCGGGCGGGCCACCTGGACACCGGCTGGTACATAGACAAAGGTCCCGCCATGCCACAGGGCAGTGTGCAGGGCAGTAAAACGATTGAAATCCGGACGAGTGGTGACGCCTCTCATCCAGTAGCGCTGGATCAAATCCCCATGGGTCTGAAGCGCGTAATGCAGGCCCTCCAGTACCACCCCCTTACGCGCATCATCCCGACGCATGGTCGCGTAAGTTCGGGCCCCGTCACAGTGGATCAGCACGCCAGAGACCTGTTCCGCGGGTGCCAGTTTGTAGTCCCAGCAGGGCGGGATGTCATAAATGCCATCGATCTCGCGCTCCGACATGAGCAGGCGCGGCGTATCCAGCGGATAGCCCCTCAGACGAGTGCGGCGCCAGGCCTCTTCCCTCTGTCCCGGCCAGTCCATCGTCTGATAGAGATCCAGCGCGCGCCGCCGGGCCTGACGCATCCAATCAGGTTCATCGTAGAGATCACTCAACACCGCCAGGGCCTCCGGCCCAACCGGGAACTCTCGATAGGCATCGGCCTTCGAAAGCGACGACGTCTCTACCTTCACTTCAGGTCCATTAGAAGCCATAATCCTCACCCTACCGAACCTTCCATCTGAAGCTGCACTAGGCGATTGAGCTCCACCGCATACTCCATCGGCAACTCCTTCACAAAAGGCTCGAGAAAACCGTTCACAATGAGCGCCGAGGCCTGCGCCTCGTTGAGCCCACGGCTCATCAGATAGAAGAGCTGATCCTCGCTGATCCTGCTTACCGTGGCCTCATGTTCAACCCTGACGTCGTCTTCACTGACGTCGAGATAGGGATAGGTATCGGACCGGGACTCCGGATCCAGCAGCAAAGCGTCGCAGACGACCTTCGCCTGGGCCCCTTCAGCGCCCCTCGCGATCCGCACCAACCCCCTAAAGCCCGAATGACCGGTGCCTTTACTGATTGACTTCGAAGTGATGATTGAACGCGTATGTGGCGCCAGGTGGATCGCCTTGGCCCCCGCATCATAATGCTGTCCATCGCCAGCAAACGCAATGGAGAGCACCTCACCACGCGCGCGGGGACCCCGCAGGATCACCGCCGGATACTTCATCGTGACGCCACTCCCGAGGTTTCCGTCCACCCACTCCATCAGGCCATCCTCGTCCACAACGGCACGCTGCGTCACCAGGTTATAGACATTGCGTGACCAGTTCTGAATGGTTGTGTAGCGGGCGTGGGCCCCTTTCTTCACGAAGATCTCGATCACCCCCGTGTGCAGAGCAGCCTCGGTGTAGAGTGGCGCGGTACAGCCCTCGATATAGTGGACGTTGCTGCCCTCGTCAGCGATGATAATGGTGCGTTCGAACTGACCCAGGCTCTGGGCATTGATGCGGAAGTAAGCCTGCAATGGGATCTCCACGTCCACCCCTGGTGGGACATAGACGAAGCTCCCGCCTGACCAGAACGCGCTGTTGAGCGCGGTGAACTTATTGTCGGCGATGGGGACCACCTTGCTGATATGGGCCTGCACCAGCTCAGGATACTCCCGCACAGCCGTATCCATGTCCACAAAGACAATACCCTGTCGCTCCCATTCCTCCTTCAGGGAACTGTAGACGGCCTCTGAGTCCATCTGGGTTTCGACCCCTGCCAAGTACTTCCGCTCCGCCTCGGGAATACCGAGTTTCTCAAAGGCCTCCTTGATCGCCTCGGGGACCTCGTCCCATGACCGTCGCTTGCCAGAGGTGGCGCGCATGAAGTAGTAAAACTGCTCGAAATCCAGCGCTCCCAGATCCACACCCCAGGTAGGCATCGGCATCTGGAAAAAGATATCTAGTGCCTTGAGGCGAAATTCGAGCATCCATTGGGGCTCATCCTTGAGCGCCGAGAGCTCCCGCACGACATCCTCACCGATGCCACGACGAGAGCGATGAACGTACTCCACATCGGTGTGGAAATCATAGCGTGTCTGCTCCTTGAGAGCCCGCAGATCATCCCGATTGGCCATCATGGTCTACTCACCTGTCTCCCTCTCACCCAAAGGCTCCAGTGAACCGTCACGGCGCCAACGCGGTCTCGGTTCGAGCCCACTCATAGCCTTCCGCCTCCAGCATGTCCACAAGCCTGGCATCGCCACTCTTGATGATCCGCCCATCGACGAAAACGTGCACAACGTCCGGCCGAACGTAGTTCAGGATCCGCTGGTAATGGGTGATCACGAGCAGACCCATGTTGAACTCATCCCGCAGCGTGTTGATCCCCTCCGAGACGATCCGCAACGCGTCGATGTCCAGCCCAGAGTCCGTCTCATCCAGCACGGCGTACTTGGGTCGGAGCAACGCCATCTGCAGGATCTCGGCACGCTTCTTCTCCCCCCCCGAGAAGCCCTCGTTCAGGTAACGGCGCAAAAAGGCAGGGTCCATATTGAGTAGTTCCAGCTTCTCGTTGAGCTCGCGTCTGAACTCGCGCATCGGCATGAGATGCGCGTTGAGTCGTCCTCCACCCGTCTTACGCGCACGATCGCTGTAGCCCCGGACAGCGCTGACCGCGGCATGCAGGAACGTGTAGAGGGTCACTCCGGAGACGGCCACAGGATACTGCATGGCCAGGAAAAGCCCAAGACGTGCGCGCTGATCAGGAGACAAGCCTAGCAGACTCTGCCCGTCCAGCAGAATATCACCAGACGTCACACGGTACTTCGGATGCCCCATAAGGGCATAGGACAGCGTGCTCTTGCCAGAGCCATTGGGGCCCATCAATGCATGCGTGGTCCCACGTTCCACGGTCAGTGAGACTCCTTTGAGAATCTCCTTATCCTCGACCGAGACATATAAATCACGGATCTCCAAAGCCATTCTACTATCTCCTCAATCGCTCCTATCTAGAGAAAGAGTATAGGCCACTCCTATTTTTTGTCAAGATCTTCTATTAAATTAGAGCCTTCAGCAAAGAGATACCGGCCCCTGATGGGACCGGT
>CAYLRT010000028.1:0-23618 GCA_964385885.1 uncultured Anaerolineales bacterium | reverse complement strand
CTGAGATCACCGTTGAAGCATGCCGCTCAGCGCCCCAAGTCCCATAGCGCCGCCCAAACCAATCATGCCCGCGAGGGCACCGACTACCACCGTGATGAGCCACCCAATGACGATGGTCACGATAGTGCCGGTATCATCCAGATCAAGGCCCTCCTTGATTGCGAAGTAGCTTGCAACCAGGGACCAGATCGCCCCGATCACGCTTCCAACACAAGGGATGACGCTGAGCATCCGGGGCGCGTAGGCAAAGCCGATCACGCGCAACATCTCACCGAACGTCGCCTCTGCTTTGAACAACTGCGTCCCTACGAAGTAGGTTATGCCCGCCCATAACACCCAGTTCACGAATACGACCACGAAAGCGATCACCACTGTAAGGATCGTGGAACCCACGGCGGGCCGTCCCCCGCGGATCAAGGTGAAGAGCAAACGGAATAGGGTCCCCACCACTGATAGTGCAGCCACTATGGCTACGACGGTTGCAGCCTGAGCCGTGGCGGACTCATCATGCTCCACCTCGGCAAACACCGCGCGGTCTAACTTGAACACTCTGAGTATACGATCGAACATGATCATGCCTCCTTTCGAATGACCGGAATAAGTATAACGCCATTCTATGCAGGTTAGCCAATAAGGGAAGTCACAGAACATAGTCAGGTTCCAGAGCATGGGAGTGGCATCTACGCAATGCAGCCTTATCTGGCATCAGACAGAGCGCCGGGCACCCACCACCACACGCCGCGACCAGGCGGACATCGCCCAGGATGCGTGGCCCGGCATCCAGTCGTGAGCAACTGCCACCGTGGCACCGGTTGCTCCAGCGATCGGTTCACGTATAATCTTGTTCAGCTCCCAAGAGATGATGAGGTACTGGCCCCATCCAAAAGAGAGCTCTCGCTGATCGACAGCAGGCTACATTCGACACCAGGACATGGGGGAGAGGATGCGGGACTTCGTCCACCTGCACAATCACACCGAGTATTCGCTGCTGGATGGCCTCAGCAAGTGTTCTGCCCTGGCTGCCCGCGCAGCGGAGCTGGGCATGCACGCCCTGGCCATCACCGATCATGGGGTCATGTATGGCGTCATCGATTTCTACAAGGCGTGCAAAAGCGCAGGAGTCAAGCCGATCATCGGGATGGAGGCCTATGTAGCTCCCACCTCCCGCCTCGACCGCACCCGGGAGAACGGCACAGCCTACCACCTGATCCTGCTGGCACAGGACCAAACGGGATACCAGAACCTTCTCCAATTAGCAAGCAAAGCCCAGCTTGAGGGTTTCTACTACAAGCCCCGCATCGACAAAGAGCTCCTCGAAATCCATGGCGAAGGGCTTATCGTCCTGACCGCCTGCGTCAAGGGTGAGATCCCCCAACTCGTTCATCAGGGACGAGAGGAACGCGCCCGTCAGGTGGTGCGTTGGTTCCAGGAACGCTTTCCAGGCCGTTTCTACATCGAGCTCCAAAGCCATGCCTTGCCAGAATACGATGAAACCTACAGGAAACTCATCCGCCTGGCTCGCGAGATGGACGTACCGCTGGTAGCAACCAACGACACCCACTACACCCGGCGCGAGCAGGCAGAGGCCCACGATGTGCTGCTGTGCATCGGCACCAACAAGACGGTCAACGACCCCAGCCGCATGCGCATGTCGGATGATTCATACTACATGCGCACACCTGACGAGATGTGGGCGCTCTATGGCGACATCCCAGAGGCCCTTCTCAACACGGTCAAGATCGCCGATCAGTGCAACGTCGAGATCCAATTCGCTCCCCCCTACCACCTGCCTCAGTTTCCCGTCCCCGAGGGCATGGGGACATCCCAGCAGTATCTCCGCCGTCTCTGCGAAAGGGGCATGCAATGGCGCTATGGCGCTGACCACGACAAGCCCTCCTACATTGAGCGCCTGAACTACGAGCTGGGGATCATCCACGACATGGGCTTCGACGACTACTTCCTCATCGTCTGGGATCTCTGCCAGGCCGCACGGAAGCGGGACATCTGGTGGAACGTACGCGGCTCTGGCGCGGGCAGTGTGGTCGCCTACACACTGGGCATCACCACTGTTGACCCATTCCGAAATCGCCTGATGTTCGAGCGCTTTCTGAACCCAGCCCGTATCACGATGCCAGACATCGACCTGGACTTTCCAGACGACAAACGGGCCGAACTGATCGCCTACACCAAGGAACGCTATGGTGCTGACCGTGTCAGCGCCATCATCACCTTTGGTACGCTGGGGGCTCGGGCAGCCATTCGCGATGTGGGTCGCGCCCTCGACATCCCACTAAACGAAGTCGACAAAGTGGCCCGCATGGTGCCTAACGTGCCCGGCAAGCCTGTCACCATTGCGCAGGCCCTGGAGGCCGTTCCCGAGCTGCGGGAGGAGTATGAGGCAACGCCCTACATCAGGAAGTTGCTGGACACGGCGGCCGAGCTGGAGGGGGTGACACGCCACGCCAGCACCCATGCGGCAGGGATCCTGATCTCCGATCAACCCCTGGTCAACTACCTGCCCCTGCACCGCCCCACTAAGGGTGACAGCGAAGACAGCCCCGTCGATCGGGTCTCACAATGGCCCATGGAGATCGTTGAAGCGCTGGGCATGTTGAAGATCGATTTCCTGGGGCTGCGTACCCTCACGCACATGCGGAAGACATGCGAGCTCATTGAACATGAGCACGGGAAGAAGCTCAATCTCGAGCTCATCCCCTATGAGCGGGTTCCCGATGACCCCGAGAAGGACGCCGAGGTGCGCAAGCTCTATGACCTTCTGGCGACAGGCGAGACTACAGGGGTCTTCCAGGTCGAGGGCGCGGGGATGCGACGCACCCTCCGAGACCTCCGCCCGGAGCAGTTCCAACATATCATAGCCGTGCTGGCGCTCTACCGCCCTGGCCCCATGGAAAACATCCCAACCTATATCCGGCGCATGCACGGGGAGGAAGAGGTCACCTACCATCATCCACTTCTGAAGGAGATCCTGGGCGACACCTACGGCATCATCGTCTATCAGGAGCAGATCATGCAGATCGCCGTCGCGCTGGCCGGCTACAAGCCCGGCGAGGCCGACACGATCCGCAAAGCCGTGGCAAAAAAGAAGCGCGACCTGATGGACAAACACCGACAGATGTTCTACAAGGGGGCCAGTCGCAAGGGCATCCCACCGGAAGTTGCCAAGCGTGTATGGGAGGACATTGAGTTCTTCGCACGCTATGGCTTCAACCGCGCTCACGCTACGGACTATGCCGTCATCACCGCACAGACCGCCTACCTCAAGGCGCATTACCCGCTGGAGTTCATGACGGCATTGATGACCACAGAACGGCACAACACTGAGAAACTGGGACTGCTCATCGCAGACGCCAGACGCACTGGACTGAGAGTCGAGCGCCCCTGCATCAACCGTTCGGAGGTCGAGTTCACTATTGAGAAAGACCCCTCTGGCGAGCGTTTCATCCGCATTGGGCTGGGGGCTATCAAGAACGTCGGGGATGAGGCAGTGCGATTGGTGGTCGAGGCACGCAAGGAGCAAGGGCCTTTCAGATCCCTGGACGACTTTGCCGATCGAGTTGATCTGCGGAAGCTGAACCGGAAGGCCATCGAGTGCCTGATCCAGGCTGGAGCCATGGATGACTTCGGACCACGGCCTGCCCTCCTGACCATCACGGACACCCTGCTCTCCAGGAGCGCGCAGATCCACAGTGCACGCGATGTAGGGCAGTTCACCCTGTTCGACACAGGTGTCGACCTGGGGGAGACAATCCGTCTCCCTGACTTTGCCCCGCCGATCCCAGATCGCCGATTGCTGGAGTGGGAAAAGGAGCTCCTTGGGACCTACATCTCGAAGCACCCGCTGACCGACCAGGAGCACGAGCTTCTCAAGCGAAATGTTATCACCACGATCATCGGTCACCACACGGCCGAGGCGCCTGGGACGCAGATGGTCGTGGTGGGCATGATCCAGCGCGTCCGCCGCGCGACTACGAAGACCAACAAACCCATGGCATTCATCACTTTGGAGGGATCTGTGGGCACGCTGGATGTTGTTGTTTTCCCTACAATCTATGAGGATGTCAAGGAGTTGTTGGTGCCTGGGCGGATCGTCGTCGTCGGGGGTAAACTCGACTCCCGGACCGACCGTGAGGACCACCCGCTGCTGGCCAATTGGTTCAAAGAGCCTCACGCCTTCCCTCTGCCCATAGATCACGAGAAGCGGGGAGGAGCGGTGCAGGCTGGAGGTCTTAGAGTCTCATCCGCTGGACACCAGGCCCACGAGACGCCAACAGGCTATACCCCGTCCTCATCGTCCGCAAACGAGGACATGACCTCCATCCCCTCTGCTGCGCAGCCCCCGTGGGAGACCGAGGCAAGTCAAGACCCACAGGGGCCAATCACTCACCGGATGGCCGAGGACCCGCCAGCCCACCGTCCAGCGGCACCGGTCGACCCTGTTCCACATCCCCCCACACAACCGAGCCGCGAAGCTCAACCAGCGACACTCTACGTCACCCTGAAAAGGACCGGGGACAATGTACGCGACTTCGAGAAACTGGCTCAAGTACATGCGACTCTCCAGGTGCCCGACGGCCACGATCCGTTCATCATCATCTTGGAAGGCGCGGGGCGAAAGCCCATCGAACTCACCTTCCCCAACGAGCGCACAAAGCTAACACCACAACTCCAGCGGAAGATCGCAAGTTTGGTGGGAGAGGCAAATCTGCGCATCGCCTATTCGAGTGGACTCCCAGGAGGACATACCCATGTTGACCGTGACCCAGGTCGATCTCCAAGACAAGAGGCAGGTACGCCGCTTCATTGAATTCCCCTACACATTGTATGCAGGGTGCTCGCAATGGGTCCCTCCGCTGCGCCGTGATGTCCAGGTCGTGCTAGACCCCAAAAGACATCCTTTCTACGAGCATTCAGAGGCGGACTTCTTCCTGGCAGAACGCGGGGGAGAGGTCGTCGGCCGCATCGCCGCTCTGGAGAACCGCCCCTTCAATCGGTATCATCAGACACAGAAGGCGAGTTTCTATCTTTTCGAGTGCGTGGATGACCTGGAGGTCGCTCAGGCACTCTTCGAGCGGGTCATTGACTGGGCACGCAAGCGGCATCTCAACGAGCTGGTAGGCCCCAAAGGGTTTGGTGTATTGGACGGGTATGGCTTGCTCGTCGAGGGCTTCGAGCATCGACAGATGATGACCATGATGAACTACAATTATCCTTACTATCGTCGACTGCTGGAAGGGATGGGGTTCCAGAAAGAGGTGGACTTTGTCTCCTGCTATCTGCATGTCCCCACCTTCCGTATGCCCGAACGCATCCATCGCATCGCCCAGCGCGTACTCCAGCGCGGTTCACTGAAGGTTACGCGTTTCAAGAGCGCCCGTGAGTTGAAACGATGGACCGGGCGGATCCGCGAAGCATACAACCGCGCGTTCGTCAACAACTGGGAGTACTACCCGATCTCGGAGCGGGAGACCGAATTCCTGATGGATAACGCTATCACACTCACCGACCCACGCCTGATCAAACTCATCGTCCATGGGGATGAACTTGTGGGGTTTCTGTTCGGGTTCCCGGATGTATCGGCTGCCCTGCAACGTGCCAGGGGACGGCTGACGCCCTGGGCGCTGGTCGACTTGCTGCGCGAGATACGGCGCACAGAGTGGGTGGCGCTCAACGGAGCAGGACTTATCCCCGACTTCCACGGCGTTGGAGGCAATGCGCTGCTCTACTCCGAGATGGAGAAGACCGTTCGCGAGCGCAACTTCAAACACGCCGACCTCACCCAAGTGGCGGAGACCGCGGTCCAGATGCGGCATGACCTCGAGAACGTAGGTGGGCAGATGTACAAGAATCACCGCGTCTACCGCCTGTCCCTATAAACTCGGGACAGAGACAGAGTCTGGCCCTCCCTGAACATGACCATACACTGGACCCCACGGTAGTTGCAATGAGTCAAACACCCACGTCACAGCCCTCACCTGGCTATGAAGTGCACACCCCCGTCTTCGAGGGTCCCCTGGCCCTTCTCCTGCGTCTGATCGAGAAGAACGAACTGGATATCACGCGCCTTGCCCTGGCCCAGGTGACTGATGAGTTCCTCGCTTATGTCGCAGAACTGCAAAATGGCCCTCAGATCGAGGTGCTTGCGGAGTTCCTCTCTGTAGCGGCCAAGCTTCTGTGGATCAAATCCAAGGCTCTACTACCCCAACCTCCGGCGGTGGAGATCACGGAAGACGAAGAAGATGTGGGAGACGAACTGGTGCGCCAGCTCCGCGCCTATCGTCAATACAAAGTAGCCGCGGCGTGGCTCCACGAGCGCAGTCACACAGGACTGCACACCTATGTCCGGCTGGCTGCCCTGCCTCGCCCACGACGTATCACGGTCGATCTGGGTGGCCTGGGCATCAGGGATCTGCACGAGGCCGCCCATGCCGCCTTCTTCCCTGCACAGCCTTCCCTGCCCGCCGAGGTTATCCAGAGGCCCAAGATCACCATCGCTGACCAGATTCGGCGAATCCGCAGGCAACTCCAGCAGTGGGTCCGCACGACCTTCCAACAGTTACTCAGCGACAGGCCCACGCGTTTAGAAGCCGTAGTGACCCTTCAAGCGATCCTGGAACTGATCAAGCAAGAGGCCGTGGCCGCTTATCAAGACCGGATGTTTGAGGATATCAGACTCGAGCCATTGGTGCCACCGGAGCAGATTCACATAGCTGGGCCAACCTCATCCCCAGCGACCATGTCGGATCCACTTAGCCCGCAGCATCCTCGGGGAGATAACGGGGCAGGAGAATCGTAAAGGTGCTACCCTGACCTGGCGCGCTCTCGACCCAAATCCGCCCCTTGTGCCTCTCAACCACGGATTTGACGATCGCCAGGCCCAGGCCCGTCCCCTCGATCCCTTCCGTCTCCGGACTTTGTACGCGGTAGAGCCGCTCGAAGATCCTGGACTGCTCTTCCACGGGGATCCCGATCCCAGAATCGCTGACCAGAATGGCGATATGCCCATCCTCCCGGTGGGCCTGAACCTTGACCCATCCCCGGGGATGATTGTATTTGATGCCGTTACTGATGAGATTATCCAGGACCTGGCGAAGCCGACGCTCGTTCCCCCAGACCCACAGTGGCTCAGACGCCACTTCGACCGAGAGCGTAATCCCCTCCCTGGCGGCCGAGATCCGGGTTGCCTCCACCACCTCGCGGGCCAAACGGTCCAGGCGAACAGCTTGCATCTCGAAGTCATAGCCAGCTTCGATGCGGCCAATGTCCAGGAGATCAGAAATCAAGTCCGTGACGTGAGAGAGGCTCCGCACCGCACGCTGCACGAAATCACGCTGCATCTCGTTCAGGGGGCCGGCCCGATCGAGAAGTTCGATATATCCCTGAATTGCCGTCAATGGGGTTCTGAGATCGTGTGAGACCGTCGACACAAACTCCGAGCGCAGTCGGTCCAACTCCTTGAAGTGGGTGATCTCCTGCATCACCATGACACGACCCACGCGATCAATGGTGCTTAGGTGGGCATCGAACACACGCCCATTCTCCAATGTGATCTCCGCATGGTAGGCGCTGTCCTGGTACCGGGCACGATCGAAGAACTCACAGACCTGGGCTTCCTGGATCGCGTCATGGAGTGCCCGTCCACGTGCCTCGGACGCAATGCCCAGAATGGCCGCGGCGCGCTCACTCCACAGCCACAGCCGATCCTCCAGATCGGTGACCACGATCACTTCTGCGGCCTGCTGCAGAATCGCACTCAGTCGCTCTCGCTCGGCCTCTCGGGCTGCAAAGAGCTGCGCATTCTCGATCGCAATTGCGGCGAAGTCCGCTACCGAAGAGAGGGCGAAAAGCTGGCTTTCAGAGAACGGGTCGGTCTTCGAGCGATTGACAACGCCCAACACCCCAATCGTGCCAGAGTCTGGGACCTGAAGGGGCACATAGAGCAGCGAACGCACAAGCATCCCCGTTGCGATCTTAGTCTCCCGGTGCAACATAGCAGGGCGCCCGGAGCGAATGACCTGCCACGCGATACGATCGGATGTCTCAACCCTCCGGCGGTCTGGAACCTGATCCCCTTTGTACTTGGCGATGTGGACAAACAGACGATCTCCATCACGGAGCACGATGAAACCATCATCCGCCTGCGTCAGGTTGACCGAGGTGGACACAGCCCGCTCCAACACCTGATCCACATCCAATGAGGAGACAACCGACTTGCCCATGGTGTAAACTGTATTGATCTCCTGCAAGCGGGCGTTCAACCGCCGATTGACCTCCGCCAACGTCGCCTCCAGGGCACGATCAGCCTGTCGGCCCGGGGCCTGACGGATCAGGTTGGCTAACGTCACCCGGAGGGCATCGGGATCAAAGGGATGGGCGACATAGCGAGCAGGCGACAGGGTGTTGAGCCGGTCCACCTCTGACACAGGGATCTGGGTCTCGCGCACAATGCAAACCAGGGGATGGGACTGCACCGTCAGCTGCAGGTCTGCAAGAACGGTATCGTTCAGATCTAACGGCGAGGTCACCACGATCAGATAGGCTGCCACACTCGGAGCCTGGGCAGCCCGGATCATCCCCTCCCAACTCGTCACGTGGGTCAACACAGTGTGGGCCGGTAGGGCGGCCGTAATCTCCGGCAGCAGGGCGCCTTCCTTATCGTAGACAAGGATGGTAGTCGGCGTCACAACGTCCGCATCCTGTTTCATCGTTCACATCACCCAGGCTTCATCATAATCAAACTACCTTCATACGCAAGTGTTCCGCGCAAGATGGATGCACTCCAGGAGAAGAGGGCGACAAGGCGAACCCTGGCCAGCTCTTACCCCAGAAATAAAACGCACCGAGGTTAGGCGAAATTGAATTTCACCCAACACACCGGACAACGATGCCCCCACCACCTGTGTAACCATCGCCTATCTCCCTGGATGCTATCGTCCCGCCGAGGGAGGCAAGTGCGGGAAGACAGAGGCCTTTTCCTAAACCATTTTCTCCTTCTTGCCCCAGAAATGAAACGCACCCTCACAAGGCCCGCTATTCCAGCGGATGGTGGGCATGCCGTGGTGGCAACTGCGTGGCTCCTCTTCAGTCCCCCGGGGAAACCTGCCAGGGCCCAATCTCGTAGTACAATCAGAGTAACTTCAGTGGTAGGAGGTGAACCGGTGAAACTATTGATCCGTTGGGCAATTGTCGCCCTTGCACTCTTCGCTGCCGCCTGGCTTGTGCCTGGGATCCACGTGGACACCAGCAAGGGCTGGGTAGTCTATGCGGTGATGGCCGTGATCCTCAGCCTGGCCAACGCTCTCATCCGCCCTCTTCTCAAGCTGCTGACGTGTCCCCTCATCATAAGCACCCTTGGCCTCTTCACGCTAGTGATCAACGCCATCACGCTCTGGATCGCCTCCGTCTTTGCCAACAAGGTCATCGGTGTGGGATTCTATGTCGACGGGTTTTGGCCAGCATTCTGGGGCTCTCTCGTCGTCAGCGTGGTCAGCGTTCTGCTCAACCTGTTCGTCAAAGACGAGGATAAGGACTGAAAAACAACGCTAGCGCTTCTTCCCAGAGCGGCAAGCGGGCCGCTGTTCCCTTGCTCCTCATCGATGGTGTGCTATGATGCCGTCATAGTCACTCTAGGGATAGGCGACACAACAAGTGGCCTATCCCAAAAAGATAACGAGGGGGGGGAGTGATGGAGACATCGACGCAGATCCGACGTATCACCCTTACAGCTCTGATGGCCGCCGTGATCTTCGTGTTGACGGTGGTCCCGCGTATCCCTGTACCGGCGACGGGCGGGTATATCCACCTGGGGGATGCCGGTATCGCATTTGCGGCATGCTCGTTCGACCCTCTGGTGGCGGCCATCGCGGGAGGGTTGGGGACAGCCCTTGCTGACCTGATGGGATTTCCCCAATGGGCTATCTTCTCCCTGGTGATCCATGGGGGCCAGGGATACGTGATGGGCCTGCTTCTCAGACGAAGGGTCACCTGGAAACAGGCCGTCCTCGCCGCACTGAGCAGCATAGTCATTGTTGTCGGGGGGTATTTCGTCGCCGGCACTATTCTGGAGAGCCCAGCGGTGGCGCTGCTGGAGATCGTGCCCAACACCATCCAGGCGTTGAGCGGCGCCATCATCGGCCTGCCGCTTTACCTGGCTGTCCGGAAAGCATACCCGGCGCTCGATGCCTACGCGCCGCACGATTAGAGGCCATCCCAGGACCAGGAAGAGCGGAGGAGAGAGTACAGACTCTTCCGCTCTTTTCCTTGCACATACGCCATGATCCGAGCCACAGCGCTGCACTTCCAGTACCCACCCCGCCACACCCACGAGCCTCCCATCCAGGTCCTCAACGGACTTGACCTGGCGCTGGAGCCGGAGGAATCCATGGTCATCATGGGGCCTACCGGAGCCGGCAAGAGCACCCTGGCCTATGTGCTCGCCGGCCTTGCGCCTCGCTATACCGGTGGAACCCTGTCGGGATCCCTTCAAGTCGCGCGCCAGGATCTGGTGCGCTCCCCCCCCGAGCCTGGCACGATCGGGATCCTCTTTCAGGATGCCGCGACACAGCTTTTCAACACCTCTGTGGAGGATGAAATTGCCTGGGGGCTGGAGGCGCTGGGCTGGCAGGCAGAGCGGATTACGGGCGCCGTTGAGAAGGCACTAAACCGTTTTGGCCTGCGCACGCTACGTCATCGACCTCCCTGGGCCCTATCGGTCGGTCAGCAGAAGCGCCTTGCCCTGGCGGCGGTCTGGGCCATGCAACCCACCGTCCTGATCCTCGATGAACCTTTCAGCGGACTTGACCCCCAGGGGCGGCAGGAAGTCGATACCGCCATGACATCGTTACAGTCGGGCGGCACCACGACAGTGATCATGTCATCGCGCCCTCAGGTGGCCCAGCGCGTGCAGAGGGGAGAACTTCTGTTGGACGGAGTGTTGTCCCACCCATTCACCGGTGAGACGATCCATCAGCACCTGGACCGCCTCATTGAGGCCGGAGTATGCCTTCCCACCTCGCAATGGCCAGACCTGAGCCTGCAGCATCCTTGGTGCAGTGATCCTCCTGCTGTCGAGATTCAAGGCCTGCACTTCGGCTATGAGAGGGAGGAGGTGCTCCGGGGGATCACGTTGCAGATCCCATCAGGCCAGTTCATCGCCATCGTCGGTCAGAACGGAGCTGGCAAGAGTACGCTGGCCCGCCACCTGAACGGGCTGCTGCGTCCCCAGCGCGGGAAGATTTACATCCTGGGGAGGTCCACCCATGACCGCGCCACCGGAGAGATCGCACGTGATGTGGGATTCCTGTTCCAGCGCCCGGAGCGGCAACTCTTCGCGCCCACGGTCTATGAGGAGGTGGCGTACGGTGTCAGGCAATTGGCTCTACCCGATGCGGAGGCCCGCGTCCAGGATGCCCTCGAAGCCTTTGGGCTCAAGGAAGTCGCCGATCTACCTCCGGCGCTGCTAGGATGGGGACTTCAGCGCAGCGTGACTCTGGCCTCACTGGCGGCCCTGGAGACGCCCATCGTGGTTCTCGATGAACCCACTGTCGGCCTGGACGGCAGGGGCATGGCGCAACTGCTCGATTGGCTGTCCAGGCTACGGAGGGAGGGAAGGACCATCATTCTGATCACCCATGAGCTACCCCTGGCAGCGCGCGCCGACCGGGCCATCGTGTTGGCCCAGGGGCAGATCATCGCGGACGGTCCACCATCCCAGACTCTACCGCGGCTATGGGAGGAGGGCGCATGACCGTCGTGTTCGACACCTATGTCCCTGGCTCCTCCCTGCTCCATCGCCTCGATCCCCGAACCAAGCTGTGGATCGCGCTGCTCGCGTGTGTAACGGTCTTCCTCTTGCCCGCCACCGAATACGTCGCCGCCCTTTTGATCGCCGTCCATCTCATCCTGATCGCCTCTCGCGTACCCTGGCCATCATTGGCTGGCGTCTGGCGTCAGATGGCGGTGCTCAGCCTCCTTATCCTGGTGATGCAGACCTTCACCCAGCCGGGGGGTACCACACTGCTTAGCCTGGGACCGCTACACGCCACAACCGGCGGACTGGAGCGTGGCCTGGAACTGGCCCTGCGGGCCCTCTCCCTGGCCTTCATCACCAGTGGGCTGCTCTTCACTACCCAGCACCCACATCTAGTGCAGGGGCTTGTGGCCTTGGGCCTGCCCTATTCCTGGGGACTGACTATCAGCCTGGCGCTCAGGTTTCTTCCGGCGATTCAGCATCTCTTTCACGCGGTACGAGATGCACAGGCATCTCGCGGGTGGACCCCGCACGGCTCGATCTTCCGTCAGCTCAAGTCATACATTCCTGTCCTTGTCGCTGTGCTCATCGGCACACTGCGCCTGAGCGACCAATTGACCCTCGCGCTGGCAGCGCGAGGGTTTATGCCTGGACGCAAGCGGAGCCGCTGGCGGGAGCTCCACCTCCGTGCCTGGGACTGGATACTGGGGATTGCTTGCACGCTGGGATTCCTGGCGGTGGCCTGGCTGAACATCGTGGACCACAACATGCCCTGAAAGAGGCCATACGGCTTACCCTTCCCCTCCCGTCCGCCTAACCACACCACCGGTCCGCGTGCGTGTGTTGCTTGGGTAACACCCTATGCTATACTCATAGTATGCTGAATGTCGGCTCAAAGGAGCCGTTCAAATCTATGACACGCAAGACCGTGTTGATCTATAACCCCGCTGCCGGCCCCTGGGATATGACGCGTCCCCTCAAGCGGCTCGCCACGCAGCTTGGCAACCACGGCTGGCAGGTTGAACTTGTACAGACTTCACAACCGGGGGACACAACCCGACAGGTGGCAAAGGCAGCAGCCAGCGGCGTGGATATCGCCCTGATCGCTGGCGGCGACGGCACCATCAACGAAGCCGCCAATGGATTGCGGGGCACCGAGACAGTACTGGGCATCATCCCCGTGGGCACGGGTAACATCCTGGCCCATCAGCTCGAAATGCCCACCCTCTCGCTGGTCGCACCGCTGCAGGTGAGACAGGTGGCCGATGCGTTGCTCTCAGGCCGTGTGCAGCGGGTGGATCTGGGTACGGTCAATGATCGAGCGTTCATCTGCTGGGCCGGGCTGGGCCTCGACGCCGAGATCACAGCGCAAATGGAGCCTCGCACCAAGCAGATGAAACGATTGAGGACGCTGCCCTACATCATCGCAGGCTTCACGGTTGCCTCAGAGTACCGGGGCGTGCGCAGCTCGCTGGTGATCGAGGATCGTGTCATCAGGACACGCGCCCTGATGATCGTAGCCAGCAACATCCAGCTCTACGCCGCTTTCTTCCAGATCGCACCTCGTGCGAAAATGGACGATGGGCTGCTCGATATCTTCGTCTTCAAAGGGTTAGGGCCCTCCTATGCCCTGCGCCATGCCATACTCTCACTTCAAGGGCGTCATGTCAACAGCCCCGATGTCATGCACGCTCTGGCCCGGCACATGACCGTGGAGACGGTCCCCTCCGTGGCGGTGCACGTCGATGGGGACCCCTACGGGTCTACACCGGCAGAACTCCACATCGCCCCGGCTCAGTTGCGCCTGCTGGTGCCCGAGGGAGCTCCCGCCAGCCTCTTCAGCCAGCCCCCCGAACCCCTGTGAGAAAGGCACTCGCTCTCGACATGTTTGACACACACGTACACAGCCACCATTCACCGGACAGTCAAGCCCCCATTGAGGCTCTGGCCAGAGCCGCCATCGCACGAGGCCTCAGAGGGCTGACGCTGACTGAACATGCAGAGTGGTATCCGGAAGATCCCGCCTATGGGTTCCTCGACATGGACACCTATCTCAGCGAGCTGGAGGCCGTGCGTGCGAACGTGCAGGGTGAGATTCAGGTGCTGGCGGGGCTGGAGATGGGCAACCCGCACGAGTTCCCAGACGAAGCGAAAGCCCTGATAGCCGCCTATCCACTGGATCTGGTCATCGCATCGGTCCACTGGATCGAAGGAGAACCTGGCTGGGAGCGGGTAGCCTTCGGCGAAGGGCTGACCGAAACCTACGAGCGCTACCTCCGTGAGGTCGTCGCCATGGTCTCGCAAGCCGACTTCGACGTTCTGGGGCACCTGGACTTGGTCCGTCGTGATTCCTGGGCGCTCTTCCACAGAACGATCCCACTCGATGGCTTCATGGACCTGATCGATCAGATCCTGTGTCAACTCATCGCCCAGCAGCGCGCTCTGGAGATCAACACCTCGGGGCTCCGCAATGGATTGGGGAGCACGCTCCCAGACCTGCAGATCCTGCAGCGCTACAGAGAGCTTGGGGGAGAATTGGTTGTCTTCGGCTCAGACAGCCATCGTCCCGATGATCTAGGATATGGATTCGAAGTCGCCCGCGGGCTGATGAAAGCCATTGGCCTGACGCGCATTCCGCATTATGAACGGCGACAGATTGTGGGTTGGATCAGACTTTGAATCCCGGAGCCTGACAGTAGGTAGATACATGACTCCCGAAGAGACAACAGACCAACAGCCATTGATGACTATCATCATCCCCGCCTACAACGAGGCCCACCGTCTTCCGCAGACGCTCGAACGTGTGGTGGACTTCGTTGAGGGCTGCCCCGAGACGTTGGACGTGCTCATCATCAACAACAACAGCCGAGATGCGACCCGCTCCATTGCGGATGACTTCGCGGCGCGCTACCCTTTCATCGCCGTATTGGATCAGCCCATTCAGGGCAAAGGGGCCGCCGTGCGCAAGGGAATTCTCAACGCCACCGGGGCGTACGCCTTCATCTGCGATGCAGACCTGGCCATGCCTATCGAGGAACTGCCGCGCTTCTTCCCGCAGTCGCTGGGGAGCGACTACGACATCGCCATCGGGTCGCGAGAGGCCCCGGGGGCCCAGCGCTTCGGCGAACCCGCCTACCGTCACCTCATGGGGCGAGTCTTCAACCTGCTGGTCCGCATCCTCGCCGTCCCAGGGATCCAGGACACACAATGTGGGTTCAAGGCCTTCCGACGAGAGGTCGGACGTGCCATCTTCAGCGTGCAGCAGATCGACGGCTTCGCCTTTGATGTGGAGGTGCTGGCCATCGCCCGACGCTGGGGTTACCACATCGTAGAGATCGGCATTCCCTGGTATTACGGCCCACGGGGAAGTGTCAATCCTCTTCGCGACTCCTGGCGCATGTTCCGCGAGGTGCTTCGCATCCGCCACAATGTGCGCTCAGGGCTTTACGGCACGCCACCACATCCATAGAGACCCGCACCGCCGTCGCCGCACACAGCTCTGTGGGTGCAATGGCCCAGCCGCGCAAGATGCCGCGGCCGCCTCACCTCACCGTCATATCTAACTGCACCGGGGGCACGGAGGCGTGAGGCCCTGTGCGGCCTCCAGGAGACGCCCCACCTGATAGCCAGAAAACCCTTCGGCTTGCTGGAGATCCCTCAGCCATTGAAGGACCGTCAGCGGGGCACGGACCTCTGCGCCCTTCGCCGCGGCCCGTGCAATGGTCGGTTCCTCCTCCACAGTGAGCAATGCCAGCAGCGCCAGCCACCAGAGCCACTCTTCGAATGACTCCTTGTGGAACCAGAGGGCCTCTCCATAGCGGTGCACCCCGAGGAAGTGTCTGACATCCGAATGCCCCAGTGCCTCGCGCAGGAGCTGATAGGCGTCAGGCTCCCCTTCTGTGGAGGCCTGCAGAGGTTGGGAAAACCAGGCCCGATGCGTCAGGAGCATCCGAACCGTTGCGACCACGCGCTCCTGCTTCTCCGCATTCAGCCCCAGCGCAGCCGCGGTCTCCCGCAACGGTCGGTGGAGCAACCACTCGTCGAACAGGCTGCGGCTCAACCCCGCTGCCTCTGACTCCACCAACTCATCCAAGGGCTGCACAAAGAGCCAACCGAGGAGAGGGCACCACACCTCCCATTCGGCCGAGGACCAGAGATCACGCAACTGCAAGGCCACCGCCTCGATCTCCGGCATATCCTGGACCTGATCCAGGATCGAATCCAACAGGCCCGGCAACTCCAGGACAGCAGCGAGCCGCTGCGTCGTGCGCTGTGCGATGTCCGGCAAGGCAGCATGCGAGATCAAAGATCCCTCCCCCAACTCGGAGGACAACACCTCACGCGCTCCACTAAGGAACTGGGTAACCTTACGCTGGATCTCTGCCAGGGTATTGGCCAACCTCTTGGCCTCGACCTGCTCCGCCGTCCCGCTGCGCTGTGCCATGAACCACTTGAACGTCGGTGCGCTGACAAGCGCCCGATAGGGCTCTAGCACGGGCTTCAGGGTGAGCTCTCGCAAGGCCTCTCCCACGTTGGGTACCCCCCGACCATTCAGCTGCGCACACAGTTGGGCATAGTGTCCCTGAGCATCATCCAGCACCTCGCGAAAATCAAGGAAGACATGGCTTTTATAGGCGTTGAGCTCAGCATAGAGCCCCTGGGCGGCGAGATCCTGGCAGTTGCGGAGATACTCCAGGCCGCTTGACGCATCGCGGAAGATCACAAACCAGCCGGGGTCCGTGTGAAGCCCAAGACCCTCAGCCAGGGTCTTGCGAACTAACTGTCTCCCCCCCTCACCATCCTTCACGGCATAGGCAACGGAGGTGTGGACCCAGCCTCGCGTATCGGCGAAACGGTTATGATAGAGGATCAGTGCCCGTTCCTCACCCACGCGGTTGGAGTAAGCGAAGACGTTCTCATCCACTGAACCATCAGGTCGCACGAAATCATAGAGCAGAAAGTGCTCTACGTCGGCAAAGAGATAGCGCTTGTGCAGCAGTGGGAAGATCTCGCGCTCGTGCCGGGCCACAAGATTGGGGTCAGGCAGCTCATCGAGATGAGCCTTGCGGAACTCCATCCCGTACTTCTCCGTGAAACCCTCGATCTGGCCATGGCCGAACATAGGAAGCCCCGGCATGGTAACCAACAGCGTGCAGACACCGAAATACTTGTCGCCCTTGCCGAACTGATCCACAGCGGTGCGCTCGTCCGGGTTATTCATGAAGTTGACGTAGCGACGGAGTATCTGAGGATCAAACTCCAGGGTGTTTTTCATCACCTGGCGATACTCGGCGTTTTTCTCATCCCGCAACATATTCATGAAGGCACTGTTGTACACCCGGTGCATCCCCAGAGAGCGGACGAAGTATCCCTCCATCAGCCAGAATGCCTCGGCCAGCAACAGTGTATCCGGGGCCTCTGCCGCGACGCGCTCCACCACCTCACGCCAGAACTCCTCCGGCATCAGCCGGTCGAATTCTTCCTTCGTCATCGCAAAATCGGCGCGCGAGGGGATATCGCCACCCTTGCCTGGCTCGGGGAACCACAGGCGCTGATAATGGCGCTTGGTCAACGTCATCGCGGCGTCGAAGCGGATGATCGGAGAGCGTCGCGCCACGGCGAGAATCGTCCGAATCACCGCCTCCCGCACCTCGGACTTCAGGTAGTTCAGTTGAGCGGTATCATTCCAGGGCATCTGGGTGCCGTCGTTCCCGTGGTAAATATACATGACGTCGCCGGTCCAGTGATCACGCCGTTGGAAGGTA
Source organism: uncultured Anaerolineales bacterium (assembly GCA_964385885.1). Taxonomy (GTDB): domain Bacteria; phylum Chloroflexota; class Anaerolineae; order B4-G1; family SLSP01; genus PWVB01. Next base: position 6,086 of record CAYLRT010000028.1, on the reverse strand, counting down.
ACCGCCGCATCCGTGTGATCGTAGTAGTGATCCTCGAGATAGATCCCTACCCGAGGGTCATCACACAGATCGGGCCCCGTGTAGGAATAGGTGGGAAAGGGACTGTAATCCAGGCTGATGAACCAATCTGGATGCTCGATGACCCAGTCCGAGTCAATGCCCATATGATTGGGGACCATGTCGGTGGCCATACGGATTCCGCGACGCCACGCCCGACCTTTAAGATCCTCATAGGCCGCCTCGCCTCCCAGATCCTCCGCCACCGCATACCGGCGGATGGAATACGCCGAAGCAACGGCATCAGGATTGCCCGTCATCTGTTTGATACGCGCCGAGGCCGGACTGCGCTCCCACACCCCAATGAGCCAGATGGCCGTGAAACCATAGCGCCGCAGGCGGTCCAGTTCATCGTCCGGCACCTCACTGAGCAGCCGAATAGGGCGGCCATAGAACCTCGAGAGCTGGTCCAGCCAGACATAGACGTTCTTGGCGATCATCACCACCCTGGGCATCCAGTCCCGATCTGGGCTGAACCGCTCTGGCTCCTCCTCCAGGGCCTCGAACTCATAGACCTCCGACGGTCCCGGGCCTGGAGGCCCCATAGTGAGCGCCTTGTATTCCTCCTCGAGGAAATCCAGGCTGCTCAGCAGGCGTGTCAGGTAGGTACCCAGGATCGGCCCCCAACGCCGGCGCACATACTCGAGCTGAGCCTGCAGGGAACCAGGGGCCGCCTTGATGGGCTCCAGCAGCATCTCGAACAGCGACTGGTGCTCTGGACCGAAGGGGGGCTGGGTGGCGAAGAACGTCTCCAGGTGGCGTGGCAGGGTCTGATAGGCCTCCAAGGCTTGCAAGGGAGTATCGTCGAACAACTCGCGCAGGGGAGAGGCTGCTGGATTCTCGTTGGCGATCCACAGCAGCCACAGCTCCTCCAGAGCTACAGCGCGATTGGGTATCCCGTCAGTTTTCCCCTGGAGGTAAGCCTGCGGCCTCAGCTCCCCCTGATGGACCGCCTTAGGCGGAAACATCTCGACGAAGGTCTCCAACAGGGCGTCAACCGCCTCTGTCCCCAACTCTCGCTCCAGATATGCCAGGGCCTCTGTCAATGCCTGGGGGTTGCGCTGGGCCTGATAGAGCCTGATGACGTAGTGGAGGATCTCCTCCAGCAACCCCAGCGCGTTGAGCTCGCTGGCGCGCACAGCCCTCTCTGGATACTGGGCCGCGTTTCGCGCCTCACTGATACGCTGAGCAAGGACGCGAGCGGCGTGGAAATTAGCCAGGATGACACGCCCCGTCGTGGAAAAGAAAGTGTCATCCAGACCATACCGTACACGACAGGCGCGCGAGATATGGAACTCACGCGCGGGGGTCATCGCGCCATCTCGACGCCTGATCGGAGCACCTACGTCAGCCATCGTCGGGTCGCCTCGCATCACTGCGCCGGAGGTATCAACATCAGCACAAAGCCTAGAATCATGCTAAGAAGCAGCAACACACTGATGACGATAAGGATCACACGGCTAATCGATGCCTTTTTCTTTCTAGCGCTCATTACAGTCCTCTCTACGGACACGACTTCGATGAGTCGTATCCAGGCAAAATGGGCCACACGTGGTGGACGATGACGTCCATCATTATAGCATCATTGGGAGGGCACTCAACGCCTCCGGGGGTGATAAGCCTGGAGGTAACCGCCATTTTAGCCAGGTGACTGTCACTTATGTGGGACAGCCTTTCCAGGCTGTCCGCGCGGGCCAAAGCCCGTCCTACATTGCGACCAGGTGACAGTCACTTCCGACGGCGCTGACGTTGTTGATCGAGAGGCGGTTGGTGAGCAGGGGGTAGGGACACGGGGCAAATTCCGGGCCCCGTCGCATCGGATATACGCTAGGGGTAAACGCGATTGATGGTCCGTGGATAGGGGATCGTCTCCCGAATGTGTTCGATCCCACAGATCCAGGCTACCGTGCGCTCGACCCCCAGGCCAAACCCGCTATGGGGCACGCTGCCGTAACGCCGCAGATCCAGGTACCAGCGGAAGGCCTCCTCCGGCAGATTGTGTTCCCTGATCCGTTGCAGCAGGAGATCGGGATCGGAGATGCGCTCACTGCCCCCGGTGATCTCGCCGTATCCCTCAGGGGCCAACAGGTCCACGCTCTTGCAGACCTCCGGCCTTCCGGGCCAGGGCTCCATGTAAAAGGCCTTGGCGACTGTCGGATACCCATACACGAAGACGGGACGGTCAAACAGTTTGGTGAGCTCGGTCTCGTGGGGAGACCCAAAGTCATCCCCCCAGGTGATGGCTAACCGCTCCCTCAGCTCGGCGTCCTCCGTCTGAGCGCGGATCTCCGAGAGCCTCTCCAGAGCCTCGTCGTAGGAGATTCTGGGGAAGGGTGGCTGCACCCGCTCCAGGGCCGCCGTGTCGCGCTTCAGATAGGCCAGCTCAGCGCCACATTCCTGGAGCGCTCTCTGCACAATATGCGAGATGAACTGCTCCTCGACCTCCATCAACTGATCGAGATCGCAGAACGCCATCTCCGGCTCCACCATCCAGAACTCGGTCAGATGTCGGCGGGTCTTTGACTTCTCTGCCCGGAAGGTGGGACCAAAGCAGTAGACCTTGCCAAAGGCGAAGATATTCGCTTCATTGTAAAGCTGGCCGCTCTGGGCGAGGTAGGCCGTCCCCTCATCGAAGTACTCCGTCGCGAAGAGCGTCGTGGTCCCCTCACATGCTGCAGGGGTCAGAATTGGCGTATCCACCAGCGTGAACCCATGGGTGTCGAGCCAGTCACGGATAGCGCGGATCACGGTGGCGCGCACCCGGAGGATGGCCCATTGGCTGGGCGACCTGAGCCAAAGGTGACGGTGATCCAACAGGAAGTCAACGCCGTGTTCCTTCAGGGCGATGGGGTAGTCCCCCGCAGCCGCCTGGACGACCTCGAAATCGGTGATCCCAATTTCATAGCCACCAGGGATGCCTGGAGCACGGCGATCAGCGCGCACAACCCCCGTCACGGCAACCGAGGACTCCTGAGGTATGTGGACGATAGTCTCGAACACATCCGTGGGCAGGTCCCCACGAAACGCGACACACTGGACGAAACCATAGCCATCACGTACGAGCAGGAAGACCAGCTTGCCCTTGTGGGTGCGGTTGTAGACCCACCCTCTCAGGGTCACTTCCTGCCCAACATAATCCTGAATCTGATTCGCCTGCACCACAACGCCCATGATCTACTCTCCTTGCCCGCTAGGAAGAAACCTCATGTTCGACCGGCATCGGGTCATGGGGTACTTCCTCCGTCTCAGCCCCCGGCTCTTGTGTGTGAAGCTTGCGCCAGCGGCTGATGAAGAAATACACCGTACCGGCCACCACCAACGCCAGCACGAGATGCTCGTATTTGTCGATGAAATCGGCGACCAGATGCCACTGCGCCCCCAAAAGCCGTCCCGCCAGCGCCAGCAAGAAACTCCAGAGGGCCGTCCCCACCGCAGTGTAGAGCGCAAACCTACCCACGTGCATACTGGCCAGGCCAGCCGGCACAGAGATCAGGCTGCGGACAATGGGGACCATACGTCCAAAGAAGATGACATATTCATCGTAGCGATCGAACCAGTCAAGCGCCACATCCAGGTCGGCCTCCGAGAGCATGAACCACTTGCCAAAGCGCCGAAGCAACACCCGCACCCGGCTCTCGTCGAACCACTTCCCCAGCCCGTAGAAAAAGAAGGCGCCGGCCACCGAGCCGATGGCTCCCACCACCGTTACCCCCAACAGGGTAAACCCGGTCGCCCCGTCCAGCGTCAGCCAGCCTGCCAGGGGTAACACCACCTCTGAGGGGATCGGGGGAAAGACGTTCTCCAGGAACATCACCAGTCCCAGGCCAGGATATCCTACCGACTGGATGATACCCAGCGCCCAGAGGTTGATCGCGTTCAAAATATCAGCTAAATGCATCGTGCACTCCCTTGATCGATGGGGCAGGTCCCTGTGAACTGCGAACCGCCTGGCGAGATTATACCACGGCTCAGGCTATTCCTTAGCGCACGCCTGCCGGTAAGCGGACTCCGCGATCTGGGCCAGGTGATCCCAGGCCAATCGCTTCAGCACGTCAGCCCGAGCCCACGCACCCATCGCCGTCCGCTGCTCCTCATCGGCAAGCAGCCTGAGGATGGCGTTCACCCAGGCCTCCTCATCCCCAGGGGGCACCAGATACCCGGAACGCCCATCCACGACCATCTCTCGGATCTCCCCAACGGCATCCGCTACCACCGGCACGCCAGCGCTCAGGAGATCCAGCAGCTTGACGGGGCACTTCGTCCGATTGAGCAGGGTGTCGTCGAACGGATAAAGCCCGAGGTCTGCCTGCGCGAGGTACCGCGAGAGCTCGCGCTTAGGGATCCAACCGAGATAGAGCAGGTCGGCCCCACTCTCCAGCGCGTCGGCCACCTCCCAGCCGGCCCCGCGGGCACGGGCGAGCAGCAGCTCCTCCTCCCCGTGGAAGCCCTCGCCGATCACCCACACCTGCAGATCGGGTCTTTGATCACGAGTGCGCTCCAGGATGCGCCACAGGCGGTCGAGATCGTACTCGAAAAAACGGGTGTACAGGAGCAACACGGGCCTCTCCCCCTGCCTTCCATGGCGTGTCACGGGGCCTGCCTCCACCCCGTTGGGCAGGTAGAAGACGCGCTCCGGCGGGTAGCCCAATGCCCAGACCAAAGTCTGGAGGGCGCGACTGGCGACCGTCACCGCATCAGCGTGGGTGAGCCCCCAACGTTCCTGGCGCGTGAAGAAGGCCTGCAGCCAGCGGGGGTAGCCGCCCCGAGCGTTCCATCCTCCTGGGCCTTCCCAATCGTCGGAGTCTACCACCACCGCATAGCGTCCCCGCAAGGCCCAATGCACCAGGCCCGCATAGGCCTTGGGCTTGAAAATGTGCACCACATCGGGGTCGATCTCCCGTACCCTGTGCACCATCCGGGCCGTCAAGCGCCCTTGGAACCACCCAGGCACAGAAGCCGGCAAGGGGACGTTCTCCACGCGGACGCCATCCTCGACCCAACACCGGCCCGAGTCCTCGGGGTTCTGCCAGGGAGGGAGGAGCAAGGTCACCGCATGCCCCCGACGGACCAGCGACCGCGCCAGGGGCAGCGCCCGCGCCCCCATCGTCATGCGCGGCCGCAGGCCGAAGGGCCCCACCATGACAACCTCAACCATCGTCGGGTTCCCCCGCGGCCGTGTTCTCGGAACCGTTGGCACCCTCAGGGGGGAGTGGCGACCGCGCATATAGTTCAGCGATCGGCCTGAAGCTGGCGCGGTGCAGTGGACATGGCCCCAACCGCTCCAATGCCTCACGGTGCTGAGGAGTGCCGTACCCCTTGTGCCGGGCGAAGCCATAACCGGGGAACCAGGGCTCAGCGACCTGTGCCATCCAGCGATCACGGGTGACCTTGGCGATGATGCTGGCTGAGGCCACCGACAGAGAGCGTGCATCTGCCCTGGGGAAGAACCGTTGCGGCTGTGGGGCATCGGGCAGCGCCAGCGCATCGATGATCAACGCATCGGGCGTCACGCCCAGCCCCCGAAGCGCACGGTGCATCGCCAGCCTGGTGGCCGGCAGGATGCCCAGGGCATCGATCTCGCCAGCACTGGCAAAACCGACACCGACCGCCACGGCCACGGCCATGATCCGATCGAAGCACGCCACCCGTCGACGAGGAGAGAGCACCTTCGAGTCACGCACCTCTTGTAGGGCCTCCAGCACATCCATCCTCTGGGGGAGGATCACCGCCGCCGCATAGACCGGTCCGGCCCATGGCCCACGCCCGGCCTCGTCCAACCCGGCAACCTGATACAGCCCCCGCTGCCAGAAAGCCGTCTCTTCGCCTACATCGGGTATCATCATGTCCTGTCCCCCGGCGCCCAGTAATTGTGCCACGAACGATAGGGTTGCCAAATGGAGGTTGTATTTTCCCGCCAGTAACCCTATACTAACCATAACCATAGATACAGACGTAGACACGTGCCCATGACCAGGGCCGTCTGGGTGATTGAGGCTCCTCATCGCTGGAGCGCGGCGCCGACAAAGCCC
>CAYLRT010000027.1:0-28156 GCA_964385885.1 uncultured Anaerolineales bacterium | reverse complement strand
CCCGTGGGGTCATCTCAGCAAAGGCTCTTTCTCAGCTGCAGAGTATCGAACGACATACGTTAGAGCTACGATTCTGACGCCGTCGCCGGTAGCAGGAAGTGATAGATACCGGACTCGAGCCTGAAGCTGACCGTACCGCGTTCAAAACGCTCGAAGCTTACACCCTCCGCGCTTGTTGCCGGGCCGTCCCCTTCTAGCACCGCGTACGGGTCCCTTGTGTCCAGTCGCAGTGTAGCTGTTGTATTAGCAGGAACAGTCACCTCAACATGCAGGCCATCTTCCTCATAGTGCCATGCTGACTCTATCGTCCCCTGAATGCTGCGATAGGTTGCCCGTGCGTACGTGAGGCCGCCCCCTGGTCGTGGATAGAGGAGAATGTGGCGATAGCCAGGCTCTCCACTATCAATACCAGCCACGACGCGGTAAAGCCACTCCCCGATTGCTCCATAGGCGTAGTGGTTGAAAGAGTTCATGCCGGGGTCATGGATGCCTGACTCGATCGTATACGCATTCCAGCGCTCCCACATGGTCGTAGCGCCGTTCTTGATCATGTAACCCCACGATGGGTAGTCTTCCGAGGTGACCAGGTGATAAGCCAGGTCGAGATAGCCATGCTCAGTCAGAACAAAACACAGAGGCGGTGTACCCAGGAAACCTGTAGCCAGATGCCCACGGTGGCGCTTTATGGCTGCCACCAGACGTGCCGCTGCGGCCGGGCGCAAGCTGGGGGGAAGGAGGTCGTTATCGAGGGCCATGACGTATGCCGCTTGTGTGTCTGTCTCCACACTGCCATCGGGATGGACGTAGGCTGCCATGTAGGCCTGACGGATCTCCTCTGCCAGGCGTGCATACCGCTTGGCCTCGAACTGCCGCCCTATGGCTTCCGCCATCTCTGCCATCATACGCGCGATCTTCGCCCAGTAAGCGGTCGCGACCTGCTCCGGAGAGGTTCCCCGCTCAAGCGCCACCCAATCGCTGTAGTTGTTGTGCAGTCGCTTGGTCCGCAGGCGCAGCGGATTGGCCTCTTCGATGTAGCGCATCCAGGCCTGCATTGCCTCGAAGTGCGCCTCGATAAGGGCTCTGTCACCATACACCTGATACAGGGTCCAGGGGACGATGATGTTTGCATCTCCCCAGGCTGGGGCACCGGACGGCATGCCCTCGATCTGTGGTGCGATATCTGTGAATGCGCCATCTTCTGACTGTGCGTCTCGTGTGTCGGTCAGCCACTTCGTGAAAAACGTGGCTGCCTCCATGTTGAATGTTGCCGTCCGGCAGAAGATCTGCGCGTCGCCAGTCCAACCCAGGCGTTCATCCCGCTGGGGGCAGTCTGTGGGAATGCTCACGAAGTTACTGCGCTGGCTCCAGAGGATGTTCCGCCAGAGCTGATTGATCATAGGGTTCGAGCACTCGAAAGATCCCGTAATGGGGAGGTCGTTGTGCATGACCAGCCCTGTGATGGCATCGGGACTTGGCTGTCCTGGATAGCCTGTCACTTCCACATAGCGGAAGCCATGATAGGTGAAAAGCGGTTCGTAAACTTCGACGCCTTCGCCCTTCAGCACGTAGATGTCCGTTGCACGCGCGCTACGTAAATTCGCTGTGTGCAGGGTGCCGTCAGGTTCCAGGACTTCACCATAGCGCAACCGCACCTGGGTGCCTGCCTCTCCCGCGACACGCAGGCGAACGCGTCCTGCGAAGTTCTGCCCCAGGTCGAAGATAAACACGCCCGGTGTGGGTTCGGTGATGGCCTTGGTCGGGATCTCCATGGTGACCCGGATAACCGGGTCGCGTTGTCCTTCCAGCGCCACGCCTGGCTCCCGCTCCTCGACGACTACGGGCTGCCAACCGCTGGCGTCATAGCCAGCGCGATCCCACGCCCCAAGCTCGGCGCGGGCGTCGTAGTACTCGCCCATTTGAATGTCGCTGTAGCGGATCGGCCCTAGCGATGCCCGCCAGGCGTCGTCGGTCGCGATGACCTCGTGGGTTCCGTCTTCGTAGGTGACCACCAACTGGAGCAATGCTCTGGGGTGTTCGCCATAATACTTGTGAGTCCCTCTGAATCCGAGGTAGCCACTGTACCATCCCTCTCCCAGGACAATGCCGATCACATTTTCGCCTGGGGTGATCATCGGCGCGACATCGTAGGTTTGAACCTGACAACGACGCCGATAGTCGGTCCAACCTGGAGCCAGTTCAGCATCCCCGATGCGCATCCCGTTCAGGCGTGGTATGTAGACGCCTTTAGCTGTGGCATAGAGGGTGGCAGATCTGACTGGGCGATCCACTGTGAAGGTCCGGCGTACGTAGACGACAGGATCTAGGCCGAGTTCGGGTTCTGGCTCGGGGTTCAAGCCAATCCACTTCGCTTGCCACTCGTCTGGATTGAGGATGCCCACTTGCCAGAAGGCGACCTCGCTGTACGGTGAAGGGTTTCCCTGCCGATCCCAGACGCGTACCTTCCAGTAACAGCGCTGCCCTGATTGGAGCGGGATGCCGGCATAGCGGATATGGGTGGTATGATCCGACGGGATCTGTCCCGAGTCCCAAAGGGTACCGTGGTTTTCCGCAAGGGCTTCCTGTGAGTCTGCAACGAGGATCTGATAGGCGGTCTGTGCCTGTCCTCGTTCCTCAGAGGCCACAAGCCAACTCAGCCGTGGGCATGGTTCAGTGAGACCCAGTGGGTTGGTGAGGTATTCGCATTTGAGATCCTGCGGTATCAACTTGCCGATCATCTCACGTCCTTTCGTGTGCGGGCCAAATGATTTCGCACCCTCAGAGTCACTATGGCGTGGCCCTGGGATAATGGCTATCCTAGCGGGCCAGTTTACCACGGCCAGCGATCGGCACAAATTGAGCCTGTGGCGCAACCTGAAAGCTCGCCTACAATGAGAGGCATACGGCACCAGGTGATGAAAAATGGAGGGGGAGATGGCCACCAGCGGGGATCTCGTGGATTACAGCGGCGACTCATGTCCTGAAGAGGCCCCTGACACCGTGCCCACAGGCGTTCGCAAACAGCGTCTCTTGCGGCTTGCTGGGCTTGTTCTTGCCTTGGCCATCACGGTCGCCGTCTATGTGTGGCGGGATCACCTGCGAGAGGCTGCCCATTATGGCTACATCGGGCTCTTTCTGATCAGTGTGCTGGGAAACGCGACGATCATTCTCCCTGTGCCGACGTTCCTCACGGCATTCCTCAGTGGCGGGGTCTTCAATCCCTTCCTGGTGGGCATTATCTCTGCGGCGGGCGCAACGTTGGGCGAGTTAACCGGCTATATGGCTGGCCTTGGGGGTCAGGTCATTGTGGAGAACCAGGAGATGTATCAACGTTTTGAGCGTTGGATGCAGCGATACGGCTTGGGGGCGCTTTTTGTGCTGGCGGCTATTCCGAATCCCTTTTTCGATGTGGCGGGGATCGTTGCCGGCATGTCGCATATGCGCGTGACGACCTTCTTGTTGGTCACCTGGGCCGGGAAGATTGTGAAGTTCGTTCTGATTGCCCTGGCAGGCGCCGGCGGGATAGGGCTTTTCGACCGTTGGCTAGGCGTCTGATTCAGGTCGTGGAGGGATGGCCTCCGGTTCAGTGGCAATACAGAGATCCAGGCGCGCCGAGCGGCGCGCCTGGATCTGATCAGTGGCCTGGAGGCTACCGGACGGGGGTTAGCCAGTTGAAGCGGTCTGGCAACTCGCCACTGGTGATGCCGAAGAACTCCTTTTGCAGCTTCTCCGTCACAGGGCCACGGCGGCCTTCTCCAATGGTAATGCGGTCGATGGAGCGGATCGGTGAGATCTCTGCGGCCGTACCAGTGAAGAAGACTTCGTCCGCCATGTAGAGCATTTCGCGGGGGATGAAGGCCTCATGGACGGTGTATCCGAGGTCGCGCGCGAGGTCGATGACGCATTGGCGGGTGATGCCACGTAGGATGCTGGATGCCAGCGGTGGGGTGTAGATCTCCCCGTCGCGCACCAGGAACAGGTTCTCACCGCTGCCCTCACTTACAAACCCGTTCTCGTCAATGGCGATGGCCTCGTCGTACCCATTGACCAAGGCTTCCATCTTCATGAGCTGGGAATTGATATATTGACCACCGATCTTGGCTGAGGCTGGGAAGACGTTGTGACCCAGCCTGCCCCATGAGCTCACACACACATCCGCACCCTGCTCGATGGCCTCCGGGCCCAGATACTTGCCCATGTAGATGGTCATGATGATGACCTGCACGGGGTTGGGACGGGGATCCACACCGATGCTACCGCTTCCTCGGAAAACCAGGGGGCGGATGTAAGCTGTGGGTAACTCGTTAGCCTTCACGGTTTCGATGCAGGCCTGTTTGATCTCCTCGGGCGTGAAACCGATGTCCATGCGATACACTTTGCAGGAATCGAACAGACGCCGGACATGAGCGTCCAGGCAGAAGATTGCCGGTGTGCCCTGGCAATCGTAAGCTCGGATTCCCTCGAACACGCTGGATCCATAATGGAGCACGTGAGCCGACACATGGACTGTAGCTTCGTCCCAGGGTACTAGCGTGCCGTCCATCCAGATGAACTTGGTGGGTTCGATTTTCGCCATGGATGTTTCTCCTTCCTTTCAGTGTTGTTGATGCACTATGCAAGCTTGAGAACCGCTCCCTGGCCAGCCGACGTAACCATTGCGGCGTAGCGTGCCAGGTAGCCCGTCTTGATCTTGGGGGCGGGTGGCTTCCATTGCGCTCGGCGCCGTGCCAACTCTTCCTCGTCTACTTCCAAGGTCAATGTGCGGGCATGGATGTCGATGGAGATTATGTCCCCTTCCTGCACGAGGGCAATGGGGCCGCCAGCAGCAGCCTCCGGCGAAACATGTCCGATCGCCGCGCCGCGGGTGGCGCCAGAGAAACGGCCGTCAGTCATCAGAGCGACTTTGTCATCGAGCCCCATGCCGGCGAGCGCAGAGGTGGGCATGAGCATCTCTCGCATGCCGGGTCCACCTTTGGGCCCCTCGTAACGGATCACAATGACGTCTCCGGGGTGGATTGCGCGCCCCAGGATTGCCTCGAGTGCGGCCTCCTCGCTGTCGAAGACGCGCGCTGGGCCGCGGCATTGCATCATATCTGGGTCCACAGCGCCAGCTTTGACGACGGAGCCCTCAGGAGCGAGGTTCCCACGGAGGATTGCGATGCCCCCGTTTGGGCTATAGGGCTCAGACAATGGGCGGATGACCTTTGTGCGGCGGCCTGCCGCCTGTAGATTCTCTGCCACGGTGTGACCGGTGACCGTCAGCGCATCGCGGTGGATCAGGTCCTTTTGGAGGAGTTCCGCCATCACCGCCGGGATTCCCCCTGCTTCGTCGAGGTCCTGCATGTGGTGTGGACCCGCTGGACTCAGTTTGACCAGATAGGGGGTGCGCTGGCTCACCCTGTCAAAGAGATCCAGCGGAAGGTCTACCCCCGCATCGTGTGCGATGGCAGGCAGGTGGAGCACAGTGTTGGTAGAGCCACCGATTGCCATATCGGTGGCGATTGCGTTCTCGAAAGCCTCACGTGTCATGATCTGACGAGGGCGAATGTCCCGCTCCACCAGCGTCATGATCTGCATGCCTGCCTGCTTGGCGAGTCGGATGCGGGCACCGGTCACAGCCGGGATGGTGCCATTGCCCGGTAATCCCATTCCCAATGCCTCTGTAAGGCAGTTCATTGTGTTAGCGGTGAACAAACCGGCACATGATCCACAGCCTGGGCAAGCTGCAAGTTCGAGTTCCTGGAGCTCCTCGGCGCTCAGTTCGCCGACCTGATAGCGACCCACGGCCTCAAACATCGTCTTCAGGTCGATGTCCCTCCCGAGATAGCGACCTGCCATCATTGGGCCGCCACTCACAAATATGGCCGGGATGTTGACACGTCCGGCGGCCATGAGCATACCCGGCACGATCTTGTCGCAGTTAGGGATCAGCACCAGTCCATCGAAGGCGTGGGCCAGGACCATGGATTCCACTGAATCGGCGATCAATTCACGGCTGGGGAGAGAGTAGTGCATCCCGACGTGCCCCATAGCGATTCCGTCACACACGCCAATGACGTTGAACTCAAGTGGCGTACCACCGGCCAGGCGAACACCGGCTTTCACGGCCTCAGCGATCTTGTTCAGGTGGATGTGGCCGGGCACAATCTCGTTAAACGCGTTCGCGATGCCGATGAGGGGGCGTTTAAGCTCTTCCTGGGTGAGTCCGTTGGCGTAAAACAAACTCCGGTGGGGCGCTCGTTCAAATCCGTTCTTTGCTTGATCACTACGCATCATTCCCTCCAATGTCTAGTTTGGATCCGCTGAGATGTCGACACAACGTTCTATGGGACATCAAGCAGCCCGCAACGCTGCAACCACCTGATCCCCCATCTCGGTGGTATTGACCACGGTGGTCCCCTCCGAGGCGATGTCCGGTGTCCGGTAGCCAGCCTCCAACACTGAGAACACAGCACGTTCGACGGCTTCTGCCTCTGAGGCAAGGCCAAGCGAGTAGCGCAACAGAAGCGCCACACTGAGAATCGTCGCCAGAGGATTGGCGATGCCCTTACCTGCGATGTCCGGGGCGCTGCCATGGATAGGCTCGTAGACACCGTTGCGGCTGGCGCCCAATGATGCGGAGGCCAACATGCCCATCGAGCCCGCCAACATCGATGCCTCATCGGTGAGGATGTCCCCAAACATGTTGCTGGTGACGATGACGTCGAAGTCCGCTGGGCGCCTGATCAGGTGCATGGCTGTAGCGTCCACCAACATGTGCTCCAATGCGATGTCGGGGTAGTCGGCGCTCACCTCGGTAAGCACACGCCTCCACAGTCGTGAACTTGCCAGCACGTTGGCTTTGTCGACCGAGGTGACCTTCCCACGGCGCTCGCGGGCCAGGCTGAAGGCACGATGGGCAATGCGTCGAATCTCATCGGCACTGTAGATCATGGTGTCGAAGGCGGTCGGATTGTCTTCACTGGCTTCCTGGCGCGGCCCGAAGTAGATCCCCCCTGTCAGTTCGCGTACGACCAGGAGATCGACACCCTTAAGGCGCTCTGCTCGCAAGGGCGAGGCTTCATAGAGCTGGGGGAAGATCTGAATCGGGCGCAGGTTGGCATACAACTCCAGGCCTTTCCGTAACCCCAGCAGGCCCTGCTCGGGCCGTACCGGGGCGGTAGGGTCGGACCACTTGGGGCCACCAACAGCCCCTAACAGCACAGCATCGGCTGCACGACAGGCGGTCAGCGTCGCTTCAGGCAGCGGGTTCCCGGTTGCATCAATGGCGCATCCACCGATCATGTGCTCGTGGAACTCGAACGTGTGGTGGTACTGTGCGGCGACCGCCTGAAGTACCTTCACACCCTCGGCGACCACTTCTCTCCCGATGCCGTCGCCTGGCAAGGTAACGATCGTTGCTTTCATCTTTTCTCCTCGAATGTGGTTTGTGGGTCAGGTTCCAGCCATACAGCCCCGAGGATCAGGCATGATCCGCGGCTATCACCATGATCCCATATTCGACAGCATCTGCCAGGGCGATCCAGCTCGCTTCGATGATGTTGGCTGATGCTCCTACCGTACTCCACCGTCGGGCACCGTTCTGCATATCGATCAGCACGCGGGTGGTGGCGGCTGTCCCCGCATCGCTGTCCAGGATATGGACCTTGTAGTCCGCCAGCTCGAACTGGGCCAATTGCGGATAGACGGGCAGCAATGCTTTGCGCAGCGCCAAGTCCATGGCATTGACGGGGCCATTGCCCTCGGCCGCTGTATGGTAGATCTGATCGCCCACACGTATCTTCACGGTCGCCTCGGCCAGAAGTCCCCGACGTTGACGATGTTCGACGATGGTCATGAAATCGATGAGTCTGAAGGGGGGGTGATAGTCAGCATGCGCTCGTCGGAGCATGAGCTCCACCGAGGCCTCTGCCCCCTCGAACGTGAAGCCGCGATACTCTAGCTCCTTGATTCGTTGCACCAGGCCGGGTAGATCCTGGATCTCCTCGAGGCTCAGGCCGATCTCTTCCGCCTTACTGACTAGATTGCCGCGTCCTGAGAGTTCCGACACAACAACCCGGGAGGTGTTTCCGACAAGCTGCGGATCGATGTGCTGATAGCTCAGGTCGTTGCGCCGCATAGCGGAAGCGTGGATACCACCCTTGTGCGCAAAGGCGCTGAGACCCACGTAGGGCGCGTGCCGGTCATGGGGTTGATTGGAGATTGAAGCCACTGCCCGCGAGATTCGGGTGAGGTGTGAGAGTTTGCCCTCGGGCAGCGTGGGATATCCCATCTTCAGGGTCAGGTTAGGGATGATGCTGCACAGGTTAGCGTTGCCGCACCGTTCGCCATATCCATTGATCGTGCCCTGTACGTGCCTGGCGCCCGATCTTACCGCTGCTAGTGTGTTGGCGACTGCGACGTCTCCATCGTTGTGGGTGTGAATGCCCAATGCTGTATCGGGGAAGGCAGTGCGCACTTCCCCGACGATAGTCTCGATCTCCCACGGCATGGTACCACCGTTGGTGTCAGCAAGGCATAGAAGGTCTGCGCCGCCCTCGACGGCTGCACGGAGCGTCCTCAACGCGTACGCCCGGTCGGCCTTGAAGCCGTCGAAGAAGTGCTCGGCGTCATAGATGACTTCGCGTCCCTGATCTCTAAGCAGTCTGACGCTCTCCCTTATGATACGTAGATTCTCTTCCTTAGTGGTACGCAGCACGTCGCGTACATGCAGCGTCCAGCTCTTGCCCACCACGGTTACCACGGGTGTGGCGGCGTCCAACATGGCCTGGATGTTGGCGTCCTCGGCGGGGTTGCTACCCACCCGGCATGTGCTGCCAAACGCTGCAATCTTTGCGTGGGTCAGGGGTAAGTCCCGCACACGTTGGAAGTAGGCAGCATCCTTGGGGTTGGAGCCCGGCCATCCCCCTTCGATGTAGTCTACTCCCAATTCGTCAAGCAGTTGTGTGATCTTGAGCTTATCTTCGACAGAAAGCGAGATGCCTTCGGCCTGTGTCCCATCGCGCAAAGTTGTGTCATAGACGGCAACTCTTTCCCCCTCCATGATATTCTCTCCCCCTTTGTGATCCTGCGATCTGCTCGCGATACCCTCAGTCAAGCGATCTGCTGCAGACGCGCCTGCGTGTAGGGTACGAGCCCTCCTGCCTGGATGATAGCCATGATGAAGGGGGGGAAGGGCGTCGTGCGATAGCGCTCCCCCGTGCGCATGTTCGTGATCAGCCCCTGTTCCAAGTCGACAGTCAGATGATCCCCCCGCTGTGTTGCATGGACGGCTTCGGGGCATATCAGGATTGGCAGCCCAATGTTAATCGCATTCCGGTAGAAGATGCGCGCGAAACTCTCGGCGATGACGCAAGAGATGCCCGCGCCCTTGATGGCCAAGGGGGCATGTTCGCGTGAGGAGCCACAGCCGAAGTTCTCGCCCGCGACGATGATGTCTCCTAGTTGGACCGATCCTGCAAAGTCGGGATCGATGTCCTCCATGCAGTGCTCGGCGAGTTCCTCCGGTCTCGACATGTTCAGGTAACGAGCCGGGATAATCACGTCAGTATCGACGTTATCTCCGTATTTCCACACCTTGCCTTCTAGAATCATCCCACCACCTCCGCTGGATGTGCGATGCGGCCCAGTACAGCCGATGCCGCTGCGACCGCGGGATTGCTGAGATAGACTTCGCTTTCGGGATGACCCATACGCCCGCGGAAGTTGCGGTTGGTGGTGCTGACAGCTCTTTCGCCAGCGGCGAGGACTCCCATGTGTCCGCCCAGGCAGGGACCGCACGTGGGGGTACTGACGACTGCACCTGCCTCAATGAAGATCTCCACCAAACCTTTGCGGAGCGCATCCAGGTAGACCTGTTGGCTCCCGGGAATCACGATACAACGAACATCACGGTGGACCCGCTGTCCTTTGAGAACCCGTGCTGCCGCTTCAAGGTCCTCCAGACGCCCGTTGGTACAGGAGCCGATGACGGCTTGATCGATGGTGATATCCCTGGCCTCTTCAACAGGGCGAACGTTCTCTGGGAGATGAGGGAAGGCAACCTGGGGCCCTAGATGTGTTACGTCGATATCTATGACCTCCGTGTAATGAGCGTCAGCGTCGGGCTGAACCCTCGCATAGGGTCGGTTGGCACGCGGTTTTACGTAAGCCTCCGTCGTTGCATCGACTGCGAAGAGCCCCGCCTTGGCGCCGGCCTCAATGGCCATGTTGGCCATGGTAAAACGACCAGCCATGGATAGATCATCGATCACAGGCCCGGCAAACTCCATGGCGCGATATAGGGCACCGCTAACGCCGATCTTTCCTATGGTGTACAAGATGAGATCTTTTCCACCCACCCAGGGCGCGAGCTTGCCGTGATAGATGAACCGCATGCTCTCAGGTACACGCATCCAGATCTGGCCGGTAGCCATGGCGACCGCGATGTCCGTGGAGCCCATGCCGGTGGCAAA
Source organism: uncultured Anaerolineales bacterium (assembly GCA_964385885.1). GTDB lineage: Bacteria > Chloroflexota > Anaerolineae > B4-G1 > SLSP01 > PWVB01. Next base: position 17,705 of record CAYLRT010000027.1, on the reverse strand, counting down.
GGCGCCCAGTGCACCGTAGGTGCACGTGTGAGAGTCTGCCCCTATCACCAGATCGCCGGGCAGGACCAGGCCCTGCTCGGGTAGCAGCACGTGCTCAATGCCGACACGCCCCACATCGAAGTGGTGGGGAAGCCCTTGTGCGCGGGCAAAACGTCGTATCAGTGCACACTGCTCGGCCGACTTGATGTCCTTGTTGGGCGTGAAGTGATCGGCTACGATAACCACTTTGTCCGTATCAAAGACATGGTCCACACCCAACTTCTCGAACTCGCGCAGAGCGATAGGTGCTGTGATGTCGTTGGACAGTACTATATCGGTGGACACCTCCACCAGGTCTCCTGGTTCGACATGTTCTTTTCTGCCATCGGCGAGATGCGCCGCTATCAGTTTCTCCGCTAACGTTTGGCCCACGTGTCTTCTCTCCTCATTTCGAATGGTCAGCTCCGCGGCATATCACATACCGACGCATTCCCCCCGTACCAGCAGCGGCGTAATGCTTGCTACCGCAGCCCCGGCGTTGGATCCGGTTGGTGGAGGGGGGACGCCCGGAGTTGTAAGCACGGCATCGGGCTCCCACACTGTCGCGCCGAGCGCGGATGGCCCGCCTCTCCTCTTGCCTGTTCCAGGTCGTGGTCGGTGTTTGATTCCCTCCAAAGGGTGGGGTCAGCGCGATGGCCTACGCCCGGCAAGGCAGGACGACGGGCAGACCGATGGCTAGCAAGCCCGGCCCGTTCCCGTGCTGTGGACGGCCCGAGACCTCGGCTACTTAGATGTACCCGGACGCCGTTGTGTGGATAGTGCCTCTCCGTGCCAGCCCATCGCCCATCCCTGTGGTTCAGGGAAGGACTCCCAGTTCTTTTCGCGGCTATCTGCTTGCGTTGACTCTCGCTGCTTCTGTCCCGTTTCCTGCTTGTTACACTTCATCTCCCCCTCCTGCCCTGAACGTTTGAGAGTCCGACATCGCATCACTACCTCAACCTATTTGGCGCGTTCCGCAGCCTCCTTTACCTCTCGCCTGGCAGCGATGAGACGGTTGAGGGCAAACATGTAGGCTTTAGCGCTGGCAACGACAATATCGTTGTCGGCGCCATGCCCACTGAACACCGTGCGTGCTTCCCCATTAACGGGTTCATCCGCTTGGATGCGAATTGTCACCCGTCCTACAGCGTCGATGCCCTCCGTGATTGCTTCGATGGAGAACTCAATAAGTTGATTCGGCTCACCGATCACACGGTTGATGGCCCGGTAGACGGCATCGACGGGTCCAGTTCCGTGGTCGGCATCGCAGTAGACCTCACCGTTGGGTCCTCTGATCTTGACTGTCGCTGTGGGGATGCTGTGATCGCCACAGGTGATCTGAACATGCTCCAATTGATAGGTCTCTTCGAAGAAGATCTCCGCTTCATCGGATACGATGGCCTCAAGGTCACGAGTATCCACGGTCTTCTTCTTGTCGGCGACCTCAAGGAAGCGTTGGTAGACTCGCTCGAATTTCTCGTCGTCGAGTTTGTACCCTAATTCCTCAAGGCGGTGACGTAGGCCATGGCGTCCCGAACGTGCCGAAAGGATGATCTCTGAGTTAGGCACGCCGACATCCAGCGGGTTGATGATCTCATAGGTCGATCGTTCCTTTAGCACGCCATCCTGATGAATACCCGAGGAGTGGGCGAAAGCGTTCGAGCCCACGATAGCCTTGTTGGGTTGGACGGGGATGCCGGTGAGGTTGCTGACCAGTCGGCTGACCGGGTAGATGCGTCGCGTGTCGATGCGGGTATCCAAACCGAAGATGTCATGCCGAGTCTTCAGCGCCATGATGACTTCCTCAAGGGAGGCGTTTCCCGCGCGCTCGCCGATGCCGTTGACTGTGACCTCCACCTGGCGTGCGCCGTTCAGCACGCCGGCGAGGGTATTGGCGGTGGCCATACCCAGATCGTTGTGGCAGTGCACGGAGATGGTTGCCCGGTGGACGTTCGGTACGTTCTTGACGATGCCACGAATCAATGCGCCGAACTCGGCAGGCGTAGTGTAGCCTGTTGTGTCGGGAATGTTGATTACCGTAGCGCCTGCGTCAATCACCGCCTCCAGCACTTGATAGAGGTACTGGGGATCAGCCCGTCCCGCGTCCTCGGTGTAGTATTGCACGTCCTCCACAAATTGTTTGGCGTACTTAACGGCATTGACACCCATCTCGAGGGCACCCTCGCGCGTCGTGCGCAGCTTATAGCGGATATGCACGTCCGAGACACCCAACCCCGTCTGAATCCGGGGGTGTGCGGCGGGCTTGAGTGCTTCCGCCGCAGCATCGATGTCTTCCTTCCTGGCCCGCGTCAATCCACAGATTGCGCAGTTCCGAATCTCCTGGGAGATCCTGTACACCGCCTGAAAGTCGCCAGGGGACGAAATGGGAAAGCCAGCTTCGATGACATCGACGCCCATCGCCTCCAGGGCCCGGGCGATCTCCAGTTTCTCTTCTACGTTCAAAGCAGCGCCTGGCGATTGCTCGCCGTCCCGCAGGGTGGTATCAAAGACAATGATCCGGTTGGTGGATCGAACCCCGCTCTCATCCATAGCGTTAATCCTCCCGATTGTCATGCACCATCGACGTCGCAGCCCTAAGATTTGCCCCACCGCTGGGGACGCAGCGAGCGAACAGCGGCACCGGCGCGCCACATCTCTGAGTCGTGCATCTCGCGCAGCTCCTCGGCCAGGCGTTCTTTATAGTCAGGCGCGCTATTGGCCTCCAGCACGATTCGGGTCTCTTCTCCGGAGACCACGCTATCGTAAAGGGCTTCGAAGACGGGCTCGACGGCCTCGCGGAAACGGTGTCGCCAATCCAACGCGCCGCGCTGGGCTGTGGTACTGCAATTGGCGTACATCCAGTCCATGCCGTGTTGATCGACCAATCTGATTAGGCTCTGGGTCAGCTCCTCTACGGTCTCATTGAACGCTTCGCTGGGGCTGTGACCGTGTGCCCGGAGCAGGTTGTATTGGGCCTCCATAATGCCAGCAAGCGCCCCCATCAGCACACCTCGCTCGCCAGTCAGGTCGCTGTAGACTTCGTTTTGGAATGTCGTGGGGAAGAGGTAACCCGACCCAATGGCGATACCCAGCGCCAGTGCCCGCTCTTTCGCCCGTCCTGTGTAGTCCTGGTAGACAGCGTAGCTGCTGTTGATGCCGCTACCGGCCAGGAAATTGGCACGCACACTGGTGCCCGATCCCTTAGGGGCTACCAGGATGACATCCACGTATTCGGGGGGAATCACGCCTGTCTGGTCGCCGTACACGATGGCAAACCCGTGCGAGAAGTAGAGTGCATCACCTTCCTTCAAGTGAGGTTCGATGCGTGGCCAGGTGAGCATCTGGCCAGCATCTGAGACCAGGAACTGAACCACAGTCCCCCGCTCAGCGGCTTCCTCCAGATCAAACAATGTCTCACCGGGCACCCAGCCATCGGCGACGGCTTTGTCCCATGATGTACTTCCCTTTCGCTGCCCCACGATGACACGGATGCCATTGTCCCGCATGTTCAGCGACTGAGCTTGTCCCTGGACACCATAGCCCAGGACCGCAACCAGCTCATCCTTCAGGATCTCGCGCGCTCTGTCGAGGGGCAGTTCCTCCCGGGTTGTGACGTCCTCCACTACGCCCCCAAAGTCTATCTTCGCCATCTTCTCGTCTCCTCCTTAACTTAGCTGTTTAAGCCTGTCGAGTTTCCGGTGACACATGGGCTCTCACCATGGAGCCACGGGTCTCCGTCGCTTAGTCGGCTGGGGCTGACAACGGCTCGGCGGTACCACGCACCATTGCCACCCGTCCAGTCCTTACCATCTCCACGATCCCGAATGGTCGCAGCACCTCAACGAGACCATCGATTTTGTCTTCCGTCCCGGTGACCTCGACCATGAGGGTCTTCAGGCCGACATCGACCACCCTCGCGCGGAAGGTCTCCACGATCTGCATCACCTCGGCCCGTGTGCCTCCACCATTGGCATGGACCTTGATGAGGGCAAGGTCTCGCATGACCGCAGGTTTGTCCGTGACCTCCTCGACCTTGATCACATTGACGAGTTTGTAGAGGTTCCGGATCACCTGCTGCACATCGGTGCGTGCGCTGTCAACCACGATGGTCATACGACTCACCCCAGGTTGCTCTGTGTGGCCCACCGTCAGACTCTCGATGTTGAACGCGCGCCGGCGAAACAGGCTGGCAACACGGTTCAGAACGCCGGGCTTGTCCTCAACCAGGGCAATCAGTGTGCTTTGCATTGTTTCCTCTCCTCTCTAGTTTCCTTGACTTTCATCCTCAGCCACGGACTCTGTGGCGGACACGGGTCGCCGGATCATCTCATGGAGGCTGGCATTAGCAGGTACCATGGGATAGACATTTCCCTCTTCTCCGACCTCGGCGATTTGGAATTCGATGAATGCGGGACCATCATGGGCGCGAGCTTCCTCAATCGCCGCGCGAGCTTCGGCCCGGGTGGTGGCGCGCCAGGTGCGGATTCCATAGGCATCCACCAGCTTGATGAAGTCAGGGTTGATAAGCCGGGTAGACTCATAGCGTTTGTTGTAGAAGAGCTCCTGCCATTGTCGAACCATGCCTAGATAGTTATTGTTGGAGAGTGCAATGCGGATGGGCAGGTTCTCCTGGATGATCGTGCCCAGATCGTGCATGGTCATCTGAAAGCCACCGTCCCCCAGGATCGCCCAGACCTCACGATCGGGTTGAGCAACCTGAGCCCCGATGGCGGCAGGCAAGCCAAAGCCCATAGTTCCCAGGCCGCCTGAGGTGACGACTGTGTTGGGATAATCGTTGCGATAGTACTGGGCGGCCCACATTTGGTGCTGGCCCACATCGGTGACGACGATCGCCTTGCCCTGAGTTGCCTCCCAGATGTCGTTGATGAACTGAGGGGCGACTAGACGATCGGTGTCGGGGCGATTAAGAATGTCTCGTCGCTGACTGTCGAGTTTCCACGCTTCGATCTCTGCCAGCCAGGCAGAGTGTTGCGCTGGCTTGACCAATGGCAGAAGTTGCTGGAGGACCTGAGCCAGGTCGCCCAGAATCGGTACATCTACCGACACGATCTTATTGAGTTCAGCAGCATCAGCATCGACGTGGACACGTTTGGCCTTGGGAGCGTAGGTCTCAATCTTGCCCGTTACGCGATCATCGAATCGCATGCCGAACGCCAGCAGGAGATCGGCTTCCTGTATGGCTTGGTTGACGTACGCTTCGCCGTGCATGCCCATCATGCCCAGCGCCAGAGGATGGGACTCGGGGAATCCCCCCTTGCCCAGAAGGGTGAGTGCCACGGGGGTTTGGGTCTTCTCCGCAAAGGCGCGCAACGCGTCCATGGCTCCCGACATGAGGACGCCGTGACCCGCTAGAATGACAGGGCGCTCTGCCTGGTTGATGAGATCCGCGGCTTGCTGGACCAGCAGCGGGTCGCCCGGGCCCGCTGGATGATACCCCGGCAAATGGACCTCTTCGGGCGGCGGCACGAACTCCGTCTCCGCCATCTGGACATCTTTGGGAAGGTCAATCAACACGGGTCCTGGGCGGCCGGTGCGAGCGATGTAGAAGGCCTCGTGGATGATCTGTGCAAGATCCTCAACGCGCGTGGCCAAGTAGTTGTGTTTGGTGATAGGGAGTGTGATGCCCGTGATGTCAGTCTCTTGGAAAGCGTCAGTTCCGATGAGGTGAGTAGCGACCTGGCCGGTGATGCACACCATGGGTGATGAATCCATGGCGGCGGTGGCGATACCGGTCACCAGGTTAGTGGCTCCTGGACCCGATGTCGCCATGGCCACGCCTACTTTGCCGGATACTCGAGCGTAGCCATCGGCGGCGTGTGCGGCACACTGTTCGTGACGCATGAGGATGTGGCGAATGCCATACTCCTGACGCGGGTGGTAGGTGTGCATGATCGCGCCACCTGGGATGCCAAAGACTACCTCCACCCCTTCCCTCTTAAACATCTCCCATACAATCTCTGCCCCTGTCTTCCTCATCGCGTATTCTCCTCCCTCAACTGGCTGATCATCAGGCCTCCAATCCTTGCCTGCACCTCAAACAAAAAAAGGGGCCGCTCCTCTGTGGGCGGCCCCTTGGTCTGCATTCTGCTAATTGCTATGGTTGGATTTGTGCCTCTTCCAGACCCACCGGTAGCCGCCCCGTGCTCCTGCTGTTAAGCAGGAGCACCGCAATGATAAGGACGACAAGGATCCGCAGGGTCTGATCAGCGCTCAAAGAGCACCTTCCTGCGTTAGTATTGAACCCTGGCCTGCCTCTTCGCTGCCGTCGCATCTGCATTCCCGTCTGGCTCACTTCTTCGTCTGATCTGGAAGCAACGTCTGCCTGATAAGATTCGAGCCGCCCTGTTGGGCGGCTCTTTTGTGCGATGTACTTGTGGTCTTGCGCTGCCCAACGCCTTATGCCCTCTTGCCAATAAGGACAAGAAGGTTGCGAAGCAGAACAATGACCACGTTGCGGTTGCTCATCAAGATACGTCTCCCCTCGATTGATTAGATTATACAATGAGTTCGGTAGGATGTCAAGCATCGAGTGCGCTGCCGTCGACTCAGTTTGTCAGATAGGAGAGGGCCAGACACGGCGGTGCCATTCTATACGATGCCTGGGTCACTGGAGGAGAGAGAGGGCCTGAAGGGCTGTCCAGGCAACGCTGAAGTTGAAGCGGGAGGAGAGGTAACGTGGCCAGGGCTTGGGTATGTGGAAACCGTTGAGATGAGGACGAGGTGCGCGATGTGGTACCTCACCGAGAGGCGGATGAAGCCATCTCGGAGCTTGACTTACCTATTGCTTTTCATTATACTAGAGTGAATTAGCGACACCCGGAATCGGGGGATATGCGGGTGCCGTGCTCAAGCCAAGGAGGATGGAGCATGACCACTGAGGAATTAAACCCATTTCAGATAGCGCAGCACCAGCTTGACATGGCTGCCGAGATCATGCAGTTGGAGCCTGCCGTCCACGAGTTGCTCCGCTGGCCCATTCGTGAACTGCATGTGACGCTGCCGGTGCGTATGGATGATGGCACGACCCAGATCTTTCATGGTTTTCGGGTGCAGTACAATGATGCTCGAGGGCCGACGAAGGGAGGGTTGCGCTTCCATCCTCACGAGACTGTTGACACTGTGAGAGCTCTGGCTGCGTGGATGACATGGAAGACCGCAGTGATGGACATACCTTTGGGCGGCGGCAAAGGCGGGATTATCTGCAATCCTAAGACGATGTCCCCAAGCGAACTGGAACGCTTGAGCCGTGCTTATATCCGTCAGGTAGGCCGCATCCTGGGTGCCGATATGGACATTCCTGCCCCCGATGTTTACACGACACCTCAGATCATGGCCTGGATGATGGACGAATTCGCCTTCATGCAGGGCCGCAACGTGCCTGGAGTCATCACAGGTAAGCCCTTGCCTCTGGGAGGTTCGGCAGGCCGGGGCGATGCGACTGCTCGTGGAGGCATGTACTGCATTCGGGAAGCGGCGAAGCTTCTGGGGATCCAGACCGAGGGTGCCACTATGGCGATTCAGGGCTTTGGCAACGCCGGACAGTATGCGGCTACGCTTGGGCCAGAACTGCTTGGGGTGCGCGTCGTGGCGGTCTCGGATTCGCAAGGAGGTGTCTACAACCCGCAAGGCCTTGATCCCGAAGCGCTGATTGCTCATAAGCGGGAAACTGGTTCTGTCGTGGATTTCGCCGACGCTGACAATATCACCAATGCTGAGCTATTGGAGCTCGACGTTGATGTGCTCGTCCCTGCAGCTCTGGAGAATCAGATCACCCGGGCGAATGCCAGTCGCATCAAGGCCAAGATCTCCGCAGAGCTTGCCAACGGTCCCACGACACCGGAGGCGGACGAGATACTCCACGAGAATGGGGTCTACGTTATCCCCGATTTTCTCTGCAATGCCGGTGGCGTTACCGTGTCGTACTTCGAGCAGGTTCAGAATGCCTATGGGTTCTATTGGAAAGAGGCCCAGGTCCATGAACTCCTCGATGAGAAGATGACTGTGGCGTTCCATTCGGTGGCTGAGGCGGCAAAGGAGTATCAGACAAACAATCGTATGGCTGCCTATGTGGTGGCAGTGGGCAGGGTTGCTGAAGCCTGCAAGCTGCGTGGCTGGGTCTAACCGCTGCTTCTGGGCACAGTCCGAGTCTCCTCAAGAGAGATGGGCAGGAACCCTTGCCCATCTCTCTTTCTGTAAGTCTGCCTTTGTCAGGGTCTGTCACGCCCTGGGTTGGCAATCCGTGGCATGGCTAGGTAGCCGAGTGCAATACTGCGTTCGGAATTCATCACGATCTGGAGATACCGCCCCTGTGCTTCCGCCGGCACATCAATCACCCGCACCTGTGGAGCGTAGTCGGCGTCGTCAGGGAGCAGATCGCGCAGTCGATTCTGAGCTCGGTCCAGGAAGGCGGTGTTGAGAAATCCATCCGCCCGGCTGAGGACCAGGGGGAGCGGGTAGATACCGGCCTCCAGCAAGTCCTGGAAGAAGTGTGTGCCGTAGGAAGGCTCAGGGCCTGCTTGACCACCTTGTGTGACCTCGATGAGTGCCTTGGCGTTGTAGATGTCGGCGTAGGTAACCTTGACGCCGAGATTGATGTCTGAGCTCCCCCAGCGGCCCGGTCCCACGAGGATGAATCGGGCTCTTGTGAGTTTCCGATTCAGACGGCCGATAACCCGAGCGATTTCCAGCTTCTGGACATGACTCTTGACCCTTCGATAGGCATCGGCGGGCACATACACGATGTATCGGACATCCGGGATGACCCCGTGGGGTACAAGCTCTGAAGTTCTGAATATCAAGTCGGCGCTGTCCACACTCTCCGGTAGTTGCACCGCCTGGTACTCCTTGCGACTGACCTGCGGGCGACATTGCAGCAGATGAATGGTGTAGTTGCAGTGCCTTGCCTCGGGCTCAATATCGATAGTGAATTCAATGTCTACGGGCCAGCGGTGGAACTGCTCGAGTTTCTTCAGGACACGTCTGATCAGTTGGATGAAGGTGCGGTCTTTGAGAAGTCGGTCGAAGGTAATGAGCCATCGGCTGTCGCTCCCAGAAGATGGCCGCGCCAAGATCGGGATGATGTAATCGCCTCGGTCCAGAGATGCAACATGGCGCAGAGCGGGGAAGTCGCCCTGGAGGATCTCTTCTATGGGAAGAGTTCTCAGTGCTCGGGCTTTCAGGTCAAGTACGTCCATATAGCGTTGAGAGTATTTGCGGATCTCCTGCTCTCCAGTTTGAGGGCGAAGTTCTGGGTGGCTAAGTGCGACGGTACGGGGGAAATCGTTACCAACCCGTTGTACGGCGCGCGTGCCGAACCCGACGACAAGCCGCAGGAAGCCGTCCTCACGTCGTATCCTGGGGTGCCAGCGGAAAGGATTCTGGCTGTAGCCCATACCTGCGACTGACGGGAAGAGAAAGTGTCGGTAGCGCGTGCCCTCCACTTTCTGGATGAGCACGGCCATCCGTTCATCATAGTCCACCAGGCCCATCTGCTGGCGATACAATAGCGCTTCGGGGCTGATGGTGCTGGCATAGACTTCCCCGATGGCCCGCAATAGGTCCTGGAGGTTCTCCTCTGGTTCACCAAGGTTGGGGCAAAAGACACTGCGGTACTTGCCCGCCAGGGCAGCGCCAAAGTGCACCTCGAGGAGGCTCGACGAGCGGACGATGAGGGGGGTCTTTCCGATCTTCTCCAGAAGCTGACGCAACTGTGCCACGATCTCGGGCGGAAAGCGGCCTGCCTGATACAATTCCTGCAGGTGAGGGTACAAAGCTACGATCTCGTCATAGCTTCTGTATTTCTGATTCATGTAGGCAGTGAAGCCATTGATCATCTGGAAGTCATAGAAGACATCTGCACCGATGAAGTAAGAATCCGGAACTCTGATGTGACTGGCAAGATCAAGCTCCCCGTCCTCGGGATCTGGTGTGAGCAGAATCTTCTCAGCCAGGAGTATGCCCGCCGCCTTGCCACCAATCTTCCCGTGCCCGATGGTCCGTTTTCGAATAGCTTCCAGGTCCCGGGCAGAAAAAACTTCTTTGGCGATACTTACATAATCGAGGTTGTCACTGAGCATGGTCTTGATCAGAACGACGATGATCTCGCGGAGATGATGCTGGACAGCAGTCCTCTGATCTGATGGGAGGCTCTCGTAGATGCGTCCCTGATGCAAGAGCAGATCTATGGGAGCAAGCTCAGGGTTGAAGGTCAGGGTCGTGGCACCGATGCTTCCCGGCGCCCTCGTCTCGGCCAGGGTGCGTTCGATGAGCTGGGTAAGCCTCTCAGCAGGGACGTTGTAAGCGAAGTAGAAGTCCGTCAGCTGATCGCGGATGATCGCCAAGCGCTGTTGCCACACCGCCTCGGGTTCCTGGGCAAAAGGGTCGTCAAGCCCCTCCAGTTTCTGAGATAGCAGAGCCTTGCGGCGGACTTCTGCCTCGAATGTCGCAGGCGAGATGATGCCCTTGACGAAAAGCTCCTGCCGCATACGCTCCCGGATCTGGGTCGCCAGGATTGGGTATTGCGCTAGCCGGATCTGGATACCATAGACCTCGTGCGCCAAACCACCGGCGAGATCCTCATCAAATGACGTCATGTGATGTGTGTTCCTTCTCGCGCAATGCACAGGATGTGGAAGATCCTATGTCACTTGCGCAGTATGGCAAGACTCTGCAACTGCTCAGCCTGAGATGGTCCCTGAGTAAGTCTCTGCCCACCGTGTGGTCACTGTTTGGGTTATGTGGGGGATTGTTTGTCATGATGTCACCCGCCGGTATCTCATCTCGGTGAGTACTTCCAAAGCGTGTCTTTGGTTGCCGTGAGTGGATTCGCTGCTTGATCGGACAGTGCCGACCACAGCACAGGCAGCGAGTTTCGGGAGATGGCTAGACCGCATGCCAGCAAGTGGCTCTCCGTGGCTGGCTATCATCACTCCGTTTCTATTGTGACGTGCCACTGGCTCCCCCAAGCCATATCGCGGTACGATCAACTCGAAGTATGACACGGTTTACTGGGAAGACAAGGATCTCTCCGCGTGCGCAATTGGACACAGCTCGCCAAGTGCTGTGAGGTCCCCTGGCTTTTCTTTGCTCATTCTTGGGGCCGCAGGAGAAGACGACACGATAGGTGAGCTGGCGAGGGATCAGAGGAGTGCGATACCGACGCTCAGCATAACCGTCAGACAGAGGGAGAGGATATCCACCGGGTGAATGCGGAGGATATGCATAGACGACCGGGGACGATGACTGTGATACCCACGGGCCTCCATGGCTAGAGCCAGGTTTTCCGCGCGTCTCAGTGTCACAAGGAACAAGGGAACAATCAAGGGGAGAATCTGTCTGGTCCGGTGGATGAGACCACCGTTCCTCCTCCCCCAATCAGCCCCACGTGATGCCTGGGCCTTGGCAATACGTTCCATCTCTCGTGCCAGAAGTGGGAGAAAGTGCAAGGCGACCCTGATCATCAGTACGAAGTCCTGAGTGGGAAAACCTAGCTTCTGCAAGGGGCGTAGCAAGGATTCGAGGCCGGTCACCAGCTCTGAGGTCGATGTAGTGGCTGTGATCAACGTGAGAGCCAGGACCAGGGCAGGGAAACGCATCAGGAGCATGAGAGCGCTGCGCAGGCCCTCGGGGGAAACGGTCAGTGGCCCCGCCTGCCACCAGGGTGCGACCTCGGTGCTCGCTGGACTGAAGAACACCTGGATCAAAGCCAGCAACAGGATGAAGGGGAGAGACGGCAAAAGCCCCCTGATCGCATAGCTGAGAGGGACGCGGGCTACATGCAGGAGCCCGAAGAGGATCACTAGGCCAAAGAGGAGGCCGGGCAGCCTGGTTGTGGCGGTAAGGGCTGCCAAGAACAGTGACCCGGTGACTAGTCGAATCCGCGGGTCGAGCCGGTGAATGGGTGAGGGTTGGGGCAGGTATTGCCCGATAGTCACGAATCGTTGGAACTCAAATGCCATGATGTTGCACTTCCAGGGCCTGGAGTATCGCGGCGAGAAGCTCGTCTTCTCTCGTGATCCTGTGGGGCAATTGCCAGCCGAGCCGGCGTAGCCTCTCGGCAATCGAGGCCGCGACAGGGGGCATCAGGTGCCACTCAGCCAACTTGGTTGGCTCGCTGAAGATCGTTGAGGGAGGACCCTCCGCCACAGACGTCCCCTGTGATAGGACCGTGAGCCGATCGGTCAACGCTCCCAGTTCGTCCATCTGATGCGAGGATATGAGCAGCGTGACCCCCTGGCGACTGAGGTTGAGCAAGTGACCAAGCAACTCGCGCTTTGACTGTGGGTCAAGACCGGCTGTGGGTTCGTCCAGCAACAGCAGTCGGGGCCGCAAAGCTAGAATGGAAGCAAGGGCTACCTTGCGCTGTTCACCGCCGCTCAGTGTGAATGTGAGTCGATCGCGAAAGGTGTCGAAGTCAAGGCCTACCTGGGCCATGGCCCAGGCTACGCGCCTACGCAGATCCTCTCCTTGGAGACCGGCCAATCGCGGCCCATAAGCGATCTCATCGCCCACGAACTGCTCGAAGAACTGGGTTTCGGGCTGCTGAAAAGCCAACCCCGCAAATCGCCGTACTTCCCTCAGATCCAGTTTGGGATCCCCTAGATCATAGGGTCCCACCTTGACAGTGCCTTCTTGGGGCAGCAGCAGCCCGTTGAGATGCTGTAACAGGGTTGACTTGCCGCTGCCGGTGGCGCCGGCCAGACCGTGGATGCTGTCTGCCGAAACGGAAAGGTTCACATCGTGGAGAGCACGGTGGGCGAAAGGCGTGCCGATACCATAGGTGTGGCTTAACCCGGCTACAGTTGCCAAGGGAGATGGCCGTGGGCCGGACGACTTGGAGGAGGGGAAGGACTCAGGGGCGGCGCGAGGGGATAGCGGAGCGAGCGCCTCAACCAATTCATCCTCACGGAGGATCGTGGCAGGGAGTTCAGGGAGATAGGTTCGTAGGGATTCGGCGAGCAAAGCTACTGGTGGTTGGTCAAGCCCTAGAGCGCGCAGCCGCTGAGCTTCTTGGAATATCTCTTGTGGTGGCCCTTCCATAGCAAGTGAGCCATGGTCAAGGACGACTACTCTGTCGGCATCCAGGGTCTCTTCCATCAAGTGGGTAATGAGCACGATGGTGAGGCCAGAACGATGCAGGTCGCGTATCAAAGCCCGGGCTGCCAGCCTGCCTAAAGGATCAAGCATGGCCGTGGCCTCATCGAACACGAGGCATCGAGGCCGCATGGCCAACGCTCCAGCCAGAGCTAGCCGCTGCATCTGGCCCGCGGACAGCATGTGGGGGGGATGTTTCCGCTGGGCCCATAGATCAACAGCTTTCAATGCGACGTCCACCCGCCGACGTATCTCGGTTGGTGGCAGCCCCAGATTCTCGGGCCCAAATGCCACATCTTCTTCTACGATTGTAGCCACGACCTGATCCTCTGGGCGTTGAAAGACCATGCCGACGGTCTGCCTGATCTCAACATGAGCCCGATGATCTGCCGTATCCAGGCCATCGACGTAGACGTGGCCTGATTCAGGAATGAGCAACGCATTGAGGTGTCGGGCCAGCGTTGACTTACCGGAACCATTGGCGCCGATGATGGCGAGGTATTCACCATCTTCAATCTGCAGGGATAGATCCTGCAAGGCAGGGATGGGACTGGCCCCTGGCGGTCTGTAGGTATAGGTGATGTGATCTACGACGATCAACGGCTTCACACGGTGCAGTATAAAAGGGGGAATTCGATCGTCAACCTCGAGTCGGTCTATCCATTTCCCGGACGGACGGAATAGCCACGCTGAGGATGGCACGACATCCCCGGCTCGCGGGTCGGTGAGAGCAGCGTATTGTGCTTTCCGACCTCGCTGCCCACCTGGCCTATGCAACGGGGGCGTCATTCGTTGCGTCTTTCGTAACTCCTTGGCCGCTACAGTGTATATGATACTATCCAGAGGGGGAGAAACATGCCTGGAGGAGGAGATGGTATGAATGGTGGTAGAACACGTCGGATTGTCATAGCCGGTGCGTTGGGTGCTGTGGCCGCGCTTCTGGGATGGACACGCGTTGGGTTTATCCCCTGGTTTTCTGGGGCCTCTCTGACGATCATGCATGTCCCTGTCATCATCGGTGCAGTGTTAGAGGGTCCGTGGGTCGGCGTCGCTATTGGCTTTATCTTTGGGGCGTTCAGCCTCCTGCAGGCTGCCATTGCTCCCACTGGCCCTGCGGATGTCTGGTTCACCAACCCGCTGTTGGCCGTGGTGCCACGGTTGCTCATCGGGCCAGCCGCCTGGCTGGCCTCGGTCATTTTGGAAAAACGTCCCCGGTGGGGGATGCTCATTGCCGTGTTGGTCGGCCCGCTGTTTGTGGTTTCGTTGCTTCAGATCCTCGGTTATCAGTTGTGGCTGGCTGCTCTGCTCTTGGTGCTTGAAAACCTCCTGCTGGCGGCGTTCCTCTGGCAAATGGGGCAACAGCGGCCTGAGGTGGCGTGGGTCGGCGCTGGGGTGATCGGAAGCCTGACGAACACTGTGGCGGTCCTGGGGATGATTGGAGTATTGGGTTACCTGCCCTGGGCCGCGCTGCCGCCGATCGCTTTGGTCAATGGGTTGCCCGAAGCGATTGTGTCTGGTGTGATCACGGCTGCTGTCGTGGCTGGGTGGCGCCGCGTGCGGATCGGTTCACGAAAGGGTGCTGATCTCTGATGATTTAGGTCTCTAATTCTCCTGCTTTACCTGGCCTCTTACCCGGCGGGGCCTATGCAATGAACGCATAGGCCCCGCCGGTTTTCTGTAAGCCAGCGTAACTTGCGGGGGAGCTGTGTGTTTAATCCAACGATGAGAGCGTCAAGACAGTCTTACATAGCGACAGAGGTGGTATCAGTAGATCACGATGAGTAAGCCAAGCGAGACCAAGACGTGGGCCGAGGTGGCTTCAGAACTCGACCATCGCCGTCGAGAAGCGACATCGGGCGGTGGCGCCGCGCGGACAGAGCGTCAGCATGCGCGCGGAAAGCGCACAGCACGCGAGCGCCTTCAGGCACTGCTCGATGAAGGGACCTTTGTGGAACGGGGGATGTTTGTGACGCACCGGGCGACCGGCTTCGGCCTGGAGACGACCCATCCATTGGGTGATGGTGTTATCACCGGGACAGGTGAGGTCGATGGCCGTCCCGTGTGTGTCTTCGCGCAGGACTTCACGGTTTTCGGTGGCTCCGTTGGTGAGGCCCATGGCCGCAAGATCGCGGAGATCATTGAGCTTGCCACACGCATGGGGGTGCCCCTTATTGGACTGAGCGATTCCGGCGGTGCGCGGATCCAGGAAGGGGTTGACGCTTTGGCGGGCTATGGAGAGGTCTTCTATCGCAATGTCCAGGCCTCTGGCGTCATCCCTCAGATCTCGGTCATCCTCGGACCGTGTGCTGGAGGGGCGGTCTATTCCCCTGCCATTACCGATTTCGTTATCATGGCCTCTGGCACCGCTCATATGTTTGTGACCGGCCCTGAGGTAGTGAGGGCTGTGACCCACGAAGTTGTTGACTTTGAAACTCTTGGGGGTGCCCAGGTGCATGGAACTGTCAGCGGGGTCGCACACTTCGTGGCTGAGGACGAAGACGCTGCGTTAAATCAGGTCCGATGGCTGCTTTCGTATCTCCCGCAGAACAACCTCGATACCCCACCTTTTTCGGCCGGGTCGGACGAAGCCCTACGGCCGACCCCGGAGGTGACGGAGTTGGTGCCACTGGACCCACAACAGCCCTATGACGTGCGCGAGGTCATTCAGGCCTTGGTCGATGAGGGGGAGTTCTTGGAGGTTCATGCCCGCTATGCGGAGAATGTCGTGGTGGGCTTTGCGCGTTTTGGCGGCAACTCAGTCGGGATTGTGGCCAATCAGCCGGCTGTGTTGGCTGGTGTGCTGGACATTGACGCAAGTGATAAAGCCGCGCGTTTCGTGCGTTTCTGCGACGCCTTTCATCTGCCTGTCGTCACGTTGGTGGACACGCCGGGCTTCCTTCCTGGGGTTGATCAGGAACACGGAGGCGTGATTCGGCATGGTGCAAAGTTGCTCTTTGCGTATGCGGAGGCAACAATCCCTAAGATCTCCCTGATCCTGCGAAAGGCCTATGGCGGAGCCTATATCGTCATGAGTTCCAAGCATCTACGGAGCGATGTCGTGCTGGCCTGGCCAGGAGCGGAAATCGCTGTGATGGGGCCGGAGGGAGCCGTGAATATTGTGTTCCGGCGTCAGCT
This sequence comes from uncultured Anaerolineales bacterium, assembly GCA_964385885.1. Taxonomy (GTDB): domain Bacteria; phylum Chloroflexota; class Anaerolineae; order B4-G1; family SLSP01; genus PWVB01. The sequence continues at coordinate 1,439 of CAYLRT010000027.1, read as the reverse complement.
TGCGTCCTCTCAAGATCCGGATGCTGAACGGATGCGACTGGTCAATGACTACCGCGATCAACTGGCTAACCCCTATATTGCGGCATCCAGGGGTTATGTGGATGAGGTTATCCAGGCCGAGGAGAGCCGTCAGCGCATTGTGAAAGCTTTGCGGTTTTCGCAGTCGAAGCGTCAACCCACCCCGAAACGCAAGCACGGGAATATCCCCCTCTGAGGAAATGAGCCAATGAAGGTGATGGTCGCCAACAGGGGAGAGATTGCGGTACGTGTGTTACGTGCCTGCCGGGAGTTGGGATTCCCTACGGTTGCGGTTTATTCGGAAGCCGACCGCATGGCGCTGCACACACGCTACGCGGATGAGGCCGTGGCGATCGGCCCTGCGCCTGCCACTGAAAGTTATTTGAATATCAGGGCGCTCCTGGATGCTGCCAAGCGGAGCGGCGCCGATGCCATTCACCCGGGTTACGGGTTCCTCGCCGAAAGTGCGGCGTTTGCCCAAGCTGTAGAGGAGGCTGGACTGATCTTTGTCGGTCCACGCCCCGAGACTCTCTCTCTGACCGGTGATAAGTTAGCCGCCAAGCGTATCGCCCGGGAGGCTGGCCTTCCAGTTTTGCCCGGCTCAGACCGGCTGGTGGATGACGGCGATACGATAGGCATGAGTGAGGGACTGGACTTCCCTTTACTCGTCAAGGCTGTCGGTGGTGGAGGGGGGAGAGGTATTCGACTGGTGGAGACACCTGCTGATCTACTCTCTGCCATCACCCTGGCACGTCGGGAAGCGGCCACCGCATTTGGCGATGATCGCGTCTACCTTGAACCACTCGTCACTGAGGCGCGGCACATTGAGGTTCAAATTGTGGGCGATGGGCGGGGGAACATCCTCTGTCTGGGAGAACGGGAATGTTCGATCCAGCGTCGTCGGCAGAAGTTGATCGAGGAGTCCCCCGCGCCATGGCTCACTGATGAACAGCGGGCCTATCTCTGGGATATGGCAGCGCGGCTCGGACACGCCCTCATGTACCGTAGCCTTGGGACTGTGGAGTTCCTCCTGGGACCCGATGGGGTCTTCCATTTCATCGAGGTGAACCCTCGCATCCAGGTGGAGCATCCAGTGACCGAGATGGTCACAGGTATCGATTTGGTTCAGCTTCAGTTGCGGCTGGCCCAGGGGCGCGGGCTGTCCCTGCAGCAGGATGACGTAGCGTTCCATGGCTGGGCTGTCGAGGCCCGTGTCTTGGCCGAGGATCCTTTCGACGGCTTCATCCCCACTACAGGTGAGATCACGTACCTCAAGGAGCCAGGGGGGCCTGGCATTCGGGTCGACAGCGCACTCTACCAGGGTATGCGCGTGACGACGGATTATGACTCGTTGCTGGCCAAAGTCATCGCCTGGGGCGAGACGCGGGCACAGGCTGTGCTGCGTCTGCGTCGTGCCCTGC
>CAYLRT010000026.1:8732-29549 GCA_964385885.1 uncultured Anaerolineales bacterium | reverse complement strand
AATGCGCTCTCGTTCAGGGCATGGCAATCGTCGGGAGTAGTGAATTAGGCAAGAGGAGGTGACCCATGGCAAAGCAGGAAAGTGGCGATTTCGGGACATTCGTAACGGGTTTTTTCGTCGGTGCGCTGTTCGGTGCAGCGGTTGGATTGCTCTTTGCACCACAGTCGGGGGATGAAACAAGGGAACAGATCCGACAGAAATCCCAGGAGCTTTCAGAGCAGGCAACGAAGACCGCAGAGGAAGCCCGTGCCAAAGCAGAGGTCCTCTTGAGCGATGTGCGTGAGAAGCTCGATGCTGCCACTGAGGAGCTTGAGGCCCGGGTTAAGGAGCTGCAGGAGCAGGTCGCCGCTCTGAAACAGGGAGCAACAGAGAGCACGGAAGAGGCGGCCGCGGAGGGGCAGGCGCAGGAGGAGGAAACGGCCGGAGAGGAGGAGATACAGTCTGAAGCCTGATGATAGGTCATGGCTAACTGCTGTGTTAAGGCCCGGTAGGCCCAGGGTGGGGCGCCGGGCCTTCTTTGTGGGCCGGCCGGGTGTGCTAAGTATGGTTCAGCGAAGCTTAACGTATTTCCAGCGCGTCGACACTGATCTCGCCTTGGTCTATCGTCAGGGAGAACCGATGGTGCTCAGGCCACAAAGAGTGATGGAGGGAGACGGGTTTTCCTTCCAGGGCAAACTCTTGAGTGTGTCCTCCCTCATCGGTGACTCGAATCACCCCTGGGCGTGGCCCAGGGATCAGGATCAAGCGACGACCCTCCCAGTCGAATTCCAGGGTGGCGTCCATGGACGTAGCGCGGCGGTAGCCCCGTAGGGGGGTGTCGGGGTCGGGTATATCCTCCCAGGGGCCCCGGTACGAAAGCTGCCAGGACGTCTCCTGATGGTACCCCGGGTACAGTGTAGGTGTGAGGGCGTGGAGATAGTCTGTCAAAGCTGTGTACACTGGCATGGGGGTAAAGTCAGGCTCTACGAGGCGGAAGTAGTAGAACGGCTGGTTCACCTCCGCATCGGACGCGCGCTTGAAAAACCATACAGTTGTCACGCCAACCCAGGGCCATTCCCGTTGGATGCGCTCGAAAGCGAGCGGTGCCCACCGAGCCTGTTGCTCAAGGGTGACTCGCCCGAAACGCGGGGGAATATGCTCGGGGGCGGCATTGCTGTTCATTTCGGTGATCCAGATAGGCTTTTGGGCATCCCCGTTGGCCACCATCACGTCTCGTATCCACATAGGGCGCGAGAAGTTGATGTCCCGTAACGTGGATCGGTGATCGGTAGGGCCAGACCACAGCATGTAGTCGTTCACAGCCATAATGTCAAAGCAGTGGGCCGCACCGGCGGCATACATGCGCTGGAGGAAGACGGTGTCCATGAGGTTGTTGCCCTGGTAGTCGTTGTTCCACGTGCCCAACTCGATAGTCTGTGCCATGGCCCCACTGATCACAACGGCATCTGGGTCCACTTGTTTGATCCGCTTGTAGGTCAAACAGAGCAGCTCAGCGTACGCTTCGGGGTCCACGGGTTGGTTGCCCCATTCAGGATAGATATTGGGTTCATTCCAGACCTGATAGAAACGGATCCGACCGCGGTATCGGTCTACAACAGCGGCAGCGTAGTCGGCGAAGTCTCGATAGTCGTCTGGAGGACCAAAAGCGCCTCGCGCCGTTCCGTCGTGCCTGCTCCACGCTGGCGGCGCTTCCAGTCGCGCAATAATCTCCAGCCCGTACTGTTCGGTTAGCGAGACGATATGATCGTATTTCTCCCAGGCTGAACGATAGGGTTCGTGTCGTCGGTCTTCGAAGTCGCCTTTGCGGTGGATTTCGATGTCATACCAGGGGAAGGATTGCCGGATCCAGTGAAAGCCGGCGGACTGGATCATCTGCAATGACCGTTCGCGTTTCTCTGGTTCCACTTCCTGTTCCAGAAAGGTGTTCACCCCGAAGGGGATCAAGTCGGTATAGGCGACGGGTTCATTGGGGATAGTCTTTGGTTGAGGATGGGTCCATCCCATAGCCCATTGGACTAAGCCTCGTATCTGAGCACCAGGAGTCTCCTCACCAGTCAGGTTGAATAGCCAGTTTCCTGGATTGTCAAGACAAAGCGACAAAAAGACCGCGCCCAGGAGCGCGGTAAGCAAGAAGGGTTTCATGAGATGTCGGAGCTCCCGGGTATATTCACCCAACTAGTGACCTCCACCGGGTGCAGCCGAGACCTTTTCCTCCAATAAGAGAGACACCTCGGGTGGGAGCGGTTTGCTCAGGTAGGCTCTGACGTCCTCCAGGGACTTGGCGTACAGTGCCAAGAGCGATTCGTCGTCGTCTTTGTAACCACTTACTGATCGGCGGGCACAGGTACAGCAGCCTAGCGAGGCGCGGTAGCTATCGAGATCACATGTCAGGCAACTGCTCAGACGGATTATCATGAGGCCGAAAGCCACGACTTCCTCATGACTGTGGGGGAGCGTGATGATGTGTTGCACCAAAGCCTGCCATTTGGGACCTCGTAGATCGCCGAGTTGCTCAATACACCGGGGCGGAAAGAGAATCTCACTGTCTGGATACATTAGACTTAATCGGTATGTGTAAATTGTGTGTGAGCAGTTTCTATAGCCGTTTTATCAATCTGTTGCCATCATATCACATTCAGTCATGCTTTTCAAGGGTTAAGGCGATGGATTCACCAAAAAAGAGAGGACCCGGCTAATGCCGGGCCCTCCGATAAGCTAAATGGTCCATACGCCACCTCCTGCGCAGGGGATACAGCATTTTGGCGTGCGCGCCCACCAAAAGTGCCGTCCAACTCTATTATATCATGGCTGTCAAGTCCCGACAGCACTGAACTGATCGAGTGATATCCGCCGGTCAGCTAACGGGTGGTTGATAAACTCACGTGATGACAGGGTGCATCTTGTACCTCTCTCAGAGTGGTTCCACCATAGAAAGATAGTGATGATACGTCGCGCCTCTCTCGGGAAGGATCTCATCTCTCGACAGTGGGAAGCAGGACCAATATGAGAAGGCCCACAGTGTTCGCCACACCGTCGGCTTGCTCCACTTGGAGAGTGATCATCTGACAGAGATTGACATGTTATGACACGTGGCGTAGACTTAATAGAAGGTCGTCGGGGGAAGGCGAGAACATGCCACTGCTTGCGGTCACATATGTTGGATTGCTCATTGTTGGGATGTTGACTGCGCTTGGGCTTGTATGGCGGAGTCTGAAGGAACGGATGGTGCCAGGCGCCAAGATGTTTGCTGTCTCGCTAGGTGCTGTCATCTTGTGGTCATCAGCCGCGCTCCTTGCATTCCTGGTTCATGATGTGGCTCATAAGCTCTTTTGGATGAATGTAGGCTATTTCGGAATCACACTGGTCCCCTTGAGTTGGTTCCTATTCGTGCTTCGCTATACTGGACACGGGTCGTGGTTGAACCGACGTCTGCTCCTTCTGTTGTGTGTTCATCCTGTTGCCACGTTGCTCCTGGTATGGACTGACCCATGGCACCACTGGTTCCGGCAGCATCTCATCGTAGTTAATAATGGCCCCATACTTGTGCTGGACGCTCATATGGGACCAGCTTTCTGGGCTCATACGGTTTACTCTTATCTTCTCCTGTCAGCCGCTGCTTACCTGCTGATATCGACTCATGTCCAGGCGTTCCGGGCTTACCGGCGACAGACCACAGCGTTGTTGATTGCCGTACTGGCACCCTGGATAGCCAATGTGGTTACGCTCCTTGGGGCGGATTTCTTGATGCACCTGGATATCACGCCGTTGGCGTTTGTCGTGAGTGGGCTAGCTTTCACGTTTGGGCTTTTCCATCGGCAGTCCCTGGACCTTGTGCCTATTGCACACGATGTGGTCTTCCGTGAGTTGGAGACAGGGGTGATTGTCCTCGATCGTCAGGACCGTATTGTGGAGGTGAACGCGGCTGCCCGCTCGATCTTGGGGGGTAATATTGAGAACGTAATCGGCAGGGCCTTACGCGAAGTTATGCCCCAATACGGATATCTGGTGTCTCGTTGTTGTGACAAGGAGTCTGTAGAGGAGGAGATCACAATTGATGATGGGGCGGACAACCGCGTGTACGCTTTTCGGCTTGCTCCATTGCACGATAGACGTCAACAGATCGTCGGGCGGCTGGTCACTCTCCGTGACGTGACCCGCAGGAAGGCGGCCGAGCTTATCCTAAGCCACCAAACAGAACGCCTTCGAGTCTTGCACGAGATTGATCGTGCAATCCAGACTGCGTTGTCGGTGGAGTCAGTAGCTCATATCGTGCTTGATCGCTGTCAGCGTCTATTCCCGCTCGATCGCGCCTCGGTGTTTTTCCTCGGTGCGGCAGAGCTTGGCGTTTCACGAGTTCTGGCAAGTTATGGTTCAGACGTTGAGCCTATCGTTGCCGATGATGCCATATTGAGTCAGCTTGGTGGGTTGGTAAAGGATGGCACTCTGCAATATTTCGAAGATCTTACCGACAGAGAAGCCTCCATCCCGAAACCCGTGCGACTCTTCTGCACAGCGCGCACTTGCTCATTTCTTCTAGTTCCGCTTACAGTGCAAAGGCGTCTGATCGGGTTGCTTACATTGGAATGTGGTGTTTCCAGAGCGTATACACCGTGGATGATCGACACGGTCTCCCAGATCGCAACCTCTTTGGCTGTTGCCTTAGAGAACGCAAGGCTCTATGAAGCTGCCCAGCGGGAGCTGACGGAGCGTAGACAATTGGAGCAAGCGCTTCGGCAGAGCGAGCTGGCGGCCCGTCAACGTGCGGAGGAACTCGAGGTGCGGAACGCCGAGCTCGATGCGTTTGCGCATACCGTGGCTCATGATCTTAAAGCCCCTCTCTCGCTCCTCTTAGGATACGCTAGTTTTATTGAAGCTGGAGAGGTAGCAGAGGATGCGGCGCAACTCCGCACATGTGTCCAGGCCATTGGCAAGAGTGCGCGGAAGATGGCCAACATCGTCGATGAGTTGCTTCTTCTGGCAAGTGTCCGTAGGGTTGAGGAAGTTGAATTACAGCCGTTAGACATGGGTGCCATCGTGCAATCAGCGCTTGTGCGTCTCTCCGACGTGACCGAGCAACGAGGGGTTGAGATTGTGTTGCCGTCTTCCTGGCCTGTCCCCTGGGGATACACACCGTGGGTTGAGGAGGTCTGGGTCAATTATATCAGTAACGCGATCAAATACGGAGGAAACCCGCCAAAGATTGAAATCGGAGGAGGAATTGTGGACGGTGAGAACGGCTCTATGGCCGGTTTTTGGATTCATGACAACGGCGACGGCTTGTCCTTAGAGGAGCAGACGCGGTTGTTCGTGCCCTTCGAGCGGGTAAAACGCTCTCGGATTCAGGGGCACGGCCTGGGACTTTCGATCGTCCGTCGTATCGTGGAGCGGTTAGGGGGAGAGGTTGGTGTTGAAAGCTCTGCGATACCCGGAGAGGGTTGCACGTTCTACTTCACCTTGCCTTTGGCTGATCTGGAGGCCTGACGCAATGTCACGGGCAAATGCCTCTGCGCGGATACGGGAGAAGGCGGGACGTCCCCGGCAGTATGACCTCCAGCCGCTTGAGGGGTTTGCCAGTGAGGCCGTGGCCTGGTTTGCGGCTTGTCTGGATGAGTTGAGAGAACGGGTCGAGGACCAGATTGATGATCTGACGGCCGCTGACTTGGGAAAAGTCCCAAGTGGGGTGAATTTCAGCATCGGGGCGCTTGTTAAGCATCTCCTCTGGGCGGAGCTGGGTTGGATAAAGAGGATCACTGGATGTGAGGTTCCCGCGGATCTCTTGGATATTGTTGAGGAGAGCGGGCAAGCTGTTCGAGACGGGCATCGGGCGGTGGTAAACCTTGCCCCTGAAGCACTGATCTGCCTCTGCCGTCGGGTTCGTGATGAGGTGACTGTGCCGGCCTTACGCATGTTGGATGATATCGATGTGGTCACGGGTCCCTCATCCCAGCCAGTGACGCCAAGAGGTGTCTTGATGCACTTGGTGTGGCACTGGACCTATCATTCGGGTCAGATCGGGCTGTTGCGGGAGTTATTAGGCTATGGGTATACCTGGACACTTGGGCCTTTGACCTCCAGATCGACGGACAGTGAGTAGATATTGGCGTCTCGGTGGCGTATAGAGACGCTTTGTGTTTGCAGTAGAGTAAGAGGTGATTGAGGGAGGTAACGTGATGATTGATCTCAAGCAATATGACGTGTGGTTTGTGACTGGGAGTCAGCATCTGTACGGTGAGGAAGCGCTGCGGCAGGTCGCTGCTGACGCGACCAAGATCGCCCAGGCTCTGACTTCTTCCATGAATCTTGCGGCGAACGTGGTGTTCAAGCCCATCGTCACGACACCTGAACAGATCACCAGTGTCTGTGCTGAGGCCAATCGTGATGATCGCTGTATCGGGCTGATCACCTGGATGCATACCTTCTCACCGGCCAAGATGTGGATCGCGGGCCTGAGCACCCTGCGGAAACCGTTTGTCCATCTGCACACGCAGTTCAACCGGGATATCCCGTGGGGCGACATCGACATGGATTTTATGAATCTGAACCAATCGGCCCACGGCGGACGTGAGTTTGGGTATATCGTGACCCGGATGCGGAAACCGCGCAAGGTCATTGTCGGACACTGGCAGGATCCCCAGACATTGCATGAACTCGACGTATGGATGCGTGCTGCAGCGGCCTGGCAGGACCTTCAGGGAGCACGATTCGCGCGCTTTGGGGACAACATGCGGGAGGTAGCGGTCACGGAGGGCGATAAGGTCGCCGCGCAGATTCGGTTTGGCTATTCGGTCAGTGGATATGGATTGGGTGACTTGGTGGCCTATATTGATGCGGTGACTGAATCGGATGTGGATGCCCTTGTAGAGGAGTACCAGGTGAGTTATGACGTCGATCCGGTGTTGAGGCGGGGGGGACCGCGCCATGACTCCTTGCGGGATGCCGCCCGCATCGAGTTGGGGATGCGGGCATTTCTGGAGGATGGTGAGTTCAAGGGCTTTACGACGACGTTTGAGAACCTGACGGGTCTCAACCAACTACCAGGGCTGGCGGTGCAGCGATTGATGGCCGATGGTTACGGCTTCGGTGCTGAAGGGGATTGGAAGACAGCCGCGTTGGTACGAGCGATGAAGGTAATGGGCAGTGGCCTCTCTGGTGGGACGTCCTTCATGGAGGACTATACGTATCATCTGGAGCCAGGAAACATGAAAGTGCTGGGCGCCCATATGCTTGAGGTCTGTCCGACAATCGCGTCTGGTAGACCCTCTGTGGAGATTCACCCGCTGTCGATCGGTGGAAAGGCCGACCCCGTGCGTTTGGTTTTCGATGTAGCAGAGGGGCCTGCGGTGAATGCTTCGGTGATTGACATGGGGGATCGTTTCCGCATGATCGTCAACGAGGTAGAGGTGGTGCCGCCAGATGCTCCACTCCCCAAGCTCCCCGTGGCACGCGCGGTGTGGGTCCCGAAGCCCGACCTCAAAATCGCCGCTGCGGCATGGATTTTGGCTGGCGGTGCTCACCATACGGGCTTCAGTCAGGCGCTCACGACGGAGCACCTGACTGACTTCGCTGAGATGGTGGGCATTGAATGTGTGGTCATCGACGCTCACACCGACCTCCGCATGTTCAAGCGAGAGCTTCGGTGGAATGACATGGCTTACGCACTGGGGGGCGGTGCCTGATGGCACCGGGTGCCTGAGAGGTAACTCGGCAGCCCTCGAGAGGATTGGCTCGAGGGCTGTTCTTGTAATGGCTGGTGAGTTGACTGGGTGGAGGTAGATATGCGGGCTGTAGTGTTGCGCAAGCCGTATACGCTGGAGCTGCTAGAGATCCCCGAGCCTGTGCTAACAGAGCCTGAGCACGTGTTGATTCAGGTCAAGGCCTGTGGTATCTGTGGCAGTGACCTGAGATACTGGGCGGGCGAAAATCCATGGGCCCAACATACTCTGGGGCGGCATGTCGACAATCCGCCCAACATGATCCTGGGGCATGAGTTCAGCGGCGTCGTTGTCAAAGTCAACAGTGCGCAATATGAGCATTTGCTGGGACAGCGTGTTGGTGCGCAGGCCTTCCGCACGTGTGGGCGATGCGCTTTGTGTAAGTCTGGTCGCGAGAACTTGTGTCAATCCACGGTGCATATTGGACACGCTCAGGGCTGGGGGCAGAGGGCATTCTATCCCGGGGCCTATGCGGACTACTGTCTGGCCTGGGCTGATCTTCTCTATCCCATGGCTCCCCAGGTCACCTTTGAGGAAGAGGCCATGCGTGACTTCCTGGGTGTGGCTGTACATGCATTCCATCGGGTTCCATTTCAGCCGGGCGACCGGGTGCTGTGTATTGGAGGCGGGCCGGTCGGTTTGAGCCTGGCTCAGGTGGCACGTGCCCACGGTGCCCGACAGGTCTTTGTCTCGGAGATTGCCCCTGTCGCTCGTACAGTGATTGAGCAATATCCGGGGATTGTCTGTCTTGATCCAACAGAAGTGGACCTGGCCGAGGAGGTGGGGCGCGCAAGCTGTCAGGTGGTCTTTGACACTGTAGGAACCCAGGAGACGACTACCCAAGGGCTAGAGCTACTGGCATTGGGTGGCACCTACGTAAATCTGGCGGTGCATGATTTCACCCTGCAGCTCAACGCTATGATCCTTGGGGCTGAACGGGCGATGACGACATCGTCCAATGCCCGATATCGGGATGAGCGGGAGGCACATGAATTGATTGCCTCCGGAACCGTTGACATGTCCAGTATGATCACGCACCGTCTGCCTCTAGAGGCCTATCAGGAGGCCTATGAGTTGCTCCTCTCACACCCCAAACAGGCTTACAAGGTGGTATTTATCCTTGATGGGTCGCCGTGAAGACAGTGACGATGATGGCATTCAGTCGAGGCGTCGCCGGAAGGTTACGGCGGCAAGGACTGTCATAGCAGTAGCATAGAGGATGAGGGCGGTGACGTCCTTCCAGAGGAGCTGGAGTCCTATCCCCTTGGTGATGATGCCACGGGCGATGCGGATGAAATAGGTCAGGGGAATGAGCTCGCCAACGGCCCTCACCACTGGGGGCATTGGCGCTGTCGGATAAATGAACCCTGTCAGGAGTAGGCTCAGCATCGTGAGTAGGGCCGTGAGTTCCTGCGTCTCTTTCTGGGTCTTGGCAACTGAGGAGATGAGAAGTCCAAGGGCCAGGCAGGCCAGGATGAAGATCAGAGAGAGCCATGCAAATAGCCATAGACTTCCTCTAAATGGGACACCAAACCATAGGATCCCAAGTGCTGTTATGATGACCTGATCGAGGATCACGAGGGCTACATTGGGTATGAGTTTGCCGAGGAGTAACTCCAGAGGATGTACTGGCGTGGCCAGGATTTGCTCCATCGTGCCCAGCTCATATTCGCGGACGATGGTTTGGGCTGTGGCATTGACCGCCAGGAGTTGGAGCAACATGGCGACGAGCGCAGGCATCACGAAGGTCAAGTCATCTTGTTCCGGGTTGTAGAGGACACGTGAGGTCGTCCGTATCGGAACCGTCTCCAGTGTCGCTCCCATGCGTTCGACCTTTTCGATCAGCAGATTCAGCGAGAATGTCTGAGCGACCGCTGTGGCAGCACTGTAGCCGGCCTGGACCGAGAAAGAATCTGACCCATCCAGGATCAGCAGTGCCTGAGCGGTGCCTGCCTCAACCTGTGCGCCAAAATCCGGTGGGATCAGGATGCCGGCCCGGACCTCGCCCTCGTCGATGGCCTGGATGAGAGCGGCTTCGGAGGGGAGATGATATTGCACATCGAAATACCCTGAGGCCTCCAGCGCATCGACGAACGCCAGGCTCTGGTTGTCAAGGCTCAGATCGGCCAAGGCGGTGGGGAGGTGGTCGGCTGTGAGATCGACGGCATAGGCGAAGAGGAAGAGTTCGATCAATGGGATGCTCAGGATGAGGGCCAGGGTCCGCACATCTCGCAGACGCTGGATGGTCTCTTTCTTCATAATTGCCAGGATACGATGGAAGCCTTGGCTGCGTTGTCGTCTCCTGGAGTGGTTTGATCGTGACATAATTCAATCTAGTTGGCGTCTGAAGGCGCGGGTGGCGGCGCCCATGATGATAAGGCTATAGCCTATCAGCGCCGCTATGTGCTCCCACATGACCTGGATGGAGGCCCCTTTAGTGATCAGGCCCCGGGCGATGGGGATGAAGTAGGTCAGTGGAAACAGGTTCCCAATCATGCGAATCACGGGGAGCATCTGGTAGCGGGGGAAAATGAACCCTCCCAGCGCAAGTCCTATGAGCACGATCAGCATGGCAGTCTGTTGGGACTGTTTCTGGTTCTCCGATATGGTGGAAACCAGCAAGCCCAGCCCTAGCCCAGAGAATAAGTATATGAAGGAAAGCCAAGTGAAAGCCCAGAAGTTTCCTCTGAAGGGGACGTCGAACCACAGGATCCCAATCCCCAAGATGGTGAACATGTTAACCATGGCAAGCACGATGTTGGGCGCAATCTTCCCCAGCATCAACTCACCTGCCCGGATTGGCGTGACGAGCAACTGCTCGATCGTTCCTGCTTCCCGTTCCCGGACGACCGCCGCGGCCGTCAGGATGATCGTCTGGGTCTGCAAGATTGTGGCAATCATCCCTGGGAGGATGAAGACCAGGTCTTCGAAATCTGGGTTGAATAGGACTCGCACGTGCAGGTCTAGTGGATTGAGTTTGCTTGGGTCGATGAGCATCCCACGCCGTTCTAGTTTCTGCGACATGATCTCTGCCGCGTGGGCCTGAGCGATAGCTGTGATGCTATTGTAAGCCGCCTGAGAGGTGAAGACGTCAGACCCATCGACAAGCAGGAGCACTTGGGCTTCGTTTCGGTCTACGAGGGCCTGAAAGTCTGGGGGAATCACAATGCCGGCCTGGGCTTGCCCGCCATCGATTGCCTGAAGCACCTGGTCGGTGTCCATCGCGTAGGCCACGATATCGAAGTAACCGGAAGCAGTCATGGCGGAGACGAAACTGTGGCTGGCGTTGTCGAGGCTCTGATCTGCCACGATCATCGGGATGTGCTCTACATTCATGCTGATCGCGTAAGCGAAGAGGATCAACTGAAAGATCGGCAGCCCGATCTGTATTACCAGGCTCCGCCTATCGCGGAAAGTCTGGATGAACTCCTTCTGCACAACTGCCCAAATGCGCAGCCACATGGGGATGATTCCTACCTTTTTCCGGTTCGCTACGTACCTACCTGTACGCTTGGCGACTCAACGTGCAGGAGACCCGGTAATGGTAGAGCAAAGGGCTGCTGTGTCAACCGCTCATGGTAAGGCTACAAGGTCAACGGGGTGGGATTCTGATATGCTGATCTGCCTGTCTTTCGAAATCAGGGTCCCCACTGTCAGGAGCTCTCAACCCGAACTGGGTCTGATACGACTATAATGTGGGCCAAGTGGGCGAAAGGAGGTCGGAGGTGCGTGGGGGTAGGAATGATTTAGCCATGAAAGGTAGATGTAACATTGGATGGAGGGCCAGAATTGCCTCTGTGCGAAAGTGTGCCCGTTGTCTATGGCTGTTCGTGCTGTGTGTAGTCTTCTGTCAACCAGAGCTAAACGGAGGTTCCGTTCTAAGTCAGGGGACGAACCATGTGTTTAGAGAGATGGCACTGGCGGTGGGGCATTCGTCGACCGAGTTTCGTGTCTCGCGCCTACGCGCGAGGCTTGACCTGCCCCGGAGTTCAGTTCCCCTCACTGTGCTCAGGGGGGACAAATCCGTGGAGGACACTCAACAAATCACACCTGTGACATACCTCCCGTTCGTTGCTCGTGAGGCCGGTGCCCCTATGCGTGAGCTGCGAGCCCTGTGGGTTACGCGATACGACTGGACGAGCCTGGAGGCAGCCGCGCGCCCTGAAGCGCTCGATGAGATCGTGGCAAAGGCGTCCGGCGCAGGATTCAATGTTCTCCTCTTTCAGGTTCGAGCGGCAGGGGATGCGTACTATACGCCAGGGTTGGAGCCGTGGGCCGCGCGACTGTCCGGTGGCCCTATCTCTGAGACTTTGGGCGTCGATCCGGGGTGGGATCCTTTGGCTTACCTGATTGATGCGGCGCATGCGGTGGGTTTAGAGGTCCATGCCTATGTGAATGTCTACACAGCCTGGCAGTCGCCCAATGACCCCACCGAAGGGTTTCTCTGGCCGCCGGCTACCACACCTCCACAGATGTTTGATCGCTTTACCTATGGCCCTCGCTATCAGGCACATCCCGGGGAGTATGGGCTGGGGTATACGTGGCGACAGTATGACGAGCAGGGGGTGCCCATGCCCCTCCAGCGGGGACAATATCTGTGGGCAAGCCCAGGTGTGGACCTCGTCGCGGATCATGTGACAGCAGTAGTGGAAGACATCATCCAGCGTTATCCGGTGGATGGGCTGCACTTGGACCAGGTACGATACGCCGGTGCGCAGTATTCCTATGATCCTTTCAGCATTGAATCCGCCGGTGGGGAACCTTCCGAGACTCGTGCGGACTGGCAGCGGGACCGTGTCACTATGCTGGTGAGGCGTCTGCGGGACGCGGTGCGGGCGACGCGGCCGGAAGCGATGGTCTCCGCCGCCGTGTGGCCCTACTATGTTGATCGGTGGGGGTGGGACGTCACCGAGGGTTATCATGACCTGTACCAGGACTCGAAGCGCTGGTTGAGAGAGGGCGATGTTGATGCCATTGTGCCCATGCTTTACGGGGGGCTTTGTGACGACCGGGCGCACTGGGAAGTCCTGGCAGACGATTTCCTTGCCGTCCCAGCGACGGAGGGATCGTGGGTTTTGCCGGGAATCGGTGCTCACTACGGAGACTTCGAGGAGATCGCCTGGCGGATCCAGCTCGCCCGGGACCTAGGCGCGGCGGGACACGCTATTTTTTCTTATAACGGCTTGGATGCTCATGGGTTCTGGGACGATCTGGCAGAGGGACCTTATCGTGTCCGGGCTGTGGTACCATGAACCGCGAGACAATCTATGGTAGGTGAGTGTAGCCTCCTCAAGGTTGATGCGCAGCTCGACTGCCCTGGTCGACTGACACTGCGACACGGTGAAATGAACTCGGTCATGGGGGAAGCAGCCTCAGAGGCTACGGACCCGCTCAGCGACGGATCACCTGTGAGGTGCTCGACTTGTTCTATTTATAGAAATCGTTTATAATATAAACGTCTATAATTTAGTGGCTGTCTCCGAATGGAGAGCCCGTGATGGGAATAGCCGTTAGAGCTACCAACATCATCATACAGTTTGGGAGGTAGAAAATGGAATACACGAATCTAGGACGTACTGGTTTGAAGGTGAGCAGGCTTTGTCTAGGGACAATGAACTTTGGCCCCTATACGAGCGAGGAGGATAGCTACGCCATAATGGATAAGGCCCTGGAGTTGGGGATTAATTTCTTCGACACGGCCAATGTCTATGGCTGGAAACTTGGCGAAGGTGTAACGGAACAGATTATTGGACGTTGGCTGGCGCAGGGGGGTGGACGTCGCGATAAGATCGTCTTGGCGACCAAGGTCTATAATCCTATGGGGGAGGGGCCGAATGACCGTGGGCTCTCGGCCTACCACATTCGCAAAGCCTGTGAGGATAGCCTCCGCCGGCTGCAGACCGATCATATTGATCTTTACCAGATGCATCACATTGATCGTAGCACGCCATGGGAGGAGATCTGGCAGGCGATGGAGCAGTTGGTGCGAGAGGGGAAGGTCATCTATGTGGGAAGCAGCAACTTCGCCGGCTGGCACATCGCTCAAGCGCAGGCAGAGGCTGCTCGCCGCAATTTCATGGGGCTTGTCTCCGAACAAAGTCTCTACAACCTGACGGCCCGCACAGTCGAGTTAGAGGTCTTGCCTGCTGCTCAGGCCTATGGGCTTGGGGTGATCCCCTGGAGCCCGCTCGCGGGAGGCCTTCTAGCGGGCGCCCTGCGCAAGGCTCAAGAGGGACGCCGTAGCTCGGAACGTATGCAGAAGAGCATCGAACAGTACCATGACCAACTTGTGGCTTATGAGGCCCTTTGTCGTGAGCTTGGCGAGGAGCCAGCCAATGTGGCTCTGGCGTGGCTGCTGCACAACCCGGCGGTTACGGCCCCTATCATTGGCCCGCGTACTCTGGATCAATTGGAGGGCGCGACTAGGGCGTTGGAGATTCAGCTCTCGGAGGATGTGCTCGAGCGGCTGGATAAGATCTTCCCAGGACCTGGTGGTCCAGCTCCCGAAGCCTACGCCTGGTAGGCAGACTGGGTCTATGGGTTTCTGACCGTGAATGGCTTGGGCATACCTTTGCCCAAGCCATTTCCTCATATACTGTTGGCTTCAAGTGGTTGCTCTTAACCGTCGGTTGAGTTTTCCTTCGCGTCTCTTGCCCAGATAGTGGCTTGTTGCCTGCTTCAAACTCAGTTCCCTGGATTGCATGTTGCGTGTATAATGCAACGCAATGCCCGACAAGATGGCTGAGGGGATAGATGCCGCGCCGGAGAGCGCGGTGAAACACGACCTGAATCCTTCCTACGAGGTCGGGACTCTGGCCGTGTATGGAACATGTGCTGCTGCCTTGCTGCTTGCATTGGCTGGAGTGATGCTAGCGCTGGCGCATGCGATCTGGCGGCCTGCTGGCTGGCAAGTGCTGTTGCCTTTGCATGTCGTGTTGGTCATCCTGAGTATTCTGTTTTGTGGGTTGGTCAAGCGTCATACTGCACGCAAGGGCCGTGGCACGTCCCCAATAGGGGGCATCTTTGCGGCGTTCGTCGTGGCTGATTGCCTTCTTCATCTGATTTGGTTGCGCGACCCTCTCCTCACTGGCGTCCTGGCTTTGGGCATCGTGGGGGCAGGGTGGCTGATGTTGCAGCGCAGATGGTTGGCTGTCCTCATCGGTGTCGCCAGTGTGGTGTGGTTGTGGGTGGCATGGACCTCGGGGTTCTCTCCATCTTGGATCCAGTTCGGTGCTCTCTTGCTCGCTTCGGTAGGGCTTAGTCTGCTGATTGAGGTAACCAGGGCGCGCGTCCGCCGACATATTGTTGAGCTTCAGGAGATGTCCGCCCGTAGGTCTGAAGCGTTGGGGCGGCGAGCACGACAGCTAGAAACTCTGGTCAACATCAGTCACGGCCTCAATGCGTTCTATGAAGTGGATGCGCTGCTGGACTACGCGGTCGAGGCTCTCCACGTCGGTTTTGGCTACCCGTATGTGGGCATCTTCCTGGTTGATGAGACAGGCCTTGCCCTCGAGGCGCGGGCCGGGACTGGAGAGGTCGGTAAGCGTCTCGTTGCCGAGGGGTTGCGGCTGGAGCTGGAGATCGATGGGGGCGGTCTGGTTGGGTGGAGCACCCAACACAACGAGGCTGTGTGCGTCAATGACGTATGGCAGGATCCGCGCTACCGGGTGGATCCTCTTCTTCCCAATACTCGTGCTGAGATGGACGTACCGTTGCGAATCGGGCATGAGCTGATCGGTGTCCTTAGTGTTCAATCGTCCGAAGTGGACGCATTTGATGATGATGATCTGCACCTCTGTCAGGTCTTGGCTGACCAGATTGCCATTGCTATCCAGAATGCCTCTCGTTATCAGGACGAGCACACACGCCGGTTGGTCTCCGAGACTCTCTACGAGGTGGGAAGGGCGTTGCCCCAGACCTTGGATGTATCCAAGGTGCTGGACTTGATTCTTGGGAATCTAGGAAAGATTGTCCGGTTCGATCGTGCAGCGGTGCTTCTCCGCCGGGGAAACATCCTCCGTGTCGTAGCTGCACAAGGGTTTCCTGAGACGAGCAATCCACTTGCCTTGCGAGTGCCGGTTAAGCCTGACGATGTCTTTGATCATATCTATCGTACGAAAGCGCCGTTGGTTCTCCCGGATGTATCTGGACGGTTAGACTGGGAATATGTTGAAGGCCTACCGCCAGCGCGTGCATGGCTGGGGTTGCCTTTGCTCAACGCCGAGGATGAAGTGGTCGGGATGCTGTCATTGGTGCGTGAGTCGCCTGCTCCATTCTCGGAGGATGAAGTGGCTTTAGGGATCGCTTTCGCAGGCCAGGCGGGGGCAGCGCTCCATAACGCTCGGCTCTACCGTGAGCTCTCTCAGGCTTATCGGCGTCTGGAGCGGCTGGACCGTGCCAAGACGAGTTTCATTGCTCTCGCTTCCCACGAGTTGCGTACCCCACTGACACTCATTACAGGGTACAGTCATATGCTCTTGAGTGAACCCGAGATCACTGAAAGCCAAAGTATGCTGGCTATGGTGAATGGTCTGATTCTGGGCTCGGCACGTCTGCAAGCGATTGTGGATCGTATGATGGACCTGGCAGAGATAGAGAGTGAGTCACTGCAGGTCCAGCTCTCATCCCTGTCCCTGGCGTCATTGCTGAAGGATGTAGTTGGAAGTCTCTCTGAGGTGGTCAAAGAACGACATTTGGACTTGCGCCTCGAGGACATGTCGGAGTGCCCCGAGATCGAAGGGGACCGAGAGCTTTTGTACAAGGCGTTCAACCATCTGGTGAGTAATGCTATCAAGTTCACGCCTGATGGGGGGCATATTCGCATCTCCGCGGTCTCTCTGCCTGTGGAGAATGAGCAACTCAACGAGCCTTGTGTGCACGTTATGGTAGCGGATACTGGCATCGGCATCGACCCGGAGTATCAAGATTCGGTCTTCGAGACGTTCTTCCAGGTTGGTGACATTGGTCTCCACTCCTCAGGAGAGTACAAGTTCCGGGGCCAGGGGCCAGGGATTGGACTTGCGATTGTAAAAGGGATTGTGGAGGCCCATCGTGGTAGGATTTGGGTGGAAAGCCCCGGCTTTGATGTGGAGACCTGCCCTGGAAGTACATTTCATGTAGTCCTGCCGTTGAGTCAGCCTGTGTTGAAATTGCAAAGCCGTGATGAGTCTTTGAGGTTGAAGCTCGGCGATCTGTGGAGCCGCAATGTCAGTGTGGACGACACAATTCAGTTCCTGATAAGTAGTCGGAAGTCCCCTTAACCGGAGGAGGTTCTGTATGTTGGTCGTTCATGTCTTCGTCCATGTGAAGCCAGAGGCGGTGGAGGCTTTCAAAGCCGCGACCCTCGAGAATGCCCGCAATAGCGTTCAGGAGCCGGGTATCGCACGGTTCGATGTGGTGCAGCAGGTGGATGACCCGACACGCTTTGTCTTGGTCGAGGTCTACCGTACTGCGGACGACCCGGCGCGGCACAAGGAAACTGCTCACTACAAGAGGTGGCGTGAGACCGTCGCTGACATGATGGCCGAACCGCGGTACAGCGTCAAGTATACTAATGTGTTTCCTGATGATCAGGGATGGGACTAGCTGTCACTGAGAAGGAGAAGGCCCTGATTATGCGCTTTGAGTTCGCTACGGTTGGCAGAATCATCTTTGGTCCAGGTGTGATCGATGAACTGGGCGAGATAGTGTCGGGGTGGGGACAGCGAGTTCTGTTGGTGACCGGCCGACACCCGGCGCGTTCTCAACGGGCGCTGTCTTTGTTGGCGGGAATGGGGCTCGATGTCGAGCTGTTTCGGGTATCGCGTGAGCCTACAGTGGATATGATCGCAGATGGTGTGGAGAGAGCCCGTGCCCATCGGAGTGAGATGGTCGTTGGATGTGGGGGTGGGAGCGTGCTGGATGCAGGTAAGGCCATCGCTGCACTTTTGACCAATGGTGGCGTGCCTCTCGATTATCTGGAGGTCGTTGGTAAAGGGAAACCAATTCTCAACCCCTCGGCACCATACGTCGCGATTCCGACGACCGCTGGAACGGGTGCGGAAGTGACCCGTAACGCTGTCTTGGCAGTCCCGGAGCAACGTGTCAAGGTGAGTATGCGGAGCCAGTGGCTGTTGCCACGTGTCGCCCTGGTGGACCCTGGGCTTACTCATTCGATGCCGCCTGGGGTCACAGCCAGCACGGGACTGGACGCTCTGACCCAGCTCATTGAGCCCTACGTTTCACGGCTGGCGAATCCACTGACGGATGCTGTGTGTCGAGAAGGGCTGGTGCGGGCTGGACGCTCTCTCAGACGTGCTTACACAAACGGGAGTGACGCTCAGGCACGGGAAGACATGGCGTTGGCCAGTCTGTGTGGTGGTCTTGCGCTTGCCAACGCGAAGCTTGGCGCGGTCCATGGCTTTGCAGGTGTGCTGGGTGGGATGTATGAAATACCTCATGGCATCGTCTGCGGGCGGCTTTTGCCGAGCGTGGTGACTGTGAATGTGCGCGCGTTGCAATCCCGGGTCCCAGAGCACCGGGCTCTGCAGCGGTATCGTGAGATAGGGATGTGGCTTACAGGCCGCGCTGAGGCGCAAATCGAGGACGCGGTGCAGTGGATTCTGGATACTTGTGATCTGTTCCAGATACCTGGCCTGGCGTCGTACGGTGTGGCCAGATCGGATTTCCCCACCATCGTGGCTAAGGCGCGACGTTCTAGCAGCATGAAGGGCAATCCCATCCAACTGACGGAACAGGAGCTTCTTCAGATATTGGAGCAGGCCCTCTAATGCGTTGGGTCTGCTCCAATATGTTGTTGGCGGAGCCACTGGATGGTGCGTTCCGTAGCCTCTTGCATGGTGAACCGAGGGGCGTAAGCCAGTTCATCGCGGGCACGGCTGATGTCATAGTAGTGGTGCTGTGCGAGTTCGCTGGCCAGAAAAGGCGTGAGCGGGGGCTCGCCAGGCAACTTGAGCCAGCGATACATGGCGGTCATTGCAGCACCGAGGCCTCTCGCTGCTGCGAGTGGAAGCTTCAGACGGACGGGTGGAAGCTCGAGGCGGCGGAGGAGATCCGCGATCCATTGCCATAGTACGACGGGTTCACCCTGACTGATGAAGTAGACATGCCCGTGACCCGGAGGTCCCACCGCTGGTGACCCTAGTTGGAGGGCGTCTGCTGCCAATAAATGGGCGTAGGCGGCATCCTCCACGTAGGTCAGATCCACTTTATTGCTGCCATCTCCCACCTGGGGCACCAATCCTTTGCGCGCGCGGGCGATGAGGGCGGGCAGTAGATGATTGTCGCGTGGGCCGAAGATCAGGTGGGGACGCAGCGACACGGTCATCAGGGTCTCGCTGTTGGCGCTACGCACCATCTGCTCTGCCAGTGCCTTGGTGGCAGGATATGGACTCTCGTAGTGTGCAGGGTAAGGCACGTCCTCGTTGAGGCCCTGTTGGTCATGCCCGTCAAAGATGACGCTGGGCGAACTGGTAAACACCAGGCGCGCGATACCGTTGATCTGGCATGCGGCGATAACGTTCTCGGTGCCGATGACATTGACGGTATAGAAGTCGTCCCATGGCCCCCAGAGACCGGCTTTGGCGGCCACATGGTAGACGATCTGAACGCCCTGACAGGCACGGACGATGGCGTCTCGATCGCGGAGGTCGCCACGGACCAGGCGGACCCCCTGCGCAACAAGCTCTGGATAGTTTCCTCGCGCAAAAACGGTGACGCGATTCCCGCGTTGTAGGAGCTGCTCTACGATGTAGCGGCCGAGGAAGCCGCCCCCACCTGTGACCAGGGCGTGTGCAGAGGGGCGTTGACTCCGAGAGATCATCCTGTTCTGTATGGAGGGGGAGGCTCCCTCATCAGGCTCTCGAATGCTTTGCGTCATCGTTCCCTTGCCCTTGCTGCCGTTGCTCGCGCCGTCGCCAGAGAAGGAGCCCTATCGAAGCCACGAGTCCCACGAGGAGGCTCAGGAGGCGCATGGCCCTGCCAAGTGTAAAGGCTGGCGCCTCTGGCCCTGCGGGCGTGTCGGGTGAGGCGCTATCTGGAGTAGTGATAGGCGCGGCAGCGGGTTTCTTGACCTGGAGTTGGTGGGTAGCCCAAACCGCCAGTTTCTCACGCTGGATCTTTGCGTTGTGACGGACATCCGTGGGGAAGACGCGGGGATAGAAGAGCACCCTCTGGATCTGACGGGTGTGGTCGTACGTGCTGCCCAAGGCCAGGAGTTCCATGACAAGGCGTTGGCGATCCAGTAGACCGCCCCGCAGTTGGGCCGATGGTGTCTCGACGATGAGGACGGGCTCCTGGCGCCCTTGATCGCCCACGCCTACCACGGCTGTGCGGGTCACATCAGGATGGCGGTTGAAGATAGCCTCACAGCGTACGGGGAAAATTGTGCCTGATGGAGTTTCCACCCGATGTGCCTTGCGACCACAGAACCACAGGCGACCTTCGTTATCAATGTAACCCACATCACCCATGCGGTGCCACAGCCCGTCGCCGTCGGGGATCTTGGTCAAGGCAGTCTGTTCCGGTCGATTGACGTAGGCACGGGTCACCACGGGGCCCCGGGCTACGATCTCCCCGATCTCTCCTGCAGGCAGTGGCGTGGCCTCCTCCCAGGTGGTAATGGGGGCGTCAGTGATCTGGATCACCCGCACGTCCACGCCTGGCAGCGGTCTGCCAACACACATCCCCTGCCCGGCTTCTGTTGCTCGGGCGGTCTCAGTCAGGATCTCGCGACCGTCCATGATAGTCAACGGCAGAGCTTCGGTGGCACCGTAGGGGGTCAGTACGCGAGCGTCGGCGTCCAGTACATGGGTGTACAGAGCCTCAATGAGGTACGGAGGAACAGGGGCACCAGCCATCAGCACCCGCCGCAGCGACGGGAGGCGGACATGGTGTTCAATACAATATGGCACGACCCGGTTCCAGATCGTCGGGGAGCCGAAGGCGTTAGTGACGCCGTGCGTGTGGATCGCCTCCACGATGTACGCAGGATTCACTTCTGCGGAACGGGTGGGGTCCATGTCCGGTATAACAGTAGTGACGCCAAGGGCCGGGTTGAAGAGCGCAAAGATATAGAGTAGGGCGAGATCGACCTCTCCCTCTTGGA
>CAYLRT010000026.1:0-8632 GCA_964385885.1 uncultured Anaerolineales bacterium | reverse complement strand
GGGTTGAAGAGCGCAAAGATATAGAGTAGGGCGAGATCGACCTCTCCCTCTTGGATGCCAAAAACCTCGCGGAAGAGTTGAACCTGGGCGCGGAATATGCCCTGATGGTAGATAACGCCTTTGGGAATGCCCGTGCTGCCCGAGGTGAAGGCGATAGCTGCCTCACTCCCCTCAGTGGTCGGGGCGATGGGGAAGGGGGATGTGTCAGGGGTGCGGATCTCCTCTAGGGTGGTGTCGGCGAGAACGGCTCCGAGGAGGGGAACGCGCTGGCTGCTGATGGTGTGCTGTACCGAGGCAAATGAGCGGGGTGCAGCCCGTCGCAGTCCCAGTGCAGCGGGCACGGCAATCATAGCCACCGGGGATGCATCGACGACGCATTGCAGGAAAGCTTTGCGTTCCAGCCCAGGGTCGATCAATACGGGTACGGCCCCCATCTTAACGAGGGCAAAGGCCACTGCGATGAGTTCCACCCCCGGCTTCACCAGGAGAAGCACTCGATCTCCCTGATGAATCCCCAGGCGGCTGATCCCCCAGGCGTAGCGGTTGCTCTCTTCTTCCAACTGTTTGAATGTGAGCTGGATGTAGCGTGTTCTACCATCGCGTCCCCTGCCTGAGGGCAGCAGGACCGCAGGCCGGAAAGGGGCCTGGTAGGCCATAGACCTCAGTGCGGAGGCGACATTGTAGGTCTCATCCATTGTTCTTGCTCCCTCTGCCTGGCGTTACTCTGAACGATACCGGGCTACTGTCCCGAGGTAGATGCCCTCTTGAGAAATGCGATCATGAGGGGGAGGATGCGCTCGTGAGCGTCCTCGACCACGTAGTGGCCAGCGTCTTCCAGAAGATGGACCTCTGCGTTCGGGAAGCGGCTTTGCCAGGCGGGTATGAAGTCGCGCGCTGTGAAGACGAAATCCTTTTCCCCCCACACGATCAGCATTGGACGGTCCTTGAGTAGCTCCAGTCGCGCGTCGATTGCCTGGATCGTTTTCCGGGTCGGATGATCTTTGGTTACGGGGATATCCTGCACGAAGCGATAGATCGCAACACGATTTCGCCAGTTGTCGTAGGGGGCCAGGTATCCGGCACGGACTTCCTTCGTCATGCGTTCCCGATGAGTGACAGCCAACCAGGTGGCCAGGCCGGCAAAGGCGTTCAATCCGCGCACCAGAGCAGCTCCCAGTCCAGGGCTGCGGGCGATCTTCAAGACCCACGGCACAGCCGGCAGGTAGAACGCCGCGGTGTTGAACACCACGATGCGGCTGACGTGTTTGGGGTGTTGCGTTGCATATCCCATGCCTATCGCCCCTCCCCAGTCATGGAGGACGAGCGTCACATCCTGTACGTCAAGATGGATGAGCAATGCTTCCAGATTTCGGATGTGTTGCTGCAACGTGTAGGGATACTTCTGGGGCTTGTCCGAGAGGCCGCATCCCATGTGGTCGGGCGCAATTACCCGGAATTCGGTACTGAGGGGAGCGATCAATGTGCGGAAATAGAAGGACCAGGTCGGGTTACCATGGCACATGACCAGGACAGGGGCGTCGGCTGGCCCCTCATCCAGATAGTGCATGCGTCCACCTGGTAGCTCGAACCAGTGGGACGTGAATGGATAGAGTGATGTCCAACTCATCTAGGTTAAAGAGTTCTTGTTACCATTGAATGCCTAATGCGATACTGTTGATGCCGCTGCCCACGCCAAAAAGCACTATGCGGTCTCCGTCCTTGACGAACCCGTCATCGAGTCCAATGGCCATGGAGACGGGTGCCGCCGCCGAGGCCGTGTTGCCGAGGTAGTGCAACGTGGGGTAGTCGATCTGGGGCGAAAGCCCCAGGGCTTGCAAGGCTACCTGTCGCTGTGGTTCGCTTACCTGATGCGTGAACAGGCGATCTACCATCTTGTTGGTCCATTTCATGTGCTGTTTGAAACGCTCCCAGACCTGGGTCACCACTTTCGTTCCCTCTGCCAGGAGCTGACTCGACTTCGTCTTCATCCAGGTCCGCTGGGCGACACACAACTGGCAGTGTTCGGTGTTGCTGTAAGTAGCTCCGCCTAGCAGGCGCTTCCCAGTCCTGGACTTTGAACAGCGCCTCAGTATCATGGCGACGGAGGCCGCTCCCAAAGTGAAGGACGCGAGGTTGTCGCGTAGCGTCTCCCGGCTGGGTGGATCCTTCAGCATTCGCTTGATTGTTGCAAGTTGTCCCTCTTTGGGTGCTTCCGCCGAGACCACCATCCCTGTGTCGATCTGGCCTAATTCAATCATGTTGGCGATCATCACCATGCCGTTTAGGAAGCCCAGACAAGCGTTGACGACGTCAAAACTCATAGCCGAGGGCTGAAGTCTCAGCTTATGATGGACAATGGAGGCCGTGGCAGGCTCGATATAGTCCCGACATACCGATGTGTTGATCAAACATTCGATCTCATCACGATCGACGTCGGCTTGCTCAAGGGCACGTTCGCCGGCCATGGCGGCACCATCTGAAACCCAGAGACCTTCGTCCCACCATCGATGCTCATGGATGCCTGTCAGGCGTTCGATGAAACCCTCTGGGATGCCTAAAGCTTTGTAAACGGGAGCCAGTTGGCGTTCGAACCACCGGGTCAAGACCACGCGCGGTGGAATCACATAACCCATGCCCTCGATGCAGACTTCGTTGAATTGCATGAATATCCTTCTCCCCTGCCCTGATGTTGCACCTGCAAAATTCTACCATCAAGTGGGCCTGAGGCCATAAGCCGCTGTCGAATGGTGGTGCGTGCTCTCTCTGAGGCGATGACTATGCTGTGAGACGGCCCCTCGATGGCTCATTTCATCTCCCCGGGTCCCTTCTTGTTCTCGGGCACGAGAGGGGGAAATCAATGGGGTGCGGTGAACCTGTCCTGACGGAGGGAATGCACACTCAGGCAAATCAAGCATAGTCAGGGCCTCTTGAAGTTTTCTCGTCTCAATAACAGTCGTCCATTTCTTTAGCTATCCTGCTTGGGGGGAGGTGAGATGCACACCACGTCCCCAGAAGTCGCAGCATCTTGATAGCCGCCAGACGTACCCACGCCGATACCGACCAGAGTCATGATGGCGCCGAGAACGGTCATGCCTGAAGGGCTTTCGTGTAGGGTGATCCAGGCGAGAAGCGTTGAGCCAATGGGTTCCGCCAGCACTGTGAGCGAAACGTAGGTGGCTGGCAGATGTCCCAAAGCCCAATTGTACGAGGAATGCCCAATGACCTGGGGAACGGCTGCTACCAGGATCAACCACAGCCAAGTCTGGGGGCGATATCCTGTCAGAGGCTGGTGGGTAATCAGCGCGGCTATCATCAGGAGTACCGCGGCGGTGGCATAGACTGGAAAGATGTAGGCGATGAGAGAAAGGCCCGCCCGCAGTCTGCGTCCGATGAGCATGTGGCCTGCTAGGCTGATGGCACCCATCAATGCCAGGAGGTCCCCTGCAAGGCGATGAGTGCCCTCGCTTGCATCGCCCACTCCAATGATGACCGCTCCTATGACACCTATGGCCAGCCCAATGACTGTGGGTAGCTTCAGCCGCTCAGCAAGCAGGACATACGAAAACAGGGCGACGAAGAGCGGATTCGTGCAGACCAGTACGACTGACGCTGCAACAGAGGTGAGAGCCAGCGAAGAGATCCAGGTGTAGAAGTGGAGAGCCAGCATAGCCCCTGATGTGAACATCAGCGCCCACTCGCGCCACGAGAGATATCTCCATTCTCTGGCATACCGCGGCACTGCGATGGGGGCCACGATCATGGAGGCCAGGGTCAACCGCCAGGCGGCAATAGAAAGGGATGGAGCGTCTGCCTGAGCCAGGCGAATGAAGGTAGAGGCTGTCGAGGTGGCTATCAAGCCGATGAGCAGGGCCACGCCTGGAGGAAAGGGCCTATGAGGCCGGCCTTGCTGATGACCATGAGGCAAGCCATGTCTGTTGTCTTCTGCGGACTGGTGAAGTTGAACTGGATCCACGGATCTCTCCTCAAGGGGCACATCATCTCTCGTGAGATGGGTGACCGCTATCTGCCGTTTTCAACCGCGCCGTCAACATTGGGTGAGCCAACCCTGAGTCTCAATGCTTTAGTATACTGGACTCGAGTCCGTTGTCAGATTAGTGACCTCGGCTTCAAGACTCTGGGGTGGGCGCTTCCTGACGACCTTGGTTGGATAAGTGTGAACACAGGTTTTCTTCTGCATCTCGCGGCATTCTCCTTCGGATTGAACGCGAGCTTCATGACAAGTCAAGAGTCCGGCGTACACTGGAGATCGACGCGGATGACCCATACGGGCGGAGGGTCGGGGCCCTCTTCCAGTTTAAATCGGTGTGATATAGGTCAGATTGGTGAACAGGATCGGTGATGAGTCATAGCCACATTCTGAGTGTTGGGGCGGCCGCGGTGGATATCACGCCATCGACGACGCAATTCCTGAGCGGCTATGCCCATGTCTCGCGGTATAGCACAGGCGTTCACGACCGACTCATGAGTTCGGCCCTCTATCTCCACGACGGCACCACTGAGGCGCTTTTCATTGCTAACGACGTAATCTGTGTCCCGAAGGCCATGGTGGCACGGGTGCGGGAGCGTATCGAACTGCGTACCGCCATCCCGGCCTCTCACATCATGATCACGGCCACCCACACGCATTCGGGGCCGATGGTCGTCGGTGGGCTGCTTAGTGGGTCCGATCCGGAGACGTTGCAGCCTGACCCAGCCTATCTCGAGATGCTGGAGGATGGGATGGTCGCGGCAGCAGAGTTGGCCCGACAGAGGGCCAATCCGGGTCGGATTGGCCTGGCTGTGGCGGTGTGTCCAGACATCGGCACCAACAGGCGAGATCCAGACGGGCCCTCGAACCCCAGGGTCCCGGTTCTCCTGGCTTGTACGCTGACCGATGAGACACCGGTGGCTGCTATGTTTGTCTCTTCCATGCATCCTACGGTACTCCACGGCGATTCTACCCTCATCAGCGGGGATTTCCCTGCGATGGCCCGGCAGTATCTACAACGTCACGTCCTCGACCCGTGTCCCATCCTGATCCATACGGGGCCCTCGGGCAATCTGAGCCCCCGGCATGTTACCCGCGCCAACACGTTCGAGGAGGCGGAGCGGCTAGGAACCTTGTTGGGCCGTGCCATCGAGCAGGCACTCCAGCGAATCGAACTGCAGGCGCAGGTCCGGATTCGGCACCAGCGTGCGCTGGTCGATCTGCCGCCAAAGCCCATACCCCCCGTTGCCGAGGCAGCGAGGCGACTGGTCAAGGCGCGGGCACGCCTGGAGGCCCTGCGGCGTGCCCGTGCACCGCGTGAGATCGTTCGTACGGCGGAAGTGGATTGGTTGGGGGCTGAGGCCTGCGTGGCGCTCGCGCGGGCCGCGGAGACTGGCCGACTTGAAGGTGCACGCAAAGCCTGTATGCCCGCCCAGATCCAGGTTATCCAGGTGGGACCCTGGCGATTTGTGGGATGGCCTGGGGAGGTGTTCGTTGAATATGGTCTGCGCGTGGAACATCAGGTTCCTCAGAGCTTCGTGATCTCTCTGGCGAATGGTGAGTTGCAGGGGTACATAGCGACGCCGGAAGCCGCTCGTGAGGGTGGGTATGAGGCCGTCTATGGGCTCTTTGCGCCTGAAAGCGGGGCGATCCTGGTAGCGCGAACCCTCAACCTTCTCTCAGAGATGGCATAGGGGCGTGGCCTTACGGGGACTCCCTCATTCTTCCTGGGCCGCAAGGGGGCGCTTTCAGGATTCTGTCCTTCGCCATTAGTTGCTCCGAGAGAGCGTGATTGTCTGAGCTGAGCCCCATGGTACACTGGCACCGTTTATCTTGTCCTGTTTATGGGAGCCATAATGATGGTTGGATGTGCATCCTGGCGTGGCCCGCGTCGGGCTTTCCTGTTGGGACTTGCCGCCATGGGAGCATTGGGGGTGACTCTAGACCAGTGGCGCCGTTGGCTTGCGCGTCGGGCCTTTTCATTGCCATCCCCTGACGCGTCGCGATGGGCGCTGGTGACCGGGGCGTCGAGCGGCATTGGACGGGCCTATGCCGTAGCGCTGGCTGCATTGGGCTACCACGTCATCCTGGTGGCGCGGCGATGGGAACGCCTGGAAGCAGTGGCAGCGCAGATATCCGAGGCCTATCCTGTGGATACCGTCACGCTCTGCGCGGACCTGACGACGCCAGAGGGAATCGAGGCTGTCGAGGAGATCATCCGAGCGACGGATGGGCTCTCCTTTCTGGTCAACAATGCAGGCTTCGGCCTCTCGGGACCTTTCGCTACCGTTGATTTCGAGCGTGTCCTCGATATGGTGCAGTTGCATATAGTGGCAACGATGCGCCTGACACGGGCTGCGCTTCCAGGGATGTTGGCTCGGCACCACGGCGCTATCGTGAACGTTTCCTCTCTCATGGCCTATTATCCACTGCCAGAGCAGGCCACCTATGCCGCCACGAAGTGCTACCAGCGGGCGTTCACGGAGGCACTGCACCAGGAGCTGATGGGGAGCGGTGTACGCGCGCAGGCGCTCTGTCCGGGTTTTGTGCGAACCGAGTTTCAGGCATCGGCCGGTATCCAGCGGCGGCTTCCCAGCTTTCTGTGGCTGTCGCCGGAGTTCGTGGTGCAGCGCTCCCTACGTCACCTGGCGGAGGATCGGGTCCTCTCGGTGCCAGGCATTGGCTATCGGATGCTGGCCGGACTGGCAGGTGTGATCCCACGGCCCCTTTTCTATCTTATAGGAAACCGGTTCGGTATGTCGAAGGGCTGTGATGGTTCACCGGTGGGGTGAGAGGCCTGAGGAGATAGCTGGGACTACTCGGTGGCACACTGCGTCACTGTGGGGCGGCCTATAGTCAGGACCGTAAGGAGGTGGTAGGATGCTCAAGGGTACATCGTGGCGTCAGATTGAGCCAGAAATGATCTCGGACAACGTCTTTAAGCTGATCGGTAAGGACTGGATGCTCATCACGGCCGGGTCACCAGATGCTTTCAACACCATGACGGCTAGCTGGGGGGCGATGGGTATCCTGTGGGGACGTCGCGTGGCGTTGGTGGTGGTGCGCCCCCAGCGTTACACATTCGAGTTCATGGAGCGCAGTGCAACTTTCTCGCTCTCCTTCTTCGATGAATCCTATCGCTCCGTTCTCAACTTCTGTGGGACGCATTCAGGGCGTGATGTGGACAAGGTCGCTGCCACAGGCCTTACACCGCTGACTGCGGACGATGGGACGATCTACTTCGCTGAAGCCCGGCTGGTGCTGGTCTGTCGTAAGTTGTATGCGCAGGACCTTGACTCTGAGGCTTTCATCGACAAGGCTATCTTACCAGAGGCTTATCCGGCGCAGGACTACCATAGGATGTACGTGGGAGAGATCAGGCAAGTCCTGTCTCGGGAGTAAGGCGCCGAGCTGTGTCACAGCCCCAACCTGGCGCGGGTTGCTCTATGGGCCTCTACGGCCTGCTGCCAGGAGATAGAGCGGAATCGCACATCTGTGCCTGGCAGGCATTGAGCGATCAGGGGAAGATCAGGCCAGATGACCGTGGCGATCTTGGGATATCCGCCTGTCGTCTGGTGATCTGCCATCATGACGATGGGCTGACCGTCAGGTGGAACCTGGATGCTGCCCGCGATTACGCCATCCGAGACCATGGATGCCGCATGGTGTGGCATGAGAGTCGGTCCGCTCAGTCGTATGCCCATGCGATTGGACTGGGTAGTGACCTTGTAACATGAGTCAAAGAAGCGGGCCGTGGTATCTGGCTCAAAGACATCTGCCTGGGGGCCAGGCACCACGCGGAGTGTGGGGGGTGAGTGGTAGGTAGGCCGTCTCTCCATGGGCCATCGCTGGCCGGCGTGTAGGGCGAGATCGCTGACGGGATGTTCCCCGATATGGAGCTGATCCCCGGTCGTCAAGGCCCGTCCTCCGAGCCCTCCAAAGCCAGCCGGCAGATAAGTGGCGGCTGATCCCAGAAAGGTAGGGACCTGGATGCCGCCCGCCACAGCCAGGTAAGCCCGCATCCCCCTGTGACAGGTGCTGAATTTGATCACGGCCCCGTCACGAACGAAGACACTACACCATAAGGGAACATTCAA
This sequence comes from uncultured Anaerolineales bacterium, assembly GCA_964385885.1. GTDB lineage: Bacteria > Chloroflexota > Anaerolineae > B4-G1 > SLSP01 > PWVB01. Next base: position 547 of record CAYLRT010000026.1, on the reverse strand, counting down.
CCGTTCCACCCACACGTCGAACTCTGCACCACAGACGGCGATCAGCAGGTCGCCATAGGCCCGCAATACCGGCCCGGTGAGCGTAATCTCCAGCGCGGCACTTCCCACTGGGTTGCCGACCAGGCGGTTGGCGATCGCCATGGCCACCGGGTCCATGGGACCGGAGGGCGGAATGCCGTAACGCGCCCAACCACGGCGTCCCCCGTCCTGGACCGTGGTGAGGGCACCGGGTTCCAATACCTCCAGGATTGCCCCGGCCATGGATTCACTCTCCGTGCTCAGGGACGAAACGCACGCGGTCGCCGGCATGGATAAGGAAGGGATCAGCCCGTGTGGAATCGAAGAGCTGCAGGGCAGTGCGCCCGATGATGCGCCAACCGCCCGGCGTCGCTAAGGCGTAGATGCCTGTCTGGCCCCCCGCGATACCTACACTGCCCGGAGGCACCCGAAGCCGCGGTGTGGGCAGCCGCGGCGCGGTCAGGGCCGGAGGCAATCCCAGCAGGTAGGTGAAACCAGGCGCAAAGCCCAGCATAGCGACCTGGTAGAG
>CAYLRT010000025.1:0-29778 GCA_964385885.1 uncultured Anaerolineales bacterium | reverse complement strand
GCAAACACAGGAGCCAAGTAGTCAATTGGCCTCCCACACTCTCGGCACTCGAACCTGTTCTGTCGCCGTTTTGTCTGATTGTGGTATAATAAACCCGTGAATCAGTCAAACGATGCCCACGAGGACATACGGCGCCCCATGGGCGCCCTGGCCTGCATCGTCACCGGCTTTGAGGTCGTCGCCCGACACCCGACCTTGATCATCCTGCCTTTGGCATTGGACCTGTGGCTATGGCTGGGTCCACGTCTGTCGATCGCGCCGGTACTGCAGGGGATGAAGCAATTGCTGCTTCAGACAATGCTACTGGATCCTGACGCAGCAGGCACAGCCGAGTCGCTGGCGATGTTATCGCAGATGCTTGATGAGCTGAGCAGCGGCTTCAACCTTTTCTCAGCGCTGAACCCTGGTCCACTGCTGGGCGTGCCTGTGCTGATGCCAATGCGCTTGGGTGGAGAGATACCCTGGGGAGTACAACCTACTCTAGAAGTGGGCACCATTGGGCTCGTCATCCTGCTGAGCGTGTTGCTGGCACTGGTGGGGCTGGGGCTGAACGCCCTCTATCTGCACAACGTGGGGCGTGCCGTGCTCGACGAGACGGCGGCTGAGCTGCCCGGCCCGGAAGATGTGTTCACATTGTGGCGTCGGCTCGCGAGGTTGGGCATAGCATTGCTGGTGGTGGGCCTTCTCTTCTCCGTGGCGATCTCTCTGTTCGTCACCCTGCTTGGGCTGATCAACTTGGCAGTTGCCGGCCTGGCGTTGACGCTTTTTTCTGCGCTGGGGATGTTCGTCGTGTTCCATCTGCTGTTCACCGTTCCGGGGATGGTCCAGATGCGGCGCGGGGTGGCGGAGGCAGTGCGGGAGAGTATGTTGCTCACCCGCGGTGACTTTCTGCAGACGCTGCTGCTGCTGGGCCTCATCATGGTGGTGACGCAAGGCTTAAACGTGGTTTGGACCCTGCCACCGACGGACTCCTGGACTGCGGCCGTTGGGCTGGCGGGACATGCTTTCGTGAGTACTGCCGTCACCGCCGCGCTCTTCATCTTCTATCAGGAGCGGCTGGCCTTCCTGCGGGCGTTGGTGCACTTCCTGAGCGGACAGCGCAACGAGGCGCAAGTCCCATCAGGGTGACCAAGGCCGAATATACTGGACCGGTAGGTTTTGGGTCAGGATTGACGTAGTCAGAACATGGTTGAAAGAACCCGAGATTCACAATTAAAATACGATGCCTCCACAATCCAGGTCCTGGAGGGGTTGGAGGCTGTGCGGCGGCGCCCCGGCATGTATGTGGGCGGCACCGACGAGCGCGCCCTCCATCACCTGGTCTACGAGGTCGTAGACAACTCCATCGACGAGGCTCTGGCCGGGGCCTGTGATCACATTCAGGTGGTCATCGAGCCTGACCTGAGTGTCGTCGTGGCCGACAATGGCCGCGGTATCCCAGTGGGGATCCATCCCGAGAAGGGAATCTCGGCGCTGACGTTGGTGCTGACGACGCTGCACGCCGGTGGTAAGTTCGACGGCGGGGGCTACAAGGTCTCTGGCGGGCTGCATGGCGTGGGCGTCTCGGCCGTCAATGCCCTCTCGGAGTGGATGGAGGTCACAGTCAAGTCCAACGACGGCAAGGTGTATCGTCAGCGCTTCGAGCGGGGTCATCCGGTCACCGAGGTGGAGCCGGTGGGCACCTGCGATCCTGCAGATACTGGCACCATCGTAGCATTCCGCTTCGATCCCACCATCTTCCACGATGTGACATACAACTTCATCACTCTGGCGCAGCGATTCCGCGAGATGGCTTTCGTGACACGCGGTGTGACCATCGAGTTGATTGACCGCCGGAAGAGGCCTGCCCGTCGCATGACCTTCTACTTCGAGGGCGGGATACGCGCCTTTGTCACTTACCTGAACCGCACACGCAAGCCACTCCACGAGCCGCTCTACGCCGAGAAGGTGGTCGATGATATCGGAGTGGAGGTCGCGCTGCAGTACAGCGACAGCTTCAACGAGACGGTACTCTGCTTCGCCAACACCATCAATACTATCGACGGCGGCACGCACCTGACAGGATTCCGTGCTGCGCTGACGCGCACTATCAACGATGTAGGGCGCTCGCTTGGGATTTTGCGCGACACTGACCCTAACCTAAGTGGCGACGATGTGCGTGAGGGCCTGACAGCGGTCATCAGCGTGAAGGTTCCTGAACCGCAGTTCGAGAGCCAGACCAAGGTAAAGCTGATGAACCCTGAGGTACGGCAGGCAGTAGAGAGCGTAACCGCCGACGCGCTGAGCAAATTCCTGGTGTCGGATCCCCGGGCCGCGCGGGCCATCATCGAGAAAGCCCTGACGTCGATGCGGGCACGGGCGGCGGCACGCAAGGCGCGGGATCTGGTGATCCGCAAGAGCGCACTGGAGAGCATGACGCTCCCCGGTAAGCTGGCCGATTGCTCCAGCCGTGACCCGGAGCAGAGTGAACTTTTCATCGTCGAGGGCGACTCGGCTGGTGGCTCGGCCAAGCAGGGCCGCGATCGGCAGTTTCAGGCCGTGTTGCCGTTGCGCGGCAAGATCCTCAACACCGAGCGTGCAGGGCTCAACAAGATCCTGAACAACAAGGAGATCCAGGCGATCATCTCGGCGTTGGGGTGTGGCATCGGTGATCAGTTCGACCTCTCCAATCTGCGCTATAACCGCGTGATCATCATGACCGATGCCGATGTGGACGGCGCGCACATCACGACACTACTGCTGACGTTCTTCTTCCGCTATATGCCGGGGCTCATCGAGGATGGCCATCTCTACATCGCGCAACCGCCGCTCTACCTGGTACGTGCCGGGAGAGAGCGCCGCTATGTCTACTCGGAGAGAGAGCTGGCAGAGGCACTGGACGACCTGGATGGCCGCCACTACAGCCTTCAGCGCTACAAGGGCTTGGGCGAGATGAACCCGGAGCAGCTTTGGGAGACCACTATGGATCCCGCTCGGCGTACGCTCTTGCAGGTGCAGATCAACGACGCAGCTGAAGCCGACCGGGTCTTCAGCATGTTGATGGGCAGCGCGGTACCGCCACGCCGCAAGTTCATCCAGTCGCATGCCCGTGAGGTGCAGAACCTCGATATCTAGCGCTGGAGGTTGGCGCCCTACATCAGGGCGGGGGCCTCGCAGAAGCTCCTGCAGTTACCCCACCCTCATCAAGACGGGTGGTTGCGCTGCAGCACTAGCTGCGATTCGAAATGCCCTCGATCACAGAAATGCCGCACGAGGGAATCCCTGCCTCAGCAGATCGTGTTGCACGAGCAAAACAACGGCCCCTGACGCACGCCATGTGAGAGCACGATGACTCGACGCCTGGCTGGAGGCCGGGCCTGGCTAGAGGCCGGGCTGTTGCACCCCGGCCCGTATCCCGGGCTGGACAGCCGTTGCTGCCATAGATGCCAGCGTTCTCTGATCCCCCACGGACTGTGCGCATGCCTTCCACATCCGCGTCAGGTTATCCACAGCCCCCAAACACTACAACCACACCGCCCCCATTTCCCTCGCACACGCCCCACGAGGGGCCATCTGAAGGCATATCATCCCCACCGGATGCCTGTTCCATAGCCGCTGGTGGCGAAGACGCCCCACCGCCCTGACCTTCCTGCGACGCAGGGTAGAACTCTGTGGATAAGTGGGTGAAAAATGTGGATAACCTGGACGGCACGGTGGGTATATATCTTCGGCAGTGGCAACCGGATAGGGCCTCTGGCTGTGGTTGGTCGCCGGCGGATAATGGGCGGTGGAACCGGTGAGGGTGCACGTGCGTCTCATAAGTAGGAAAAAGCCAAGATGTGTGTGCATCCGGGCCAAAACAGACGTATAATTGAAAATGACTCTATGCCATCGTGCAGCGAAAAGGAGCCAGCGATGAATCGAGTTCTTGCTTTGATCTCGGGGCTGATCATGCTTATCGGCATGCTCGGTACACCGCAGCCAACCGCTGCTGCAGAGGGCGACTGGTACGCCGAGTATTTCGCCAACACTACCCTCTCCGGCGGACCGGTCCTCACCCGCTATGAGGCAGACCTGACCCACACCTGGGGCTTCGGTAGCCCGGGGGCCGGGGTACCCGCCGATAACTTCTCCGCGCGGTATGTGAAGGATGTCTGGTTCGAGGCCGGCACTTACCGCTTCCGCTATCGCTCCGACGACGGACTGCGTCTGTGGATCAACGACCAGCTTATCATCGACGCATGGTATGACCAGGGCGCCACATGGCACAGCCGTGACCACACCGTGCCCGGCGGCGTGCAGCGGGTGCGCATCGAGTACTACGAGCGCAGCGGCGTGGCCTCGCTACAGGTAGGCTGGGAGAAACTCCATGGCGGCGACACCTGGGAGGCGAGCTTCTGGGATAATACGGCTCTGTCAGGTCCTGCTACCCTGGGCCGCCGCGATGCTGCCATCGACTTCGACTGGGGCACCGGCAGCCCTGACCCCGCTGTGCCCGCCGATGGGTTCTCGGCCCGCTGGGCCCGCACGGTGGGCTTCCAGGCTGGTACCTACCGCTTCTACGCCAGCAGCGATGACGGCGTGCGCATCTACGTCGATGGGCAGGCAGTGGTGGACGCCTGGATCAAGCAGAAGCTACCCAACACCCACCATGGCGACATCACCCTCAGCGCGGGGCAGCACACCGTGGTGGTGGACTACTTCGAGGAAGGCGGCGAGGCCGCCATCCACGTATGGTGGGACCGCCTGGATACCGCCACGGGCTGGGAGGGCCGCTACTATGACAACCGCGAGCTGCGCGGCGGCCCGGCGCTGATCCGCGCCGACCGCGAGATCGCCTTCGACTGGGGGGAGGGCGCACCCGTCGAGTGGATGCCGGCGGACAACTTCTCAGTGCAGTGGGTGCGCACCTGGGATTTCGCGCCTGGCCTCTACCGCTTCAACGCCCGTGCCGACGATGGGATCCGCCTGTGGATCGACGACGCGGACCTTCGCCTGAACCATTGGGAGCCACAGGACTTCGAGTGGCACTATCAGGACTGGCACTGGCTGGAGGGGCCACACACGCTGCGGGTGGAGTACTTCGAGGGTACCGGCAGCGCGCGGGTGCAGTTCTGGTGGGATTATGCGCCCACCGTAGCCGTGGCCCAGGCCACACCCCCCTCTCCCATCTATCGCGCGCCCACCACACAGGCCAGGCCGGCCGCAGCCCCATCGCCGTCGGGTGTCGTCCTCCCCGGCCCATGGCAGGCGGAGTACTTCGGCAGCCGCGACATGAGCAAGCCGCCCCGGCTGACGCGGGTGGATCCCGTCATTGACTTCGACTGGGGTTGGGACGCCCCGGCTGAGGGCCTCCCTGCCAACGTCTTCGCTGTACGCTGGACAGGCACCTTCACCTTCGAGGATGGCCTGTACCGCTTCACTACCACCACCGATGACGGCGTGCGGCTCTATGTGGATGACCGGCTCGTGCTGAGCAACTGGCGGCCTATGCGGGGCACGCGTTATGCCACCGTCCGGCTCGACGCCGGCCCGCACGTCGTGCGCATGGAATACTTCGAGGCTTTCCAGGCCGCCAAAGCCCGCCTCACCTGGCAGCGCGTGGGGCCGTAACACTTCATCTATCTGCCCCTGACCTTGCGCAACCACTGAGGGGTTGAAAGCAGCGAGGTATCGCCGCACTCCAAATGCCACAGTCCAAACTTGCGCCCACCATAGGGCGCACTATCATGACCTGCCACACAACACACTACTATCGAAGGAGTCAAGCCATGGCCAACCCGTTACTCAAGGCGCTCGGTCTCTCAGAGCACGACCGCGCCGTACTCATCCATACCGACGATATCGGCATGTGTCACGCCTCCCTGGCAGCCTACGCCGACCTGGCGGCGGTGGGCATCATCTCCTCCGGTTCCGTCATGGTTCCCTGCCCCTGGTTCCAGGCCACAGCGCATTTCTGCCGGGAACATCCCGCCATCGTCGACATGGGCGTCCACGTCACCCTCACCAGCGAATGGGATAGCGGCTACCGTTGGGGTCCGGTCTCAACGCGCGATCCGGCCTCCGGCTTGCTGGATGAGGCAGGCTACCTCCCCATGACCTCGGAGGCCGTCCAGCGCCACGCCAGCCCCGAAGCTGTGCGCGCCGAGGTCTTCGCCCAGGTGGAACGCGCCCTGGCCGCCGGCATTGACGTCACGCACATCGACAGCCACATGGGCACGGTCTTCTTCCCCGGCTTCCTGGAAAGCTATCTGGAGGTGGCACGTTGCTACAACATCCCGCCCTTCCTGGTGCGCCGCACTCAGGCACAGCTCGAAGCGATGGGTTTCCCGCAGCCGTTGGCAGCGCGGCTGCCGGCGATGATACAGGAGCTCGACGCCCAGGGCATGCCCCTCTTCGACGAGATCACGTTCATCCCCTTCGACCATCGCGAGACGCACCTGGCCCAGGCACGTCGTACCCTGGAGCGGCTCCCCGTGGGCCTGACCTACCTCATCATTCATCCCTCCAAGGACACACCAGAGCTGCGGGCCATCATACCTGACGGTTGGGAGGCCCGTGTCGCCGATTACGAGATCTTCATGCAGGACGCTATGCGCGCCCTGCTGCATGAGCAGGGCATCCACGTGATCCGCTGGCGCCAGTTGCGCGACCTGTTTCGCAGCCGCTAGCCCACCGGGGCGGGGCCACTCACTCTTGCCGGAGGTAAACCCATGACAGCAACCGCTTCCCGAGACCCTGCACCGCAACCGATCCGACTGAGCCGCAGCTACAAGTTCGTGTGGGGCCTGGCCTCGTTGGGCACATCCCTTGTCTCCAGCACCTATGGCGCCCTGCTGCCCATCTTCTACCAGGACTACCTGGGTGTACGGGCGCGCTGGATCGCGCTGGCCTCCACCCTCTACGCCATCTGGAACGCGGTCAATGACCCGCTCTTCGGTTACATCACCGATAGCACGCGTTCACGATGGGGGCGTCGCATCCCCTACATGCGCTTCACGGCTCCCTTCCTGGCGCTCTTCTTCATCCTGGTATGGATGGCGCCCGTCCATGCCCCCGACGCCACACTCTTCGCCTGGATGCTGGCCAGCATGCTGCTGTATGATACCGCCTATACCATCATCGGCCTGGCCTACTCCGCACTTCTCCCCGAAGTCACCGAGTCGGATGCTGAGCGCAACGGGCTGCAGATCTCGTCGTCTCTCTTTGGGTTGCTGGGCTCGATCCTCGGCTTTGTCATCCCCGACCTGTTCCGCCCCAAGGTCGGCGGTGCACCCTCGTTCCTGCCCCTGCGCCTGGCCATGGTCGCCATCGGCGTGCTCAGCGCCACGTTGATCATCCTCACCACGCTCAAGGTGAAAGAACGCCCTGAGTTCCATCAGGTGGATAAGCCGCTCAAACTGGGCGAGGCCATCCGCTACACCTTTGCCAGCCGCGCCTTCCTGGTGCTGGTCGCCCAGAACTTCATGTCGATCCTGATGCAGTCGCTGATCCTGGGCGCACTTTTCTACGTGGCCGACTACCTCCTGCAGACCAGCACGATCCTGTTGATCGCCTGCCTGTTCGTCCCCCTCATCATCGGCGTGCCCCTCACGTCGCTCATCCGGCAGCGCTTTGGGGTGGCGGGCGCGCAGCAGCGCCTTCTCACAGTAGCCGGACTGGCGCTGACGGCGGTGATGGTCGTGCCCAAGGGCTGGATCCCGGTCTGTCTCGCCATCGCGGGCTTCGGCCTGGCGGGGCCCCAGACGCTCACCAATGTGTTGTTCGCTCAGGTCGCCGACGAGGATGAGTTGCGGTCCGGGGTGCGGCGCGAAGGGGCGTTCTTCGGGGTGAACGCCCTGCTCACCAAGCCCGCGCAGTCGGTGGCGCTGGCCCTCACCCCTTTCATCCTGGAGAGCACCGGGTTCATCACCCGCGAGGCCCATGGCGGCCAGATCATGTTGGACCAGCCGGCGAGCGCGCTGCTGGGGATCCGCATGATCGTGGGGCTGATCCCCGGGCTGGCGCTGCTGCTGGGCGCCTTCCTGCTCCGCTGGTATCCCCTGCGGGGTCGCTATCTGGAGGAGGTGCAGGCCCGCGTCCTGGCCCTCCACGCCGAGAAACACGCCCGGCTGTGAGAGCGAGCTGCGCAGAGCAGCGAACCGAGAGGTGATTGTCACTTAGAAAGTGACAATCACCTCTCCGCTTTCCCTTGGGGGACCCGGTTGCAGGAGGATGCAAGCGGGAGTATAGTGAGGGGCGCGGGAGTTCATGGTCAGAGGAGCACACATGAAAGGAGGCAAGGGCAAGCGACGTCTCACGATCGGTGTCCTTGCAGGCTGGCAAGCCTACGCTGGCGCGCCAGACAGCTTCCTGCATCAGCTTTTCCACGGTATCCAGGCCGCAGCTCAGGCCTATGACTGCAATCTCCTCATCGCTTATGGCCTGGGTTCACCCCGAGATATTACCCTGGGACGACCTGCCTGGCCGCTGGTCGTGCCGGAAGCGGACTTCGTCCCCGTTGGCTCTTGGAACACGGATGGCCTGATCATCGCGCCTCCTATAGCCCCCTCAGAGGAGATGGAGGCCTTCTTCCGCCGGCTCCAGGGAGAAGGTTACCCGCTGGTTTTTGCCGGCAGTGGGGAGCAGGGGCCGTCGGTCGTACCCGATAACGAGAGCGGCATGCAGCAGGTCTTGGAGCACCTGCTGAGCCATAGTCACCGCCAGATCGCATTCATTGCCGGCCACCAGGACCGTCCCCAAGGGGATAGCGGGCACCGGCTGAGGGCCTACCTGCGCTTCATGCACGCGCACGGCCTTGCCACAGACCCCGATCTCACAGCCTACAGTGCTCACACCACAGAGGGGGGTTATCGTGCCATGCATCGTATCCTGCAGACCCACCATCCCTTCACTGCGGTGATGGCCAGTAATGATCTGGCAGCGGTCGGGGCAGCGCAGGCACTGCATGAGGCTGGCCTGTCCATCCCCGACGACGTGGCCCTGGCAGGTTTCGATGACCGCATCGAGGCCCGTGCCTCGATCCCCCGTCTTACGACCGTGCACTACCCGGTCTTCGAGCTGGGTTACCAATCCGTGATCCTGCTGCTACGTTACCTCAGCGGGGAAGCGCAGGGAATCGAGACCATCCGTGTGCCCACCCATCTGGTCGTGCGCGAGTCCTGCGGCTGTCTGCCCAGCGAGAGGGTCGCCGATCAGCTCAGCTCACTCGTCGGCAATGAGCCGCACGTGTGGGATGAGGCCCAGTTGATCGAGGCCCTTGTCACCGTCACATCTGAGGAGATCCAACGCCTCAGCCAAAAGGCCTTGCACGGTCTATGTGCGGAGCTGGTGCAAGGTTTCCACACCAGCCTGACCGAAAGGGATCCTGCCATCTTCCAGCGGACGTTCCAGCGAATCCTGAACTATACCGCAGCCCACGACGACAACGAGCACGCCTGGCACGCAGCTCTCACCGTGCTGCGGCAGAGCCATCTCTCGGGGCCGGGTACGCTCCTCAATGCAGCCGAGGTGGCACAGATGCTGGATCGGGCCCGTATCGCTATCAGCGCCATCGCTCAGGGCCACCACGCCCGCCAGGTGGCCCAGGAGGCCGAGTTCCGCTATCAGCTCAACCAGTTGACAGCGCGCCTCCACACGGCCCAAGACGAAGAGGAGGTCTTTCAGGCACTGGTGGACCACCTGCCCATAGCCGGCATCCGTCACGTGGCGGTAGGGCTCTACGAGCCAGCCTATGACGATCCCGTGGCCTGGTGCACCCTGCGAGCCGCACCCGGTGAGGCCCATATCCTCTCCCCGCGCTTTGCCACCCGGACCTTCCCACCCCCTGGGCTCTACCCCGAGGACCAACCCTACCATCTGGCGGTCGCCCCGTTGGTAACAGATCGCGGTCTGGAAGGCTTCATTGCCTTCGATATGGGTAACCTGGACCTGTGCGCCGACATCGTGCTCCAGATTGTCCCTGCCCTGCGCGGTGCACGGCTGTATCAGGCGGCTGTTGAAGGGCAGCGGCTGGCGGAGGAGGCCAATCGCCTCAAGAGCCGCTTCCTTTCTATGGTCAGTCACGAACTACGCACCCCCCTGAACCTCATCTCCGGACTCACCGATCTCCTGCTACGTCAAGCCAGGGGCGAGGGGACCCAGACTGTGCTGGCCAACTTCGAAGACCTGGAGCAGATCTATGTCAACGCCCAGCATCTGGATGCCCTGATCCGCGATGTGCTGGATCTGTCGGTGAGTGAGATCGGGGAACTGCGACTGGTGCGTGAGCCGCTGGACCTGTGGGCCGATGTAATAGAGCCGGTGGCAGTGATTGGGCATAGGATGGCCCAGGACAAAGGGCTGAGCTGGCGTACTGCGATCCCTCAGGATCTGCCGTCCGTCTATGGTGACCGCGTCCGACTGCGCCAGGTGCTGCTCAACCTGGTGAGCAACGCGGTCAAGTTCACCACGCAGGGAAGTATCACCCTCTCCGTTCAGCAGACTGGCGGTGCACTCACCGTCAGCGTCACCGATACGGGACTGGGCGTGCCCCGTGAGGAGCAATCGGTCATCTTCGACGAGTTCCGGCAGTCGGAGCGCACGACATCCCGTGGCTATGGTGGCCTGGGCCTGGGACTTGCTATCTGCCGGCGCCTGGTCGAGCTACACGGTGGGGAGATCGGTGTGGTCTCGCCTGGTGCAGTAGGCGAGGGAGCACGCTTCTTCTTCACACTTCCTGTCCCGCCATCACCCCCGCAGGTCACATCCCAGCCATCGGGAGAGGGACCACGCGTCCTTTTGATCAGCCAGACCCCCGAGAGGCATCAGGTGCTGGTTGACTACCTGACCGAGCAGGGAATTGAACTCCTTGTCACCCGGCCCCGGGGGGACCCATCCTGGCTCCCTGACATCTCAAGCGGAGTACCGGACGCCATCGTGCTGGATGAGGAGGCGATATCGGCCCAGGGCTGGGGCCTATTGTCGTGGGTGAAGCAACTCACCCAGGTTCAGGGTGTCCCTGTGCTCTTCTTCCGGCTCTCGGAGGCCGACGATCGGGGCGCGGTGTTTGAAGCCAGCCATCTGACCAAACCAGTGAACGCAGATACACTGGCTCAGGTGCTACGCAGCCATGGCCTGCTGCAGTCGCTGGATGAGGACCAGGTCCCGAAGCGAATCCTGATCGTTGACGATGAGCCGGCCGTCCTGAGCATCCATGCCCGCCTGGTCAAGGCCCAGCTCCCAGATTGCCAGATCCTCACCGCTCGCAACGGGCTGGAGGCCCTGCAGGTAATCCGCACCGAACTGCCGGATCTGGTACTGCTGGACCTGTTGATGCCCGAGTTGGACGGCTTTGGCGTGATCGAGGCCATGCAGGCCCACGAGCTCAGCCGTCAGATCCCGGTGGTGGTGTTGACCGGTCAGACCCTCAGCGAGGCCGATATCGCGCGCTTGAACCGAGGCACCGTCGGCGTCCTCAGCAAAGGCATCTATACCGTACAGGAGACGCTGCACCACATCGCAGCAGCACTTGCACACACGCGAGAGCCTGCCGACGAGGCCCGACGCGCTGCCCTGCGGGCTATGGCCTACATTCAGGCGCACTACGACGAGGAGATCTCACGCGCCGACATAGCAGCCCACGTAGGTCTCAGCGAGCGCCACCTCAACCGCTGCTTCCGCCGGGAGACCGGCCTGACGCCTGTCTCCTACCTCAACCGCTACCGCATTCGGCAGGCCAAAGCGCTTCTGCAGACGCGCAACATGACAGTGACCGAGGTCGCCACCTCGGTGGGGTTCGCCAGCAGCGGTTACTTCGCCCGGGTGTTCCGCCGGGAGACTGGTATGTCCCCACGAGAGTATCAGAGACTCGGCAGGAATGCCTGAGCCAGCCACCGCCTTGCAGTTTTTGACATGCACAAGCCACATCTGCGCACTGGAGCACGGGCCTGGGCAATCCAGAGCAAGGGCAGAACCGAATCGCTACTGCTAAAGATCCGGATTGTCCCAAAAGTGCAAGAAAAGGTCCGAAAAGTGACAGACCTGTTGGCGACGCTGTGAAACAATGAGATTGTAAGAGAGACCCTACCGGGCGGACTCAGGGCCCCCACAGGTTCAGGTAAGTGAGATATAGAGGTGGTACGCCTACAGCCGTCTGCGATCATGGTCGTGGGGGACGATCCCAGCTTCGTGTACCTCATGCAGCGCTATGCGCGTGAATCCGCGTACCGGGTCATGACGAGCCATCCGCATGAGGACGTACTGGCGATCATACGTCGCGAACAGCCAGTGGCGATCGTCCTGGAACTCGACACGCCCACGGCGGCCGCACAGCGGCTGCTCAAGCGGTTGCGTTCGAACCCGGACACATCCGCAATCCCGGCCATCGTGTGCACCTGGACCGAGGACAAAGACCTGGCGATCGAGTCGGACACGGCCGCGGTCTGCCTGCACAAACCTGTCCTGTATGCCGACTTCCTGAGTGCCCTGAGCCTGCTGGGGGTTGACCACTGAGTCAGCTTGCATCCCGCACCCGGATGAAACCTGCAACTGGGAGATAAGAAAATATGCGGAAAACACATCGCTGGCAGATCATCCTGGCTTACGGCGGTTGGCTGCTCGTGTTGGGCCTCGGGATCTGGTTTCTGCTGCTGGCCCGTAGCGGTTTCCTGGGCGTCAGCGCAGCCATCTACATTGGCGAATCCACCCAAAGAATACGCGTGGTCAAGTTTCTGGATAAGATCCTGACGCTCACCATCGGCCTGGGGTGGCTGGTTACGATGGTCGTCACTGAGCCCTACTTCCGCCACGGTGTGACCAAGGGGGACCTATTCTACCGCCTGGCCCGTGTGCTGGGCATTGAGCTGTTGCTCATCTCCGCCGCCGATGCTATGATTTTCGCCGTGCAGGGGTTCAGCATCAGATCCTGGTTTCGATGGAGTATCTTCCTGGGAGAACTGATTCTCGGAGCCGCCCTGACAATCCTGGCGCGTCGTCTACGCCGTCATTCCTTAAGGAGCTAAACAATCCATGACCATCTCATACATCCAATACCCTCTGATCCGGGGCTTCGTCCATAACTGGCTGGTCGGTGGGCCCCAGATCGTATCGCGCCAACGTGACTGGGGACATCTGTTCAACACCGCTGACTGGCGCTCAGTTCTGGCCCGCCAATCCTATGAAGCTGACTCTGGCATCACCGAGACACCAGTGGAGCGGGGGCCGATCTCCACCGGCACCTTCAAGATTGGGACCTACGAGGGCGTCTGGACCTATACCCGCTGCGACCATGATCATCTGGTCGACCTCTCTCAATGTCACCCCAGCCCATGCTACGTGCGCGGCTGGGCCTACACCCAGCTCACCAGCGAATCAGACCAGCCGGTCATGCTGATGCTCACCGCCTACGGCCCCGTGGACATCTGGCTGGAGAAACAACACGTCCAGCGTGACGAAGGCTTCGGCCGCCGACAGATCCAGATTGAAGTACAGCTCCACAAGGGGAGCCAGGAATTACTGGTCCGCTTTGAGCAGGTCATGATGCCAGGCGCTCTGCACGGCTTTGCCCTGCGCGTGGTGCAAGCTGACCGACCTCAGGCTCCTGCGACGGGCGTGAGCGTGCGTATCCCAACCGCGATCCCGGATGTGGAGTATCGCAACCGGATGGAGGAAATCCTCACGGCTGCTTACCTCGACCGCGATGTTTACCACTGGGATGAAATCATCAAGGTCCACTGGCGGAACACATTCAGGGATTCAGAAGAGGTCACGGTACGTCTGCAGACTCCCTCGGGTCGCATCTATGCCGAAAGCTGGCCCCAAATCGAGGCAGGAAGCTCGACACCGCTGGTTCATGCCCACAACGTACCGCAGGGCCCTTTACAGATCCTCCTGATGCCCAGAATCGAGCTGTACTACGAGAAAGATCTCCGCATCCGGCGCATCCTGAAGTTGTGGGGACTGGGTCTGCAACGCTATACCGATACCGCCGAGACTCCCTTTCAACAGCGACGAATCGAGGCTCTGCAAAATGCACGCCGCCACCATTCGGCTACTATCTATGGAGAGATGGCGAAGATGGCCCTTGATCAATGGGACGATCTGGAGGTCACCGCCCTTGAGGGAGCATGCACGAAGCTGGATGCGGATCAGTATGATGCTCCTCTGACTTTGCTGGGCCTGTTGGGCATCCTCTATCGTTTTGGGGAACATGAACGCTTCCCATCCACTCTGGGGACCACCCTGGCGGAGACCGCATGCAGCTTTGACTACGCTGCCCTTGATCTTGAAGATGAAAGCCGGGCGTTGCTAGCGGCTGCCTGTGAGCTGCTGGCGGGCCAACGCTATCCCGATCAGCCCTTCACCCGCTCGGGTGAAAAGGGTAGCTGGCACCGCGCCCATGGCGAGGCCGCAGTGATGGCCTGGCTGCACGCGCGCGCCCGCCAGGGCTTTGGCGTGTGGGATAGCGCGACCGCCTTCGAAGCTGAGCTAGCGGCGTTGGCCCACCTGATCGATCTGGCCGAGGATGATGACATTTGGGAAATGGCCTCGGTGGTCATGGACAAGTTGCTGTTTACCATCGCGCTCAACGTCCACCGCGGCATCTACGGATCGGCCCAAGGCGTAGCCGATGCCATGGGGATCAAGGGCGGACTGCTTTCGCCCCTGGCAGGCGTGGCCCGTCTGCTCTGGGGACAGGGGATCTACAATCACCACCTAGCTGGCACAGTCAGTCTGGCCTTACTTGAGAACTATGCCTACACCCCGCTAGTCCAGGAGGTTGCCACAAGTCCCCCCGAGGAGAACTGGGGCTGGGAGCAGCACGCCATCTCGGACACAGAGCAGGTCCGTAAAGTCACCTATCGCACACCCGACTTCATGCTGAGTGCGGCCCAGGATTACCAACCAGGGCAGCCGGGTCGGGCCGAGCACATCTGGCAGGCCACGTTAGGGCCTGAGGCTGTGGTCTTCGTCAATCATCCGGCCCATGCCCAGGATTCGGAGGCCCACAGCCCGGGCTTCTGGCGCGGCAACGCCGTGTTGCCGCGCGTGGCGCAATGGAAGGATGTCCTGATCGCCCTCTATCGGCTGCCCGAGGATGACTGGATGGGCTACACCCATGCCTACTTCCCCCTTTACGCCTTCGATGAACACCAGCTACGGACCAATGAGGCAGGGCAGACCTGGGCATTTGCCCGCCAGGGCGAAGGCTACCTGGCGCTTACTGCGACGCCCACCTTCACGCTGATGGGGGACGACCCGGGCGCCAAGCGGGAGCTGCGTGCCTACGGCACTTCGGCGGTATGGATCTGCCAGATGGGGCGGGCGGCACTGGATGGGGAGTTTGCAGCGTTCCAGGAGAAGGTGCTGGCCCTGCCGCTGACTGTTGCAGGACTGGATGTCTCATTCGAGACCCTGCGCGGCGATGCCCTGAAGTTTGGCTGGGATCAACCCCTGCAGCGCAACGGCGAGTTCGTGTCACTGACCAATCCCCTGCACTACCAGAACAGCTACACTGCCACGCCGCTCGATGCCGAGGTGATGGAGATCCGTTCGTCGCGCTATCTGTTGCGGCTCGACTTCGGGCAGGCCCATGAATGACGCAATAAGGAGGTGCAGACGGTCAATTGTCTCAAAAGTACCAAAGTTTGTCCGAAAAATAGAAGATTAGGTCATGTGAGCGTGCTAGATTAGAATGTGGAGTGTACCTTTTTTCGTCCTTGATCGATATCTGGCAGCGGCGGCCAGATATACGATGGGAACCCGAGGGTCCATGCCCGGTCATGTCATTAGAGCAGAGGAGGAAATACCATGAAACGTAAGCTTAGACGCCGTGAGTTCCTTCAACTGACCGCGGGCGCCGTACTTGGCGCTGCCGCGGCGGCGTGCTCGGCTCCAACGCCCGAGATCATCGAGCGGACGGTCGAGGTAGAGAAGACAGTTGAGGTGGAGAAAACCGTCGAGGTGCAGAAAGAGGTACAGGTCACCGTTGAGGTGCCCAAGGGCGTACCCGAACCGCCTTACCTCAAGGATAAGGTCGACGCTGGCGAGCTCCCGCCGCTGAACGAGCGATTGCCAGCCAACCCTGCTGTGGTGGGTGGGCGCGACGCCATCGGCGTATACGGTGGCGAAGTACGCATGGTCCACTTCGACACCGTCTGGTTCGTCAGCGAGTACGGCTGGAACGCTGAGCGCATGCTCCACTACTCCGACATCGACCTCAAGACGATCGTCCCCAATATCTTCGAAAGCTGGGAGATGTCCGAGGATGGCCGCACCTGGACCTTCCACATGCGCAAGGGCATGAAGTGGTCAGACGGCCAGCCGCTGACTACCGAAGACGTCGCTTTCTGGTGGTTCGACTTCGCCACCAACGAGGAGCTGGGCTGGTATGGCTGGCAGTGGCGCAAGGGCGGTGAGTTGGCCGAGGTTGAGATCCTTGACGACTATACCTGGAAGGTCACCTTCGCAGAACCCTTCGGCAACTTCGCGGCCCACATGACACGCTGGCACATGGGCGACGTGATCTTGCCTAAACACTACCTGAAGCAGTTCCACGCCAGCTATACTGACGAAGCAGAGTTGACCAAGATGGCGGAGGAGGAAGGGCTGGAAACCTGGCAGCAACTCTTCAACCAGAAGAACGGCTGGGGCATCAACATCTGGCAGGGTCCTCCCAACTTCGCCGAGTATCCCACCCTCTCCCCATGGATGATCGTGGATAACCCCACAGAGGGCCTGTATATCTGGGACCGCAACCCCTACTACTGGAAGGTGGACCTGGCCGGCAACCAGCTCCCCTACATCGACCACCTGCGCATCGACTACGCGGCCAGCACCGAGGTTGTCACTCTCAAGATCATCCAGGGTGAGCTTGACTACGTGGGCCCGCACGATGTCACCGTTGCTCAGTATCCCCTCTACAAAGAAAATGAAGAGAAGAGCAACTACGTTGTGGGCGATTATCTCTCCTGCATGACCGACCGCTACACCCTCTACCCCCAGCATAACCTGCAGGACAAGGTGTTGGAGGAGATCGTCAATCACCCCAACTTCGTCAAGGCGCTCTCGGTAGCCATCGATCGCGAGGAGATCAACCAGAGCCTGTACTTCGGGCTGGCCCGTATGGGACAGATGGGGCCCATGCCCATGTCCAAGTACTACAAAGAGAAGTACGGCACGGCCTGGGCACAGTACGATCCGGACCTGGCCAACCAGCTTCTGGATGAAATGGGGTTGGACAAGCGCGATTCGGAGGGCTTCAGGCTGCGGCCCGATGGAAAGCGCCTGGACTTCAACATCGAGCACGCTGGAGCCCGCGTCGGCGTGGCCACCCATGAGTTCACCGAGATGGTCGTCAGCTACTGGCGCGATGTGGGTATCTACGCCACAACGAAGGAGGAGCAGGAATCCCTCTACAATGAGCGGCTGCTGAACCTTGAGTGCCACTGCGGGGTCTGGCACCAGGACCGCTGCACCGACATGCTCCTGCACATCGAGATGCGCTGGTTCATCCCCATCAACACAAGCCAGGGCGGACCTGCGCAAGCCTGGGCACAGTGGTACCTGGCCGCTGACAAGAGCGCAGAAGGGCTGGTCGAGCCACCCGACTACATCAAGCAGCTTTACGAATGGCACGATCAGCTGCAGGCGGTGGTCAGTGAGACCGAGCGCGTCGCGCTGGGTCAGAAGATCTTCGATTGGCTGGCCGAGAATCCACTGTCCATTGGAACTGTGCTGGAAAGCCCGGCACCGCTCTTGTTCAACAAGAACATGCGCAACCTGCCGCGGCCCAAGGTGCCCATCGGCTGGGACAGCTACGGCATCTCGACCTACCATCCTGAGGCCTTCTACTACGAAGGTGGTGAGCGCGCCTGACCACCCCGACGACTGTGACCGGATGTGGGGCCTGTGGGTCTCACATCCGGTGCCTCTCCAGGCTCAGTTTGCCGCCATCTTGTCCAATGAGTAGAATGCATGCGGGACCCTATACGCTTCTGCCGCAGCCGGTGGCGCGGGCCAACGGCCCCGTCTGATCTCCCGGAGCTATTGGGAAGTGGGTGCGATAAGGAGCGTATAGGGACACACAGGCATCCCTTGCCTTGAGGAGGTGCAGTTCATGTTGAGCTATATCTTAATGCGTATCGTACGCATGATCCCCCAGATCCTCTTGATCTCCATCCTCGCCTTCATTATAATCCAGCTTCCGCCGGGGGATTACCTGGAGCAACACCTCAACCGCCTGCGGGAGTCGGGCCGCGAGATTGATGAGGCGGAGATCCGACGGTGGGAGGAGATGTACGGGCTGGACAAACCCATGTACGTCCAGTACGCCAAGTGGATCTGGAACATCGTCACCAAGTTCGACTTCGGCTACACCTTTCAGTGGAACAAGCCCGTGAAGGAAGTCATTATGTCCCGCATGTGGCTCACCTTCCTGATCGCCCTGGGCTCGGCGCTGTTCACCTGGGTGGTCGCCATCCCCATTGGCATCTTCGTGGCCGTCAAACAGTACTCTGCCTTCGACTATTTCTTCACCTTCCTGGGTTTCATCGGCCTTGCCGTGCCTGGCTTCCTGCTGGCGATGGTCCTGATGTATGTGGCTTACACCAAGTTTGGCATCAAGGTCGGCGGCCTGTTCTCACCCGAGTATCAGCTTCAAGGCTGGAGCTGGGCCAAGGTGGTGGACATGCTCAAGCACATGTGGCTGCCGGTGATCTTGTTGGGCATCGGTGGGACTGCCAGTATGATCCGTACGCTGCGCGCCACGATGCTGGATGAGCTGCGTAAGCAGTACGTAACAGTGGCGCGGGCTAAAGGTCTGTCGGAGATCGCGGTGCTGGTGAAGTACCCCGTCCGGCTGGCCATCAACCCCATCATCAGCGGCATCATGTGGCTCCTGCCCTGGCTCTTTTCCGGCGGCACGGTGGTAGAAATCGTCATGAATCTACCCACGGCCGGGCCTGCGCTCTGGCGGGCGCTGATGGGCCAAGACATGTACCTGGCCGGCAGCTACATCTTGATCACCGGCACACTGACTACTCTAGGGAGCCTGCTTTCCGACATTCTTCTGGCCGTCATCGACCCTCGAATCCGGTTCGGTGCCGTGGAGGCAGCATGAGTAACTTGCTAACGACCATTAGAGGCAAACTACAGAAGCGGAAAACCGCCGATCAACAACTCGAAGAGCGGGGGGAGGAGTTCTATCGCGCTGGCCAGTGGCAGCTCGTGTGGTGGAAGTTTCGCCGTCACAAACTTGCTCAGGTGGCCATGGCCTACCTGATCACCATGTATCTCATCGCGATCTTCGCCGATTTCGTGGCACCGCACGATCCCCACTACCGATACAAGACCTACATCGCTTCGCCACCCACACGCATCTATATCCGTGATCTCGATGGCAGGCTCAGGGCCCCCTTTGTGTACCAGATGGTCTTGACTCGTGACCCAGTCACCATGCGCCCGGTATACAAGGCCAATGCCCTCCAGACGTATCCCGTCAAGCTCTTCGTCCATGACCACCCCTACAAACTATGGGGGCTGTTCGAGAGTGACATCCACCTATTTGGCACTGGTGCCGGTGCTCAGCCTATCTTTCTCATGGGCACCGACAGCCTGGGCCGTGACGTTCTTTCACGGATCTTTCACGGGGCTCGAATCTCCCTCAGTGTAGGGCTTATCGGGATCGCTATCAGTTTCGTGCTTGGCCTGACGCTAGGTGGCGTTGCAGGATACTTCGGGGGTGTCATCGATGAAGCTATCCAGCGAGTCATCGAGGTCCTCACCTCGCTGCCCACTATTCCGTTGTGGATGTCGCTGGCTGCGGCGCTTCCCCAGGACTGGCCGCAGCTCCGTATCTACTTCTTCACCACCATCATCCTCTCCATCATCGGCTGGACAGGCCTGGCGCGGGTAGTGCGTGGAAAGCTACTGAGCCTGCGTGAGGAGGACTTTGTGATGGCGGCCCGGCTGGATGGCGAGTCGGAATGGCGCATCATCACACGCTACATGCTTCCCTCCTTCGCCAGCTACATCATCGTCTCGCTGACACTCTCATTGCCTGGCATGATCCTGGGTGAGACCTCGCTCAGCTTCCTCGGCATTGGCCTGAACCCGCCTACCATCAGTTGGGGCGTGATGCTTCAGGACGCACAGAACATCATGGCTGTGGCGCAACTGCCCTGGGTACTCTGGCCCGTCGCGTTTGTGGTGGCGACGGTCCTGATGTTCAATTTCATGGGCGATGGTCTGCGCGATGCCGCCGATCCATACGTGACCTAGGGGATAGCATCATGGCAGAGAATTCGAACGGCACACTGGTCGAAGTCAAGAACCTCAAGACCTACTTCCACCTGGCCGAGGGTATCGTCCGGGCAGTCGATGGCGTGGATCTGACCATCAAACGTGGGCAAACGCTGGGCGTCGTCGGCGAGAGCGGCTGCGGCAAGAGCATCACAGCCATGTCGCTGATGCGTTTGGTGCCCTCACCCGGGCGCATTGAGGAAGGGCAGATCCTCTACCACAAGCCGGTACGCGACGGAACGACCTTCGCCATGTCGGACGTCATCGACCTGGCTGAACTGGAGCCCAACGGGCGGGAGATACGGGCCATCCGGGGCAATGAGATCTCCATGGTCTTCCAGGAGCCCATGACCGCCATGAGCCCGGTGCGTACCGTGGGCAAGCAGATCACCGAGGCCATCATCCTCCACCAGAAGGTCAGTAAGGAAGAGGCACGAGAACTCGCCATTGAGATGCTGGCCCGGGTCAAGATGCCCAACCCCGCCCAGACCATCGACAGCTATCCCTTCCAGCTCAGCGGCGGCATGCGCCAGCGGGCTGTGATCGCCATGGCCCTGAGCTGTCGCCCCAACCTGCTCATCGCCGATGAGCCGACCACGGCTCTGGATGTGACCACCGAGGCTCAGATCTTAGATCTAATGCGAGACCTCCAACAGGAATTCGGTATGGCGATCATGTATATCACCCACAACCTGGGCGTCATCGCCGAGATGGCCAAGGAAGTGGCGGTGATGTACCTGGGCCGGGTGGTGGAACAGGCCGATGTGCAGAGCCTCTTCTTCACCCCCCTACATCCCTATACGCGCGGGCTGTTACGCTCCATTCCCAAGCTCACCGATGCAATCCGCAAGGACCGCGAGGCCCGTCGACTCCAGACCATCAAAGGCATGGTACCTGATCCCTACAGCGTCTTGCAGGGATGTCCATTCCACCCCCGGTGCCCAGACATGATCCCGGGTGTTTGTGATCAGGTCAAGCCCGAGGTCGCGGAGGTCGAGCCCAACCACACGGTACGCTGTCATCTGTACACCGAGCGCGTATGAGAGGTTCAAGGATAACGACCATGACCGAGCAAAAAAACGGGAAAGAACCACTGCTGGAGGTCAAAAACCTGAAGAAGTACTTCCCCATCCAACGAGGCTTTTTCAGGCGGACGGTGGGATACGTCAAGGCTGTGGACGACGTGAGCTTGTACGTGATGGAGGGGGAGACTCTGGGCCTGGTGGGCGAGAGCGGCTGTGGCAAGACCACTACCGGACGCTGCATCTTGCGCGCCATCAACCCCACGGAGGGAGAAGTCTGGTTCCGGGACCCCGATCTGGGACGCATCAATGTGGCGGACTTGGAACCCGATGAGTTGCGTTCAATCCGACGTAGTATGCGTATGATCTTTCAGGACCCCTACGCCTCACTCAATCCCCGCATGACGCTGCTCGACATCGTCGGCGCACCGCTGCGGGCCATGGGATTGGCCCAGGGCAAGGAGCTCGAGGACCGCGTCGCCGAGATGCTGCGCCTGGTGGGCCTGCGTCCCGAGTACATGCGCCGCTATCCCCACGCCTTTAGCGGTGGGCAGCGGCAGCGCATCGGGCTGGCGCGTGCTCTGGCCCCCAACCCCAAGTTCGTGGTCTGCGATGAGCCAGTCTCGGCCCTTGATGTCTCGGTACAGGCCCAGATCTTGAACCTGCTGGAGGATCTGCAGGAGCGCATGGGCCTGACCTATCTCTTCGTGGCACACGATCTGAGCGTAGTGGCCCACATCAGCGACCGTGTGGCGGTGATGTACGTGGGCAAGATCGTGGAGATGGCCTCGACTTATGAGCTCTTCACCTCGCCCAAGCACCCCTATACAGAGGCCCTGATGGGCGCCATTCCACTGCCCGACCCCACGCCGGGCCGGAAGAAAATCGTCCTGCCGGGGGAGGTTGCCAACCCGGCGCATCCGCCATCTGGCTGCTATTTCCACCCGCGTTGCGCCTATGCGCAGGAGATCTGCCGCACTGAGGCACCGACTTTCGAGGAGATCAGCCCCGGCCACTTCGTGCGCTGTCATCGTGCCCGCGAGCTATCGCTCTCCGGGGCCGTACGCCTGGTTGCATGACATGACCTATACCGATACCAGGGGGGCAATTGCCGGTGAACCAGAGCCTGATGACGCGGTCATCAGGCTCTTCTGATGTAGGATCTTTACTGCTCCAAGGAGGACACTATGATCAACGACTGGGAGAACCCCCAGATTGTAGGACACAATAAAGAACCGGCCCACGCCACGCTGTTGCCCTTCCAGGATGCTACCGCGGCCCTGGCAGGGGAGCGCCAGGGCTCAGCATTCTACCGTTCGCTGGATGGGGACTGGCGCTTCCACTGGTCGCCCAATCCGGAGACCTCCCCGGCCGACTTCTATCATGTGGACTTTGATGACAGCACCTGGGATACCATCCCGGTACCCAGCAACTGGCAGATGCAGGGGTACGGGGTCCCCATGTATACCAACGTCCAGTATCCCTTCCCGCCGGACAACATGCCGCAGGTGCCCCACGAGGACAATCCCGTCGGTTGCTACCGGCTGCATTTCACGGTGCCCGAGGCCTGGCAGGGACGCCAGGTCTTCCTCGTCTTCGACGGCGTGGACTCGGCCTTCTACCTCTGGATCAACGGGCAGGAGGTTGGCTACAGCCAGGACAGCCGCCTGCCGGCGGAGTTCAACATCACACCCTATCTGCGCCCCGGCGACAACGCCCTCGCCGTGCGCGTCTACCGCTGGTCCGATGGCAGCTACCTGGAGGATCAGGACTTCTGGCGCCTGAGCGGCATCTACCGCAGCGTCTATCTCTTCGCCACCCCGCCGGTCCACATCCGTGACTTCTGGGTGCAGACCCCGCTGGATGCGGCCTATCAGGACGCCACATTGCGCGTGCGCGCCCATGTGCGCAACTATGGGAAAGCGGAGGCCGGGGGCTACACGCTGGAGGTACAACTCCACGATCCGGCCGGCAAGCCGGTCTTCGTCGAGCCACTGACCGCCGCCGTCGCCGTGACACCGGGCGACGAGGCCGTGCTGACGTTCGAGGAACCGGTGCGCAATCCGTACAAGTGGTCCGCCGAGCATCCCACCCTCTACACCCTCCTCCTCACCCTCAAAGACAGCCAGGGCACAGTGCTGGAGGTTGAGTCGTGTCGGGTGGGCTTCCGCCAGGTGGAGATCCGCGACGGTAAGATCCTTGTCAATGGCGTGCCCGTCTACTTCCGTGGCGTCAACCGCCACGAGCATGACCCGGACACCGGGCACACCGTCAGCCTGGAGTCCATGGTACAGGACATCCTGTTGATGAAGCGCATGAACATCAACGCGGTGCGCACCTCCCATTACCCCAATGACCCACGCTGGTACGAGCTGTGTGATTTCTACGGTCTCTACCTCATCGACGAGGCCAACATCGAATCCCACGGCGTATGGGACGAGCCCACCCGGGATCCCGCCTGGCGCCACGCCTTCATGGAGCGTGGCACCCGAATGGTGGAGCGCGACAAGAACCACCCCAGCGTGGTCATCTGGTCCCTGGGCAACGAGTCGGGCTACGGGCCCAACCACGAGGCGCTGGCGGACTGGATCCACGCCCATGATCCCACACGCCCTGTGCATTACGAATCAGCCCAGGATCAACCCTATGTAGACATCATCAGTACCATGTACCCCACCCTGGAGCGCCTGGCGGAGATGGCAACCAAGGAAGGTGAGACGCGGCCGTTCATCATGTGCGAGTACGCCCATGCCATGGGCAACAGCCCTGGCAACCTCAAGGAGTATTGGGACGTGATCGCACAGCACCCCCGCGCGCGCGGCGGCTTCATCTGGGACTGGGTGGACCAGGGGCTGCGTCGCATCACCGAGGATGGCACACCCTGGTTCGCCTATGGCGGTGACTTCGGCGACCACCCCAACGACGGCAATTTCTGCATCAACGGCCTTGTCTTCCCCGACCGTACACTCCAGCCGGCCACCCACGAGGTCAAGAAGGTCTACCAGCCGGTGGTCGTGGAGCCCCTGGACCTGGCGACGGGCAGACTCAAGGTCGTCAACCGGTACCACTTCTCTGACCTCAGCCATCTGGAGGTCACCTGGCGCCTGTCGGAGGATCAGACTGTGCTGGCGGAGGGCCACCTGGGGTTGCTGCGCACGCCGCCCGGCGAGCATGAGGTGATCCAGATCCCGCTGGAGCTCCCGCGCCCCAGGACCGGTGCGGAGTATTGGCTCTACGTGAGCTTCACGCTGGCGGAGGATATGCCGTGGGCGGAGAGAGGCCATGAGGTCGCCTGGGAGCAGTTCAAGTTGCCTGTAGGGCCAGCACCGCGCCACAGGCTGGACGTCAGCACCATGCCCGCCCTCCAGCTCCAGGAGATGGCCGATCGCATTGAGGTCAGCGGCGTTGACTTTGCGTTGACCTTCGACCGTACCGCGGGGACACTGGCGCATCTGAGCTACCAGGGCCATGAGCTGATCGCCCATGGGCCGCAGATCAACTTCTGGCGTGCCCCCACCGATAACGACGCGCGCATTGCCCCCCAATGGCGTGAGATCGGCCTTGACCAGCTCCAGGCGCAGGCAGTCACCTGCACCGTCACCAGGCTGGCCCCCCAGACCGTGCAGGTCAAAGCAGAGGCCACCTACACGACGCCCGCCGGGTTCACACCCCCGCCGGCCGAGCAGAGGGAGCAAGGGGAGCTATTGACCTGGTTCCTCTCCTGGTCGCTGGACCACAATGGACTGCGCACACTCTGCGAGCGACTCGGCGTGGACTTCGATGCGCTGCCCGGTACCATCAAGCAGGCCAAGGCGCGCGGGCTTATTGCACAATATGCCGAGCCCGCCCGTCTGCCTACACTGCTGAGCGCAGTCCTCGAGACGCTGCGCACAGTCAACCCCGAAGCCCTTCGCCCTGAGGTCGTGGCGGCCCTGCAGAGCCGGATGGAGGCAGAGCCGACCCCTAAGCCACCGGCCGAGTTCTCCACTGAGATCACCTACACCGTCTTCGGCAGCGGCGACATCCTGGTGGACACTCATATCGTGCCCCGCCATGCCGATGTACCCTTTCTCCCCCGCATCGGGTTGCAGATGACCCTGCCAGCAGGCTACGAACAGATGGCCTGGTATGGTCGCGGACCGCACGAGGCATACTGCGACCGGCAGGAGGGCGCAGCGATTGGCCTCTATCAAGGAACGGTGGATGAGCAGTATGTACCTTACATCACACCACAGGAGAACGGCAACAAGACCGAGGTGCGCTGGGTGGCCCTCACTAATGAAGAGGGCGTAGGGCTCTTGGCGATCGGCGCGCCCTGGCTGGAGGTCAGTGCCCATCATTACACCACCCAAGACCTGACCGAGGCTCGGCACACATTCGAGCTGACCTACCGCAAGGAGATCACGCTCAACCTGGACTACGGACAGTCGGGCCTGGGCAGCGCCAGCTGCGGTCCCGAACGGCTGGAAGTGTACCAGCTTAAGCCCCAGGAGGTACAGTTCCGCGTGCGCCTGCGGCCCTTCCAGGGGGGCATCCCAGAAGCATTGGCGCTGGGACGGAGCCAGATTGAACTGGCCTGAGGCCCATTGCCCTCGGCCACAACCCAACGAGGAGGAACGGTATCCATATGCCTACCCTGCACTTCACGGACGAGGATTGGGCCCGGATCCGACGCGACACCCTGGCCTGGTGGGAGGGGGAGCTGGAACGCCCCCTGGTCTACCTGGCCGTCACTGACCCCGTGCCGGACGTAGGGCCGTGCTACACTTTCCTGAGCAACTATCCCATGGACATGCCAGCGGAAGAGATTGTGGCTCGTCATGAGCCCCTGCTTGCCGCCACTCATTTCTACGGCGACGCTTTCCCCTGGTGGTGGGTCAACTTCGGGCCCGGTATCGCCGCCGGCTTCATGGGCGCCAGGGTCCACAGTGTGGTGGAGCCCTCGGAGACCGTCTGGTTCAGTCCGGCTCGCCAGGTCTCCATCGAGGAATTGGAGCTGAACTACCAGCCCGACAATCCCTGGTGGCAGCGGGTCAAAGAGGTGACGCAGGCCATCGTGGCCCACTGGGAGGGGCACGTCGCCGTGGGGCACACCGACCTGGGTGGCAACCTCGACATCCTGGCCTCCTTTACCGGCACCGAGGCCCTGCTGATCGACCTCATTGACAAGCCCAACGAAGTCGAACGGCTGGTGCGGCGCATCACAGAACTCTGGATCCGATACTACGACGAGCTGGACGCGATGATCCGTCCGGTGTGCGGTGGGACCAGTTGCTGGACGCCGCTGTGGTCGCCCGGCAAGACCTACATGCTCCAGTCCGACTTCTCCTACATGATCTCCCCCCGGATGTTCGAACGCTTTATCATGCCCGATCTGGTGGCGTGCTGCCAGCATCTGGATCACCCTTTCTACCACCTGGACGGCAAGGGGGAGATCCCACACCTGGATCTCCTCCTCTCCATCCCCAACCTGCGCGGGATCCAGTGGATCCCCGGTGACGGTCAGCCGCCGCCCGAGAAGTGGCTGCCGCTGCTCCAGCGTATCCGTGCTGGAGGTAAGCTGTGTCAAGTGTTCGTCACGCCTGAAGGGGCACTGGAGATCGTGCGCAATCTGGGCGGCAAGGGTTTCTACCTGGTTATCAACCATGACCGAGACCAGTTCCGTGACCCGGAACGGGCACAGGCCTTCCTGCGGCAACTTGCCGCAGAAGACATCTCATACGCCTGAGAGTGCGAGCGCAGTGCTGTGATCCGCCTCCCCGACACACTCCTGGACCTACGGCGCCGCGATCTTTCCATCGCCGGTGTCCTGACGCTTCTGGTCCTGGCGGCCTATCTCCGGACGCTGGCGCCCGATGTGCTCTACGGCGACAGCGCCGAGTTCCAGACACTGGCCTACACACTGGGCACCACTCACAGCACAGGGTATCCCATCTACCTGCTGTTGGCCCGCCTGGTGGGGTTCCTGCCCTTGCGCTCACCTGCCTGGCGCATCAACCTATTCTCGGCCCTGTGCGCGGCATTCACCGTTGGCGGAATCTACCTGTTGGCCCGCTACCTGAGGCTCAGCCATCCAGCGGCGGTGTTGGGGGCACTGGCCCTGGCCCTCTCCTACACCTTCTGGTCGCAGGCTATCATCGCCGAGGTCTACACGCCAGCCTCGGCCTTTCTGGTCGCCATCACCGGCCTGCTGTGGTACTGGCAGGGGGCAACGGCACAGCGCCGATGGGCGCTCGCGCTGGCCACGGCCCTGACCTGCCTGGGCCTGGGCGTGCATGCCTCGGTGGTCCTGTTGGCGCCGACGGCGCTCCTCTTCGTCCTGTGGACCTTCAAAACACACTGTGCCGCCACATGGCGGCGCAGCCTTCTGAGCGCCGCTCTCGGCTTCATTGTCGGCCTTGGACTCTACCTGCTGGCCGCGCTGGCGCTTGAGCTGCATAATCCACCGTCGAGCTTCATGCGCGTCACCGTCTATCCCTCGCGCACCGTCTGGGGCCTGGAGGCTACTGACCTAGCCACGCCGTGGCAGCGCCTGTGGGTGACGCTCTCCGGGGTGCAATGGCAGGACGCGATGTTCCCCGCCCAACTCAATTTTGGGGAGGAGCTGGGCTACTACGTTCAGCGCCTGATCGAGCAGGAGTTCTCATGGCTGGCGATACTCATCGCACTCTGGGGCTTCAACGCACTCTGGCGCCAGGCTCGAGAGCTGGGCGCCTTTGTCATCGTGGCCTACCTCTCCATGCTGGTCTTCATCCTCAACTACCAGCCACCGGACAAGTACGTCTTCTTCATTCCTACCTACCTCTACCTGTGCCTGGCACTGAGTGGCGGGATGGACAGGATGTTCCATCTCCTCGCATATCGCCGGAAACGCCGACAACGGCGCTGGCTCCGCTACCTACAACCAGCACTGATTGCCCTGGCCACCCTGCTCGTCATTGCCCCCCACGCTGCGCCGCGCTGGGAGGCACTTCGGGCCGGAAAGGCCACCTTTGTGACAGAGGACTATGTCTATCCCCTCTACAATCTGCAGGAACCACGCATCCGGGCTAGCGCCTGGCTCACCCTGGCGCCCCAAGATGCTGTGCTGGTGATGAGCTGGCGCGCCCTCTACACCACCGATTATCTGGCCCATGTGGAGCGTCAGCGCCCTGATATCCTGATCTATGAGGCTTCGCCCCACGGCGCAGAGGGGAAAGTCGCGACGTCGCTGGTAGCTCTGCTGGAGGAGCACATCAGCCAGGGCAGACCGGTCTTCGTGGACCGGGTATACGAGAATCTGCGGGAGTATTTCCGCCTCATCCCTTCGATGGGCGGCAAGTGGTACCGGCTGGTTCCGCCCCGTTGAGGTCACGCTTCGGACAGCGAGAGGCAACGGAACCGGTCTACGTGATCACCCCGACCATTGAGAAGCGAAAGTGAGGTCACACGATGTACTATGGCGTTGCTTACTACCCTGAACATTGGCCTGAGGTACGTTGGGCCACCGATGCCCGCATGATGCAGGAGGCTGGCATCAACCTGGTGCGGATGGCCGAGTTCGCCTGGAGCCGCATCGAACCCCGGGAGGGAGTCTATGATTTCGACTGGCTCGACCGTGCTGTAGCCCTGTTAGGCAGCCACGGCATCAGGACCATGATGTGCACCATGTCGCGCACACCACCGCCCTGGGTCTTCCACAAATACCCTGAGATCCTCAACGTGCGGGCAGATGGACACCGTGCCAACTACGGCTATCGCTACACCGTATGCCTCAACAACCCCACCTTCATCGAGCTATCTCAGCGCATCGACCGCGCTGTGGTGGAGCACTTCGCCGGCAACCCGGACGTTGTGGCCTGGCACATCGACAACGAGATCGGCGCCGGCAACACCTGTTACTGCGACATCTGTCATCAGCGATTCATCGCCTATCTGCGCGAGAAGTACGGGACGGTGGAGGAGCTCAACGCCAGGTGGGGCATGCACTTCTGGTCCTTCACCTTCTCGAGCTTCGAGGAGGTGCCGCTGCCAGTGAACGTACCCTTTGCCAACCCCAGCCTGGCCCTCGAGTACGCGCGGTTTCAGTCCCGCGTCAACAGCGCCTTCGCCCGTTGGCGCTACGACCTGATCAAGCGCCTGCATCCCAGCGCCTGGGTGACCACCAACTTCCAGGGCAGCCATGCGCAGCACACCGACATCTTCGAGCTGGGCGAGGCTACCGACGTCTACGGGACCAACCTCTACCCGCCCCATTCCAGCGAGTTCGCCCTCGATCACTGCCGGGGCACCCGTGGCAAGCTCATCGTGCTGGAGCAGCGATCTGGCCAGCCGCACTGGGAACCCGCCACACGCCCGGGCTGGATGCGGCTGTGGGCCTACCGCTCCATCGCCCACGGGGCCAGCGGCGTGAACTTCTTCCGCTGGCGGCCCTGCCGCTGGGGACAGGAGGAGTACTGGCATGGCGTGCTGCCCCACAGTGGTCGCCCTAACCGTCGCTACCGCGAGCTGTCCCGCA
>CAYLRT010000024.1:28793-29988 GCA_964385885.1 uncultured Anaerolineales bacterium | reverse complement strand
GGGTTCTATACCGTGACGGTCAGCCCGTTCGGTGAGCGACACGGTGCCTGGGAATGGTACGCGGGCTACCGCGAGATCCACAATCCCGGCAAGGGCGGCCTGGAGCGTGCGGAGGAGGTGGTGCCCACCGCGATCGACTGGGTGAGACGGCATGGGCAGGAGGACAACTGGTTCCTGCACGTGAACACCTGGGATCCGCACACACCTTACCGGACCCCTATGGAGTACGGGAATCCATTCGAGAATGATCCTTTGCCGGCATGGATGACAGAGGAGATGCGGCAGAGGGCCTGGGAGAGCTTCGGGCCGCACAGTGCACAGGAGCCCATGGGGTACGACGTGGTGCCCACCGACCGCTGGCCCCGAGTCCCTGAGCAACTCGATTCCATGGAGGCCGTGAAGCGGTGGATCGACGGATACGACACGGGTATCTGGTATGCCGATCTTTGGGTGGGCAAGCTGATGGACGCTCTGGAGGAGGTCGGGGTGCTGGACGAGACGGTGATCATCGTGAGCTCCGACCATGGGGAGGCGCAGGGTGAGTTCGATATATGGGGCGATCATCAGACAGCAGATCACGTGGTCAGCCGCGTGCCGTTGCTGATCCGCTGGCCTGGGTTGACTGACGGGGGGCGGGTGGACCGCGCCCTGCACTATCACTTCGATTGGGCGGCGACCCTGATTGAGATGGTGGGTGGCACGGTGCCCGATAACTGGGATGGGGTACCCTTCACTGAAGCCTTCCGTCAGGGGCAGGAGTCGGGCCGAGAGTACCTTGTTCTGAGCCAGGGGGCCTGGTCTGCGCAGCGCAGCGTGCGATTCGAGCACGAGGGCCAGTCCTATATCTGTCTGCGCACGTACCATGACGGATACAAGAACCTGGAGCCGGTGATGCTTTTCAACCTCACCGAGGATCCTTACGAGCAGCACGACCTTTCCGCTCAGCGTCCTGATCTGGTGGACAAGGCCATGGGGATGTTGGCGGACTGGCATCACCAAATGATGCTCTTGAGCAGGACGAATATCGATCCGCTGATGACGGTGCTGCGTGAGGGAGGCCCCTCGCACACGCGCTATCAGCTCCCCAGGTACCTGGAGCGTCTGCGCGCCACCGGGAGGGCACACCACGCGGAGCGTCTGGAGCGCCTGCATCCCGATGAGATCTAGGTGCCGTGGGTCGGTGCCCCGCTGTATC
>CAYLRT010000024.1:0-28693 GCA_964385885.1 uncultured Anaerolineales bacterium | reverse complement strand
GGGTCGGTCACGAACGCCAGAGCTTTGTCTCCATTCTGGAGCCTGAACCATCCTGCGTAATACCCTGGCAGTCCCACGCCGTTCGTGCGTATCCTCAGCCGATACGGGGATTCCTTGTCGAGGGTGATGGTCTTGGCTTCTTCAAGGACCAGGGCCTCGGCGGGTATCGTCCGTCCATACAGGCTGCCCTTGATGGTGATGCCCTCTGGGGAGACTACGACCCGCGTGTGTCGCGACGAGTAGGCCTGGTAGCCCATGAGACACAGGATGCCGAGCAGTAGAAGCGCCAGGGCTCCCGTGGTCCACAGAGTTCGATCCGGAGCTGGGACCAATTGGAAGACGTCATTCATGAGTTCCTCCTCAGAAGTTGCCTAACACAGATGGCCGATAGATCTGGAAGGGAAGTTCCAGAGTCACAGAGCTTTCAGATTCGTCCGCGCTGAGAGAGCTCAACGGCACTGAGCCAGAACTTTGGAGCGAGATAGATGCCGTTGCCAGTTGATCGTTGAGGAAAGAGAAATGCGCGCTTCCTCCTCCCCCTTTGCTCCTCAGTGCATTGTAGGGCGGAGTTGGCACACCGTCAATGAGATTGAATAGGAACTGGATTCTCAGCAGGCGGTGAGCGCGGTGGTGCCAGGAGAGACGTCGAAGTAGAGAGGATCCGTGTGGCGCGGCGCTGGCTTCATGCGTGTTGGTCGGTGCCCGCGGAGAGGGAAGTGCAGACGGGCGATCCCGCTGTGCTGGCCGGCAGCCAGTGCGGCCAGACCGAAGCCGCGGGAGAGCGACCCCGGTGGGCAGTTGGATCTGGGCTGGCCCTTGCTTCGACATTGGCGCGTGGTAAAATAGTTCGGAAGCGAAATATTCGATAGCGAAATGTTCGGCGCCGAACTATAACCGTGACGGGGATTCCTTCTGGTCGAAGGGAGGGTGGG
Source organism: uncultured Anaerolineales bacterium (assembly GCA_964385885.1). Taxonomy (GTDB): domain Bacteria; phylum Chloroflexota; class Anaerolineae; order B4-G1; family SLSP01; genus PWVB01. Next base: position 27,761 of record CAYLRT010000024.1, on the reverse strand, counting down.
GCAATGGAGCGAGGTCAGGTTTCTGCAGATCTGGAGTTGATGCAGAAGTTTCTTGTGGTCTATCGTTACATGCGCCGCTACAGCCGGGATCTCCATTCGACAGGCGTGCGTGGCAGGGAACTCGCTGCGTTGCGGTACCTGGATGAGCAGGGGCCGCGGACGATCGGCCAACTCAAGAGCTACCTCTTCGTCAGCCACAGTACAGCTTCTGAACTGGTCTCACGCATGGAGGAGGCCGGGTATGTGAAGCGGCGTCGCTCGGCGCGTGATTCCCGGGTAGTCCTGGTGGAGCTTTCGGAAGATGGCCAGCGCATCGCCCGTGAGACGCCGCTGGGCGGGCTGCCTTTGCTTCGAGAACGTCTCAAGACGGTACCTCCCGATCGGCTAGAGCTGATGGACCAGGCTTTTACATATCTCATTTGCTTACTGGAGATTGACCCCGATGCGTTCCGATGAGAAGCGCGCCCAGGCGCAGAAGACCACCGATCTAAGACTGCTCCTGCGTTGCTTTAGCTACCTGAAGCCCCACTGGCGGTGGGCGGTAGGGGGCTATTTCCTCCTGCTGCTGGCCAATGGGCTACAGGTGGTGAAGCCGCAATTGATCCGCGGTATGGTGGATCGCGGTATCGAGGGGCAGGATCTGTCTTACCTGGGCTGGGCCTCGTTGGGGCTGCTGGGCCTGACGGCGCTGGCGGGTGTCTTGGGGTTCTTCCAGGGCCGCTGGGTGGAGCAGATGTCTCAAAATGTCGCGTATGACCTGCGCAACCAACTCTATATGAAGCTCACCAGCCTTTCTTTCTCTTACCACGATCGCACCGAGGCAGGGCAGTTGCTGGCGCGTGCCATGCAAGACGTGGATCGACTGCGTTTCCTCAACGGGCGGGCGACGATGCGCCTGGCTGAGGGTGCCTTGTTGTTCGTCGTGAGTGTGGGGGTCATGATGGCGATGAACCCCAGGCTGGCCCTGCTGGCTCTGGTGTCGATGCCGCTGATCACCGTCCAGGCCTATCGGTACTCCAAGCGCATGAGGCCGCTCTGGCGTGCGATGCGGGATCAGATCTCGCGCATGACGTCGCGCGTGGAGCAGAATCTGCGAGGGGCGCGGATCGTCAAGGGCTTTGCCCAGGAGGAGGCCGAGATCGAGCGCTTCCGGCAACAGACCGAGGCGTGGCTCCAGATGGCACGGACGTCCGCCTGGATACGGGCGATCAACAACCCAGCCGTGGTCTTTCTCACCAATCTGGGCACGATCTTCATCATCTGGTATGGCGGTCGGTTGGTCATGCAAGGCGAGATCACCCTGGGCGAACTGGTGGCCTTCACCTCCTATATGGGGCAACTGGCGGGGCCGGTGCGGACGCTTGGGCGCATGGTCCCCTTCCTGGCCGATGCCGTGGCCAGCGGGGAACGGATTTTCGAGATCCTGGACGCGGAGTCGGAAGTGCGGGAGGCCCCCGATGCCATCAAGTTGCCTCCGGTCCGCGGCCACGTGCGCTTTGAGCATGTGTCGTTCGCCTACTTCGGCCGACATCGCGTCCTGGAGGATATCAACATCGATGTGCCGCCAGGGCAGATCGTCGCCCTCCTTGGGATGACCGGATCGGGGAAGTCAAGCATCATCAGTTTGATTCCGCGCTTCTATGATGTGACCTCGGGGCGCGTGACCATTGATGGGTATGATGTGCGCGAGGTCACCCTCGAGTCCCTGCGCTCGCAGATCGGGATTGTGTTGCAGGAGACTACCCTGTTCGCCGCCACGATTCGGGAGAACATTGCCTTTGGTCGCCCTGGTGCCACGGAGGAGGAGATCGTCGAGGCCGCGAAAGCGGCTCAGGCTCATGACTTCATCATGGAAATGCCAGAGGGCTATGAGACCCATGTCGGAGAGCGAGGTGTGACGCTCTCGGGAGGCCAGAAGCAGCGTATCGCTATCGCCAGGGCGCTTCTCAAGGATCCGCGGATCCTGATCCTGGACGATGCGATGTCAAGCGTGGACACGGAGACAGAGCAGCTTATCCAGCGGGCTCTGGCGCGGCTGATGCGGGGGCGCACTTCCTTCGTGATCGCCCACCGACTGAGCACGGTGCGTATGGCAGATCAGATCCTCGTGCTTGAACGTGGTCGGATCGTCGCACGGGGCACACATGAGGAACTCCTGCGCACCTCTGGTCTCTATGTGGAGATCTACCGGCGCCAACTCAGGCCGCAGGAAGTCGCTCGGGTTCTGGCGCAGCAGAGAGATCCCGAGGCCCCTGATGTGGAATCGCCGGGAGCGGCGCGCCGTCTCCCTGGAATCAGACGACAACAGCCCCAGGAGGTCGTATGAGCTTCTCGATCGGCACGACTAGCCTCGGACGGGGGCCTGGCGGTATGTTGCGCGGCTTTGGCGAGGCCGCAGAGGATCAGGGGCGGATGTTCAACATCCGCGTAGTGGCCCGTCTGATGGGGTTCCTGCGTCCCCACTGGCGCAGCATGGTGGCGGCTTTTGTGTGTATGTTGGTCTCTTCGGGCCTGGGGCTGCTGATCCCCTACCTGATGAAGATCGCGGTGGATCAATCGATCGCCACATCCAACGTGGCAGAGCTGAATCGCATTGCGCTGATCACCGCAGCGGCGTTTGTGGGCCTTTATGTGTTCAGTGCGACCCAGCAATATCTTCTATCCAGGACGGGACAGACGGTGCTGGGGGAGATGCGGATGCGGCTGTTTGAGCATCTCCAGGAGATGCACCTGGGCTACCATGATACCCACATCGTCGGCGTCACGATCTCGCGCGTCTTTAGTGACGTAGGTGTCATCAATGAGCTATTGTCACAGGGCCTGATCACCGTGATCGGGGATATGATCACCCTGGTGGGTATCGTGGTGGTGATGATCTCCATGAGCCCTCAGCTTGCGCTGTTGAGCTTCAGCGTGGTCCCGTTGATGGTTATTGCCACATCCATCTACGGACATTATGCGAAGAGCGCCTTCCGTGAGACGAGGGCCAGGGTCGCACGGGTGGTGGGATCGTTGGCCGAAGATCTGGCGGGGGTGCGCGTCATCCAGGCCTTTGCGCAGGAGAATCTCACCCGTGAGCGCTTCGAGGAGGTCAATCGAGCCAATCGGGACGCCAATGTGCGCGCCATGACGCTCTCCTTCGTCTTCATCCCCTTCGTGCAATTCCTGGGCGCGCTGGCCACTGTGATCGTGTTGTGGTTCGGCGGCCGTGCGGTGGCGCGGGGCGCGCTGACCTTTGGCGTGGTGTTTGCCTTTCTCTCGTATGTCACCCGTTTCTTCCAGCCCATCCGTGAGCTCAGCCAGCTCTTCACGACGATGCAGGCGGCTATGGCTGGGGGCGAGCGTGTGGTCGCGTTGCTGGACACCCCGCCGGGTGTACCCGACAAGCCGGATGCCATCGAGATGCCCCCTGTCGAGGGGCGTATTGAGCTGCGCGATGTCACCTTTGCCTACCAGGAGGGCGAGCCAGTATTGCACCATGTCTCGTTGGTCATTGAACCGGGGCAGACGGTGGCGCTGGTCGGGCCAACAGGGGCCGGCAAGACCTCCATTGCCAATCTGATTGCCCGCTTCTACGACGTAACGGAGGGCGCTGTATACATCGATGGCATCGACGTGCGGGAGGTCAAACAGCGTTCTCTGCGGCGGCAGATGGGTATTGTATCGCAGGACCCCTTCTTGTTTTCGGGGACCATCGCGGATAACATTCGCTTCGGTCGCCCTGATGCCTCCGATGAAGAGATGCGTGAGGCAGCCCATCTGGCAAACGCGGACGAGTTCATCGAGCGTCTGCCCGAGGGCTATGAGACTGAGGTCCAGGAGGGGGGTGCTAATCTTTCGGTGGGACAGCGACAGCTCGTGTGTATTGCCCGTGCGGTGTTGGCCAATCCCCGGATCCTTATCCTGGATGAGGCCACCTCCAGTGTCGACACGCTGACTGAAGCTCTGATCCAGGATGCGCTGGAGAAGCTGCTTGCCGGCCGTACCGCGGTAGTGATCGCACATCGCCTGAGCACTGTGCGACATGCTGATTTGATCTGTGTGGTGGATGGTGGGCGCATTGTGGAACAGGGGACGCACGAAGAGCTTCTGGCGTTGGGCGGCGTGTATAGTGGGCTGTATCAACAGCAGTTTATCGACGTATTGGAACCGCAGCCCTCAACCTAACGTCACGATGTAGCATCACGATTGCGCTGCACGGAATTCAGGAGGATGAATGAGGACCTTGAAGTTTCTCTTTGGATATGTCAAGAACTACAAGCTGGCGTTGGCAGCGACCGTGTTCAGCATGTTTGCACTCACGGCGGTTCAGCTTTACGAGCCCCAGATCATCAAGCAAATGATCGCAATTATCGAGGATCCTGAGAACCTGGCCGCCTCACTGGATGTGGTAGGGAAACTGACCCTGCTGGCGCTGGGGCTCTATCTGGCACGGGCCGTTCTGAGGTTTGTCCGCAGCTACATGGCGCACGTTGCTGGCTGGGGCGTTGTGGCCGACGCGCGGAAGGACATCTATCGCCATCTGCAGCGCCTGTCATTGCGCTTCTATGAGGACCGCAAGACCGGGGATCTGATGTCCCGCATGGTGAACGACTCGGACATGTTCGAGACCCTGATCGCACATGCGATCCCCGATGTTGCTGTCAACGCTCTCATGTTCGTGGGGGTGGCGGTGATTTTGACCGGGTACAGCTTGCGACTGATGCTGCTGACGATGATCCCCATCCCGCTCATCGTGTTGGCAGCTCGGGGCTTCACGAAGTATGTGCGACCCGCCTTCCGGCAACGGCAGCAGGAGCTAGGGGAGCTCAACGCGACCCTTAACGACAATCTGTCGGGTATCCGTGAGATCAAAGCCTTCACCCGTGAGGACCTGGAAGCCCAGCGGGTCGGCCACCACATCTCCCGCTACCGCGATTCCCTGCTTCGCGCGCTGCGGCTGATGGCGACCTTTCACCCGTTTGTGGAATTGACGTCCTCGTTGGGCACCCTTGTCCTGATCTACTTCGGCGGTCGCATGGTGCTTAACCAGACCCTACCATTGGATGAGTTGGTGGCGTTTTTCCTCTATCTTGGGCTCTTCTATCAGCCCGTGCGGGTGCTGAGCGGGGCATGGGAGAATGTGCAGCAGGCGCTCGCGGGGGCCGAACGGGTGTCGGAGCTGTTGAAGGTGGAGCCCGATGTCAAAGAGCGACCTGATGCCATTGAATTGCCTGGTCGAGCACGTGGCGAGATCGAGTTCGACGGTGTGGGTTTCTACTATGTCGAGGGGCAGCCCGTGTTGGAGGACATCAACCTGCATATCCCTGCGGGAAGCGTCGTGGCGCTTGTGGGGCCTACCGGTGTCGGCAAGAGTACTCTCGCCAGCCTGATCCCACGCTTCTATGACGTCTGCGAGGGTGCCATTCGTCTGGATGGCTACGACATCCGCGATTTGACGCTCAAGAGCCTGCGGCAGCAGATCAGTATGGTGTTGCAGGATGTCTTTCTCTTCCATGGTACGGCGCGAGACAACATCCTGTTTGGCCGGCCTGATGCCACAGACGAGGAGGTCGTTGAAGCAGCGAGGATCGCTAACGCTCACGAGTTTCTGGAGCGACTGCCAGACGGCTATGATACCATCATCGGTGAGCGCGGTGTCAAGCTCTCGGGGGGACAGAAACAGCGCCTGGCTATTGCACGCGCCGTGCTTAAGGATGCCCCCATCTTGATCCTGGATGAGGCGACGTCTTCGGTGGATACGCAGACGGAGATGTTGATTCAGGAGGCGTTGGAGCGTCTCATGGTGGGGCGGACCACAGTGATCATTGCGCATCGTCTATCAACGATCAGGAGTGCGGATAAGATTGTGGTGCTGGAGGGGAGCCACATCTCGCAGGCGGGTACGCACGAGGAACTCATGGCGCAGGAGGGACTGTACCGCCGTCTCAACGAGGTGCAGGGTGACTTCGAGCCCGACTATGCGCTGATCCGTGCACGGCGTCAGATGAGCATACAGGCTGGACTCTGGGAGGCTGGAAGATGATCATGTGTCGTGCGGCTGAGCGCCGCAGATGTTGAGGATGGTTAAGCAAATGGAAGGTCCCAGGGGGAAAAACGGTGCTATAATCTTTGTTTGGTATATGAATCACCTGCTCAGGAGGAAGTAGCTGATGATGCAACGTAGATTGGCCACGCTGCTGTCACTGGTGACATTGATTGGGATGATGCTCAGCCTGGGGGCCTGCGCATCGCTCCCCTCTGCCGGCGGTACTGGGGGGGACGAGCCCACACCGACGCCAATTCCCACCTCTATCGTGCCCTCTAATCCCACCTATGTGGTCCAGCGGGGTGACGTGATCCGACTGCTGCAGTTCTCGGGTCGAGTCGCACCTGTCCGCGAAGAGGAACTCTTCTTCAAGACCGGGGGATACGTGAACGAGGTCTATGTGGGACGTAACGACGAGGTCAAGGAAGGGGATCTGCTGGCTGAGCTCGAGGTGACGGATCTGAAAAACCAGATTACGCAGAAGGAGGCCGAGCTGCAGGCGGTACAGATGGACTATGACCGCCGTGTCACCGAGGCCCAGAACAGTGTTCACGCCGCGGAGTTACGGGTCGCAAAGTTGGAGTTGAGCACCAGTGACGTTCAACTCATCAGCGCCCGCATTAATCTTGAGCGGGCCAGGACCAGGCTTGCCGATGCTCAGGAGGAATACAACAAGTCACTGGATCGCTCGTGGGAGCGACCGGAGGTGCGTGAGGCGTATGCCAAGGCGGTCCAGGAGGCCCAGTGGAATCTGGAGATCGCCGAAGCGCAGTATCAGGATGCGCTCAAGGCGAAGCAACGCACTGAGTACGATATTGAATTGGCGAGGATGGACCTGGACCTTGCGCAGATGAAGCTCAACGAGATTCAGGTTGGCCTGGATGTCACGCGTACAGTGCTGGCGTTGAACCGGCTCAAGGATCAGCTCAACGATGCGCGTATCGTGGCTCCCTTCGATGGGGTCATTATGCAGATCAGCCTGATTGAAGGCAAGCAGATCCAGGGCTATAGGCCGGTCATGATTGTCGCGGATCCCACTGAGCTGGAGATCAGCGCCGATCTCCAGGATAGCGAGATGAGTGAGCTGGCCGAGGGCATGGAGGTAGAGGTCGAGTTCCTCAACCGCCCTGGAGAGACGGTCAAGGGTGTGATCCGTCGCCTGCCCTATCCTTACGGTGGTGGTGGCCGCTCGGAGGGCGTGGAGGATGAGGACAAGTCGGTCCGTATCACCCTGACGGGCGTCGATTTACGGGAGGCCGGGTACGAGATCGGGGATCGTGTGCGTCTGACGGCCGAGCTTGAGCGCTCTGAGAACACACTCTGGCTACCGCCTCAGGCGGTGCGTACCTTCGAGGGACGATCCTTCGTGGTGGTGCAGGACGGTGGTGCTCAGCGGCGCGTCGACGTGCGCCTGGGCATCCAGGCGGCTGACCGGGTGGAGATCCTGGATGGTGTGACCGAGGGTCAGGTTGTAATCGCCCCCTAACGTGGTGCACTCCGAGCGATGGCTACGCTGAAGCGTCTCTGGGCCATTGTGACGGTCGTCGCCAAGCGGCTGACGGCCCAACCGTGGTTGGCCATCGCAACGGTGCTCGGTCTGGTGGTGGCGATTGGGTTGATGGTGAGCATCCCCACATATGCGGATGCTGTCTACTACCGCATTTTCCTCAAGAACATCTCAGTGGAGGGGAGTCCCTCGGGGACGATCCCTCCACTGACCTTTCTCTTCCGCTATGATGGCAGCATCTACGGCAACAAGGAATGGGAGGATCTGGCTGAGGTCGATCGCTACTTGAGCGAGGAGGCTGGCCCAAGCCTGGGTCTGCCCCTGCTGCAGGTGGTGCGATATGCGACCACAGAGCCGTTTGGCCTGTTTGCCGATGAGACATCCGCGTTCGAGAATACCGTTTCCCCCCTGGCCTGGGTGGGTTTTTCCTTCATCAGTGATCTAGCCGATCACATTACGGTGACGGAAGGCCGCTTTCCCGTCTATGTGCCACCAGAGGAAGGGGCTGCCGTCGAGGTCCTGATTCATGAGGACTTTGCCGTACAGTTGGGGATCCAGGTTGGTGAGGCCTATGTCGCCTACATGCGGGTGCGGGATCCAGAGGGTTTCGTGACGGACGTGGAACTCCCGGTCCGTGTCGCGGGCATCTGGAAGGCCAAGGACCCCCACGAGAGTTACTGGTTTTTCAGACCGCAGGCGTTCACCGAACGCATGTTGGTGCCTGAGGAGACCTTCGTCAACACCCTTGGATCTCAGATGAAGAACGAGGTCTATACAGCCGTGTGGTATCTGGTGATGGATGGCCACCAGATCCAGCACACCGATGCCAATGCCCTGATCCGACGTACGATGTCGGTGGAGCAGCACGCGGCGACGCTGATGCCCAATACCACACTCGGTCGATCGCCGTTAGATGCGTTGTTGGACTATCGGCGGTCGTCATCCCTGCTGACGATTCTCCTCTACGCCTTCAGCATCCCTATCCTTGGCCTGTTATTGGCTTTCATCAGTCTCACGTCCTCTCTACTGACGGAGACCCGCCGAAATGAGGTCGCGGTTCTGCGGAGCCGTGGCGCCATGGCAATCCAGATGGTGGGAATTGCCGCGCTCGAGAGTCTGCTGTTGGGTGCCGTAGCCCTGGGGCTCAGCATGCCTATCGGGCAATCAATCGCGCGGCTGATGGGCCAGGCCCGCAGTTTCCTCGATTTCGGCGCGCAATTGGATGCTCTGCGGGTCACAGTGACCATGGGGACGCTGCGCCTGGGTATGCTTGCAGTGGCTGTGGGGATGGTCGCGCAGGTCCTCCCGACCTTTGGGGCGGCGAGCCACACGATTGTCTCCTACAAACGCGAACAGGCCCGCATGTTGCGAAAGCCCTGGTGGCAGCGTATCGGTTTGGACGTTCTGTTGTTTATCACCGCGGCCTATGGGGCTTATGTTCTGCGTGGCCAGGGGGTCTTGGTGGACCTGCAGAGCCGCTTCGGAGGAGCGCCTTTCGATAATCCTCTGCTCTTCCTCATACCAGCCCTGGGGATCACTGCTCTGGCGCTGTTTTTCTTGCGTTTCATCCCTTTGATCATGAGCGGGGTGGCGTGGGTGGTCTCTCACACCCGATCGGTGGGGCTGTTAATGGCGGCTCGTCACCTGGCTCGAAGCCCGAGTTTCTACAGCACGCCGTTGCTTCTCTTGATTCTGACTTTAAGCCTGTCGGCGTTCACGGCCTCGCTGGCACACACCCTCGACCGCCATCTCTACGATAAGACGTACTATGAAGCGGGCGCTGACCTGCGCTTCCTGGAGCGAGGTGAGGGCAATCTGGCGACTGGACTCGGTGGGCTGCTGGGGGGAGCCCCTGAGGGAGAGGGCGAGGATGCGAATGCGGTGTCTGAAGAGGAAGAGGGGCCGCGATGGTTCTTCCTCCCGGTGACAGAGTATCTCAATGCTCCGGGGGTGGAGGCCGTGATGCGCGTCGCGCGGTATCCCATGACGGCACAACTCAGCACGGGACGGTCCAATGGCGTCTTTCTGGGGTTGGAACGTGCCCAGGTTCCGAGTATCAGCTATTGGCGGCATGACTTTGCTCGAGACAGTCTGGGCGCACTGATGAACCTGCTGGCAGTGCAGCGCGATGGTGTCCTGGTGCCTGAAGACTTCCTGGGAGAGAATTTCCTCGATGTGGGGGATCGCATCAGGATCGAGGTGGTGACCTACGGCGAGCGCAATGATATTGCCGTGACAATCGTGGGGGCTTTCCGCTACTTCCCCACGTGGTATCCTTCTGATGGTCCACTCATCATCGGCAATCTTGACTACTTCTTCGAGCAAGTGGGTATGCAGTATCCTTATGAGGTCTGGATGAAATTGGCTCCAGATGCTGATATTCAGCATCTGGTGGAACACGAACTGGATGTGTACGAGTATGACTGGTCCGCACCGAGGCTCGAGATCGAGGCTGAACAGGCTCTGCCGGAGCGACAGGGGCTCTTCGGATTGCTGTCCGTGGGCTTTGTCGCCGCAGCGGTTTTGACTGTGGTCGGTTTCCTCCTCTACGCGCTTTTCTCATTCCGCAGGCGGTTCATAGAGTTCGGTGTGCTCAGAGCTGTTGGGCTTTCGACCCGGCAGATGTCGGCTTTTTTGGGATGGGAACTGGCTTTCCTGATTGTGATGGGGAGCCTGGTCGGTACGTTGCTTGGCGGGTGGGTGAGTTCATTCTTCATCCCCTATCTGCAGATTGGCATCGACGAGGCCTCCAGGATCCCTCCTTACATCGTGGATGTGGCCTGGACGGAGATCATGCGGACCTATGCGTTGTTCGGCGCGCTCTTCGTGGTGGCCTTCGTTGCGTTGATTGTGATGTTGCGTCGGATGCGGATCTTCGAAGCGGTGAAGTTGGGCGAGACGGCTTGAGAGAGTTGTCGCTTCGCCCGAAAGAATCAGAATTCGTTTGAGGGAAGAAGAGGACTATGGCAGAGCGGATTGACACAGGCTCCGGAGACAATGGAGCGACACAGCCCTTTATCGTCTGCGACAATCTGGTCAAGATCTACAAGATCGCCGATCTGGAGGTCGTTGCGCTACAGGGCCTTGATCTGGTGGTGCGGCGGGGGGAGTTGCTGGGCATTGTCGGAGCCAGCGGCAGCGGAAAGACGACCCTGATGAATGTCCTGGGGGGGCTCGATCGCCCCTCAGCCGGTCGGGCATGGGTGGACGGCAAGGACCTGCTCAAATTGTCCAACCGGGAGCTCAATGAGTATCGACGCTCCGAGGTGGGTTTCGTATGGCAGCATGGCGCCCGCAACTTGATTCCCTACCTCAATGCGCTGGAGAACGTGAAGCTACCGATGGTGCTGGCGGGACAATCGGGACGACAGGTGGATCGGCGCGCCCGGGAACTGCTCGAGCTGGTGGGGCTGGAGGACCGTATGCGCCATCATCTTTCAGAGTTGTCGGGTGGTGAGCAGCAGCGTGTCGCTATCGCCGTAGCGTTGGCAAACAACCCCAAGCTCATTCTGGCTGATGAGCCGACGGGGGAGTTGGACTCCGTCACGGCGCAGACGATCTACGGGCTGTTCAACACGCTGAACCGCGAGCTGGGCGTGACGACGTTGATCGTGAGCCACGATCCAGGTATCGCACGCCATGTGCATCGCGTGGTGGCAATCCGTGATGGGCGACTGGCAACTGAGACCGTGCGGTCTCGGGGCAACCACAACGGGGACGAGGAGGTCGCCAGCGAAGAGGAAGAGGCGGAGGAGATCTTCGAGGAGCTGACGGTCCTGGATTCGACCGGACGTCTGCAGATCCCGAAGGAGTTTCTGGAGCATTTTGGGATCAAGGGACGGGCCAGGATCGAGCTCACCGAGGAGGGTATTCTGGTCCTGCCGGCCACCAATGTGGATCTCGATCATGTGCATGATGCAGAAGCATTGGCGACAAGCTTTGAGGAAGCGCACAAGAACCGTGGGCTGAGTGGTCTGTTGAACCGGTTGATGCGCGGTGAATTCAGATGGAAGCGTGGAGAGTAGGCTATGGCAACCCGGTTACCAATTCTCGATTTCGAGTACGCGGTTGAGACAGAGGAGCTGTGGCGCGTCTACAAGATCGGCAACAATATTGAGGTGCCGGCGTTACGTGGACTTAACCTGCGGCTTGCACCGAGGCAGTTCATCGCGCTCAAGGGGCGATCCGGCAGCGGCAAGACCACCTTGCTCAACTGTCTGAGTGGTCTTGATCGACCCACGTCAGGTACCGTGCGCGTGTTGGGCTATGATCTTTCTACGTTGAATGATCGAGAACTCACACAATGGCGGCGCGAGCAACTGGGCTTTGTCTTCCAGTCCTTTGGCCTGCTCCCCACTTTGTCGGCCTACGAGAACGTTGAGCTCATGCTGCGCATCAAAGGCGCGGGCGCCAAAGAACGCTACCAGCGGGCGATGTACTGTCTGGATCTGGTGGGACTCCGCAAGTGGGCCGACCATCGACCCTATGAGATGTCAGGTGGTCAGCAGCAGCGGGTGGCGATCGCCCGAGCTTTGGCCAACAATCCACTGCTTATCCTGGCCGATGAGCCTACGGGCGAGCTTGATAGTGAGACGGCGCGGGAGATCCTGGGGCTTTTCCACGACATCGTGCGCGAAGAGCATGTCACGATCCTGATGGCCTCGCACGATCCGCTCGTGGACGAGTTCGTGGATCTCATCGTGCAGTTGCGGGATGGGCAGATTGCGTCCTGAAGCACATCGTTGGGAGAGGTACATCGGGCCAGGGGAGATCTCCCCTGGCCCAGCCTATTGATCGCTGTTTGGGTCCCGCTATGCATCCTGGGGCCGGCTTCGAAGAAGGGCTGTCCATTGCCCCTGTTGGACGAGCTCGTCCCGCTGGTTCCGTATGGTGACATCGAAGGTCGCCAGCCCTCCGTGATAGCCCGGCATGCTCCGCTTGCTGTGGTACCGCAACTGCACCCAGATGGAATCTCCAATCATCACTGGGGCCTTAAAACGCCAGCGGAGTTGGGTGAACGCCTCCAGGACATTGACCTGTTGGGTGGCCTCGTAGACGAGGCCGATGGCAATGGAGAGGACCAGCGCGCCATGGGCGATAGGCGCGCCATATGGCGTGGTCGCGGCGTACTCCTGATCCATGTGGAGGGGGTGATCGTCTCCGGTCAATCTGCCAAACAACTGGACGTCTTCCCACTGTATGGTCCGACGCCCCGTTTTCACCTCGAAGTCCTCATTCAGATCATCGAAGTACAGGGTGGCTTTGGACATCAGTTCTTCTCCTCCTCATGAAGGATGATCCAGTGTTATGGCTGCCCCTCATCCCCGTGGTCCATCGCGTCCAGCATGCGGTAAAACAGCGCCTCATAGTCCTGCACAGTACGCTGTGTCGAGAAGCGACGCGCGATCTCCTCTCGCGGTCGGACATAGGTGTCGTGTCTCTCCAGCACCTTCAGGATCGCCTGAGCCAGCCCCCGAGGATCACCTACAGGGGCAATCTCGCCCATGCCTGTCTGTAGTACGGGCTGCCGCACACCTGGGAGGTCGCTGGCAACGCTTGGGGTCCCACACAGCATGGCTTCAACCTGCACAAGGCCAAACGACTCGGTGGAATTGAGGCTAGGCACCACGATGACGTCCAGATTGGGGTAGAAGGCCGCCATCTGCAGTGGGTCGAGCACACCCAGGAACTTCCACTGCCCGCGTTCCTCGTACTGCCTTATGCGCGGCATCAATCTCCGCGCATAGGCCTCCTCGGCGAGGACGTTGCGGTACTGCCCAGCGAATAACACCAGGGCATCGGGGTAGCGTTCCAGGATCGTTGGGAGAGCCTCAAGGAGCACCTCTACGCCTTTCTCGCTCGCCAGGCGCGCCGCCATGCCAATGACGGGACGCCTGTTTTCGGGGTTGTGCATGCGCGCAAACGCCACAATGCCCGATTGGGTCATGGGGGGGAGCTCTACGGGCGGGGGAATGACGTGGAGTTTGTGTTGAAAGCGCTGTAAATAGGGCGAATGGCGGGCGAAGTCCTCGGTGTAGGCAATCACGCCATGGCTGAACCTGCCCGCTAACTGGTTCATCAGGTGCACGGTCTGGTTGACCAGGCGATTGAACGCTCCCGGCGGGAGCATCAGATCGCAGTGGTAGGTCAGCAACGTGGGCTTATGGAGGAGTCTCCCACGCAAGGCCACCCCCGCTGCATCAAACTGGGGGAGGTGCAGACTGACGACATCGGCCTGCTTCACATGTTTCCAGGCGAGGAAGCCGAACGTCGGCATGATCACGCCCTTGCTGACCCGGAACAGCACCGGAGCGCGCTCTACGCGGACCCCGTCTCTCACTTCATGGCGCGGCAGGCGGCGGCTGTAACGGCTGGTGAGCACGGTCACCTGGTGACCGCGCGCGGCAAGGCCGCGGGCCAGGCGCTCGGCGTAGATTGTCAGTCCGCTGGTATGGGGCCGATAATAGGTCAGGACGATGAGCACGTGCAGGGGTTTCGTCGGTTGCTCAGGTGTCGTCACGTAGCCTCCTGTCGCGTTGCCCCGCTATGCGTGGGCGAGATAGCGTTCCAGCAACTCCCGGTGATCCATGACCCAGTGGGAAAGCTGGCGAATGCCGGTCTCTACGTCAATCTGGGGGTGCCATCCCAGGTCACGATGCGCCTTTCGAATGTCGGCGACGAAGACACGTTGGTCGCCGGGGCGCCAGTCCCCCCAACTGACGGGGATGGTGTGTCCAAGGATCTCTTCGAGCAGCGGCCCAAACTCCCGCCAGATGGAGATCTGGTTGCTAGGGCCGCCTCCAACGTTGTAGATCTGCCCGGAGACGGCAGGCATACGCCCGATAGCGGCATCGTAAGCGTCCAGCAAATCCTCTACGTAGAGCAGGTCTCGCACCTGCTTGCCGTCGCCGTAGATCGTGAGGGGCCGTCCCAGGAGCGTGGCGATGATAAACCATGCCACCCAGCCTTGATCCTCGATCCCGAACTGGCGAGGGCCATAGATGCAGCTCTGGCGAAAGACCACCGTAGGGAGTCCGTAGATGCGGGCGTAGTCGCGTACATACTGATCTCCCGCGCCCTTCGAGCAGCCATAGGGGGAGTGGAAATCGAGAGGATAGGTCTCTGGGATGCCATTGGGATAGTCTCGCAGCACATAGCGGGTCTCACGTTCCTCGTGGACCAGTTCGTCGAGGGCCCCGTAGACCTTGTTGGTGGACGCATAGACCACGATGGGGCGTTTGGGCGAGAGCCGTGCGGCCTCCAGCACGTTGAACGTGCCCAGGGCGTTGATCTCAATGTCCCTGCGTGGCTGTTCTACCGACGTCGTGACCGCGACTTGAGCGGCCAGATGGACGATCACGTCGGCTTCGTAAGCCGCCGCGGTCAGCAGGGCCGGATCGCGTACGTCCCCCTGCACGAAGCGAAAGGCATCCTTTCCATAGGTGGACGCCAGCCACTGCAGATTGGCCTGGGCCCCACGTCGGGACAGGTTGTCGTACAGTGTGACCTGCTCCCCCCGCTTCAGCAGGCGGAAGGCGTAGTTCGAGCCGATGAAGCCGGCACCGCCAGTGATCAGATACTGCATGAGTGAGCCTCCGGGTTTCTTCTAAGCGAGATCGGGTTCCGATTGGGCTTCAGGGTCTGACGCATCATTGGCTGTCTGGCTCACGCTCTGCCCGCGGGCGATCAGGCGCCGGGGAGACATGCCCCAGAGGAGTAAGGCGAACGCGCCGACGGCAATGCCCATGAGGTAAGGCAGGGCATGCACCAGCACC
The DNA here is from genome assembly GCA_964385885.1 of uncultured Anaerolineales bacterium. GTDB lineage: Bacteria > Chloroflexota > Anaerolineae > B4-G1 > SLSP01 > PWVB01. The sequence goes on along the minus strand of CAYLRT010000024.1, from coordinate 12,451 downwards.
GCGTAAGCAAAGCCAAAGTCACGGGGTACACTGAAGCCCCAGAACAGGGCTTCCCGCACGGCGAAGTGAAACGAGCCTATGCCGCCAGTCGCTGGAAAGACCATGCCGAAAGCACTGGCCCACATGGCGACCAGGGCCATCAGAGGGGAGCCCTCAGGCAGAAAAGCCTGGCACGCCCAGAGCATGGTGAGAAAGTAGGATGCCGTCACAGTCCACAGCAACACCGACCACAGCAGGATGATCGATCCATCCCTGGCCGAGCGCAGTGCCCCCAGGCCCTCGGTCACGCTGCGGACCGGGCGCAGCCAGCGTTCGGGGTGCGAGACCTTGAGGCGGACGAGCGCTGCCTGGGCCAGGCGCTCCACTGTTTTGGGGAAGACCGCCAATGAGATGAAAAGGAGCAGGATAGCGACCGTCAGACCACCACTGAGGACGAGCATGGCCGTCAGTGAGAGGCCGCCACTGATCTCCCCCGAGGCCAGATAGGCCTGGAGGCCGGGCACCCGCGGCAGGGTTGCTACCAGGATGAGTATGATCAGCAGCATGTCGAGCACACGCTCCACGACGACCGTCGAGAGCGCCGCCAGCGCCGAGACCCTGCCCCGCAGCGTAGCACCTACGGCCCGGGCTGGATCTCCTGCTCGCAGCGGCAATACACCGCTGATGAGATAGCCGATGCCGATGAGGCCCAGGGCATCACGCCACGAAAGCGCGTATCCCAGCAGAACACGCCAGCGGGCTGCGCGGATGAATAGGGTTACGGCGATCAGGATCAGGGTGACCCACATCCAGCGCCAGTCGACCTGGGCCAGGGCTGCCTGTACATCCCGGATGCTGATGCCCCGCAACGCCAGGATGATGGCCGCGATACTGAGGATGATCGTCAGTGCGATCTGGAAGCCCTGCTTTTTCACGGGGTTATTATACCATAGTGAGCAAAGGGTGCGCCTCAGGCCTTTGTGCCGTTCCCAAAAGCCATTAGACTTGGGGACACTGTCCACGTGATTGGGAGGTGCTGATGCTGCTGGCTGTGGATATTGGCAACACGAATATCGTCTTTGGGGTACATGACGGCATCAAGTGGCTGCACCATTGGCGCGTGCGCACGGTAAGGGACAAAATGTCTGATGAGTACGGGGTGTTGCTGCGTGCCCTGATGCGAGAGGCTGGCCTTGGGATGGGGGCGTTTGATCACGTGGCGATCGCCAGCGTTGTGCCGCCCCTGACGGGCCGTCTGCGGGCGCTGTTGGCGGCTGAGAGCCCGGGCGTGCCGCTGGTGATCGGCCATGAGACAAGTGCGATGTTGGCCTTCGCCGTCGACAATCCGGCTGAGGTGGGGGCTGACCTGATCGCCAACGCTGTGGCGGCCTATGACCGCGTCCATGATGCCTGCATCGTGGTGGACTTCGGGACGGCCACCACGTTCACCGCGGTCTCTCAGGAGGGAGTGTTTCGGGGCGTCGCTATCGCACCGGGGTTGAACCTGGCGGCGGGGGCCCTGGCAAGTGGCACGGCGCAATTGCCCCAGGTTCCCCTCAGTGCCCCGCCTCATGCCATAGGGACCAACACAGTCCATGCGATCCAGGCAGGCGTGGTCCTGGGGTATGTGGGGCTGGTGGAGGGCATGGTGGCGCGCTTCCGGGATGAGATGGGGGCTCAGGCCCAGGTCATTGCTACGGGGGGGCTCTCAAGTATCGTTGCACCGTTGACGGGCTGTTTTTCAGCCGTGGACCCCTGGCTGACGCTCGATGGGATCAGGATCATCGCGGAACATACCTTCACTGACTGATCGCTCCCTCGCCCATGGGGTGGCTGTGTTCTCCCTGGCTCTGACGGCGTGGGTCCGCGCAGCCTGGCTGGTCCATTTTCATCCCTATCCGCTGGACCTGGTGGACGCAGAGGGCTATCATCTGCTGGCGGTGAACCTGTTGGCAGGTCGTGGCTTCGCCATCGGGTGGGGGTTTCCGTTCTGTCCCACGGCAGTGCGCACACCACTCTATCCTTTGCTCCTTGCCGGTATCTACGCGGCCCTGGGGGAGGCCCCGCGCTACGTGGCTCTGTTGCAGATTCTGTCGGAGGTTCTGACCGCTGCACTGACGGTGGCCCTGGCGCGGGAGGTGGCCTCTCATGCCCGGGCAAAGGTCGGCATTCCGGGTAGGGTTTCCCTTTGGGTTGGGCCTCTGGCGGGGCTGATCTATGCGCTTAACGGGACGACGCAGCGCTTCACCGGCTACCTGTTGGCGGAGGCGCTGTTGTTGCCTCTGCTGACGCTGGCCCTCTGGACCACATTACGCCTGTTGCGTAACCCAGATCCGTGGCAGGGGTGGGGAGTGGGAGTTGTGTGGGGGCTGGTCTTGCTGACCAAGCCCAACCCGTTCTATCTGGCAGTCGGTATTCTTCTGGTGGCAGGGGGGAACCTTGTCCATCGCTGTGGAGGTGCTGCCTGGCGCCCGCTCGGCGCGATGTTCGCCGGTCTGACGCTCTGCCTCGCGCCCTGGGTTATGCGCAACCGGCTGGTCTTTGGCCGTTGGCTGCTGTCGACCGCTTTCGAGGAGAACCTGGCGCGTGTCAGTGCCGTGGCGGCCCTCGCCAGGGTGCAGGGGGTGGAGGCGGAGCCCTGGACGGACACCTGGGAACACCTCTATGATCAGGTGGTAGGGGTACCACGGCACGTGCGTGAGCGGGCCGATGTGGACTGTCGGACAAGGCTTCTGTGGGCTGCTCGAGCGACCTCTACTGCGCGCCGAATCCTGCGGCAGCACGGGTGTGCTGTTGTGGCCACCCATCTGGCGGGGGTGGCTGAAAGCCTGATAGACCCAGGCCATCGTCTATGGTATCGAGCACTGACCGGTCGTGGCTGGGAGACGACTGGTACGGTGCCTCTGATCGGCGAGCGGATGGCCTGGTCGCTTGCCAGGGGGGCTGTGGGTGACGCCTGGTGGGCCTTGTGGCAGGAGCGGGTGCGTCGTATTCCACGGAATGCCGGAGTCATATGGTGGACCCTCGCCCTGGGGCGGCTCGGCGTATGGATGGTGGCCCTGCGGGGTGTCTGGCGGCTCCGCAGTTGCATTACGGCTCTGGGGATTCTCCTTCTCACCATCGTCTACCATCTTGTGCTGCCTGGTCCCATCGCCCACGACCGTCTGTACATGCCTGCCATCCCAGCGGTGGTGGTCCTGGTGGCCCAGGGAGTGGGCCCCGGGTCCCGGGGCCGTTGACTTCGCCTTCGCTGGGGTATAATGATATTGTGCCGTTGGGAGAGGGTTTCACGGAGAGTGGATGATGATAGAGGTTAAGGTCGACGCAGTTCAGGTGAGCATCGTGTCCGCACATCGGATCGTGGTCCTGCGGGAGGTTGATGGTGAGCGTTACCTTCCTATCTGGATCGGTCCATGCGAGGCAGAGGCTATTATGGTGGGAGCCAAGGGAATCGATATTCTACGCCCCCTGACCCATGATCTCATCGTCGACATCTTCGCCGCCCTGGGTGGTGAGCTCCGCTATATCTATGTCAACGACCTTTCGGAGAACACGTTCTATGCCAGACTGGTGGTCTCCGTGGGCGACGCTGAGATTGAGATCGATTCCCGGCCCAGTGATGCGATCGCCATCGCGGTGCGGGTGGGTGTACCCATCTACGTGGCTGAGGAAGTGATGGATGCCGCGAGTGTTGTCCCCGAGGATGACCTCCAGGAGAAGATGATGGGGGACAAGAGCGAGGGGCTGAACGTGTTCCGCGATTTCCTCAGCTCGCTCAATATGGATGAACCGCACGAGACAGGCTGAGCACGCTGTGCGTTCCCTGTCGGTGGGCGTTGGGGGTCCCCATGGGTGAGGGAGAGGACACACATAGCTATGGCTGCACCTGATAAACAGGTTCCCGCGAACGTGGAAGCTGAGGAGGCTGTCCTCGGAGCGCTGCTGATCGACCCGGAGGCAATCTTCAAGGTATTGCCTATCTTGCAAGCCGATGACTTCTACCTCCAGAAGCACCGCTGGATCTATGAGGCGATGATTCGGGTCCATGAGCGCCGTGATCCCATCGACTTCCTCACGTTGACCACGGAGCTCGACCATCAGGACCGACTGGAGGCTGTGGGGGGATCGGCCTATGTCACCCGGTTGATCACTGCAGTGCCATCCGCTGTGGGTATTGAGACCTACGCCCATCTAGTCGAAGAGGCCGCAGTGCGGCGGCGCCTGCTGGATGCGGCCGACACTATCGCGCGCTATGCTTATGATGAGGCGTTGGGTGTCGAGCAGGTGGTGGATTACTCGGAGAAGGCGCTGTTTGGTGTGTCGCAGCGGCGCACCACGCGGGATCTCCAGCCTATCCAGGAGATCATCCCACGCTTCTACGACCGCATCGACAATCTCTATCGTCACCGTGGGGAGCTATTGGGGGTGCCCTCCGGTTTCAGCTCCCTGGATCACCTTCTCGGGGGGTTCCAGAAGTCTGACTTCCTGATCCTGGCGGCCCGTCCTGGGGTCGGCAAGACGTCATTGATGTTGAGTTTTGCCCTGCATGCGGCGCAGGAAGGAAAGGTGGTGGCGCTCTTCAGCCTGGAGATGTCAGCCGAGCAATTGGTCCAGCGCCTGGTTTCGCAGATCAGCGGGATCAATGCCCAGCGGTTGCGGTTGGGGCAGCTCGAGGAGGATGAGTGGCCAGCCTTCTCCGAGGCGATTGGGCTGCTTTCTGAACTGCCCATGTATATCGACGACACGCCATCGATTACGGTGATTCAACTGCGTACCAAGTGCCGGCGGTTGGCTTCGGAGCACGGACTGGACATCATCTTCGTGGATTACCTTCAGTTGATGGACTCTGAGGTGCGTTCTGAGAATCGGGTGCAGGAGGTCTCCTATATCTCCCGTTCGCTGAAGGGGTTGGCCCGCGAGATCGACGTCCCTGTCATGACGGCCTCTCAGCTCTCGCGCGCGGTGGAGCAGCGCCAGGACAAGCGCCCGGTGCTCTCTGACCTGCGCGAGTCAGGATCGTTGGAGCAGGATGCCGACATTGTGATGTTCATCTATCGAGAGGAGTTGTACAAAGAAGACACACCCAATCGCAATATTGCCGACATCATCATTGCCAAGCATCGAAGCGGTCCCACGGGGACGATCCAGCTCTACTTCAACAAGGAGTTGACCAAGTTCGCCGATGTGTACACGCGGGTCGCCCCCGACGAGTACGCCGTGCCCATGTCGCCGGTTGATGTCCCATGACTCGAACCCCACGGTTTCCAGGTTTCGCTAAGCGGCGCAGCGCTTTGGTCGCATTGCCAGAGGCCGTCTTCACCCAGGTTGTGCCGTTGGTCGATGACCTGGACGAGCTCAAGGTGATCCTGTTGGTGCTTTGGCGGCTGGCGCGGCTGCGCTCGAATGTGGCTCCCTGGATCACAGAGGATGAGCTTCGGGCCGATCCTTGTGTCAGGCAAGCGCTGGGCCGAGAGGAGTTCGAGACAAGATTGCGGGAGGGGTTGGCGGCCGCGGTAGCGGATGGCGTTCTGCTGCGGCATGAATGGCAGGATGCTCAAGGGGCCATGCAGGTACGCTATTTTGCCAATAGCCCGCAGGGACGGGCTGCTGTGTCGGCACTGCAGCGGGGGGCGGACCTCAGCCGATCCCACGATGAGGAGCGCCCCAACATCTTCACGTTGTACGAACAGACGATCGGCCCACTGACGGCACTGCTCAGCGAGGAGCTGCTGGAGGCCGAACGGTCGTACCCGTTGGAGTGGATTGAGGAGGCGTTCCGCGAGGCGGCACGGCTGAACAAGCGAAATTGGAAGTATGTGCGTGCCATCCTGGAGCGATGGCAGGCAGAGGGAAGGGATGAAATCGATCGAGGAACTGGCGGCCGGTCTGGCGGACGAGATCGCGAAGCGGAAGCGCGACGCTACATCGAAGAACACTACGACCAAATCATCCGCCACTGAGAGTGTGAACCAGGCTGCAGAAGGGCTGGGAGATCCCAACTGCCCTATCTGTAAGGGGCTGGGCTATGTGCGGCTGGATGTCCCAGTCGGACATCCCATGTATGGGAAGCTCTTCCCTTGCACCTGTCGTTTGAAGGAACTCGAGACGGCTCAGGAGATGACGCTGCGCTCGCTGAGCAACCTGGAGCTTCTGGGCCGATATACCTTTGAGTCGTTTCATCCCGATGGGCATGGGCTCTCACCGGAGCGGCAGCGCAATCTGCGCGCAGCCTACCAGGCTGCGCGTGCTTTCGCACTGGAGCCTAAGGGGTGGCTTCTGCTCATCGGTGGGTATGGTTCGGGCAAGACCCATCTGGCAGCGGCGATCGCCAATGAGGTCCTGAAGCGTGGGATCGTGCCCCTCTTCGTCACAGTCCCTGATCTGCTGGATCACCTGCGGGCCACATACGCGCCGGGAAGTCCCCAGCCGTACAGCGAACGCTTTGAGGAGGTGCGGACGGCCCCGGTCCTGATCCTGGATGACCTGGGAACGGAGAACGCCACGTCCTGGGCGCTGGAGAAGCTATTCCAGTTGCTCAACTACCGCTATGTCGCGCGTCTCCCCACCGTGATCACAACCAACCAGGAGCTGGATCGCCTTGACCCCCGTCTGCGCTCGCGGCTTGCTGATCCAGAGTTGGTGGACATCGTCACGATCCTGGCGCCGGACTATCGGCTGAGCGGGGTTGATCGGGTGTCCGTGGATCTGAATATGCTGCCCTACTACCAGGAGATGACGCTAGATTCCTTCGACCTGCGGCGCGGAGAGCTGGATGCGGAGGAGATCGAGAGCCTGACCAATGCCCTGGCGACGGCCCGCCGCTACGCTGCTCAGCCGGATGGATGGCTGATCTTTCTGGGTGGGGTCGGCTGCGGAAAGACCCATCTGGCAGCGGCTGTCGCCAACGAGAGACTCCGTCTGGGGCAGCCAGCGCTGTTGGTGGTTGTCCCAGACCTGCTTGACTACCTGCGGGCGGCCTTCAGCCCAGCAGGGGGCGTCTCCTACGATCGCCGTTTCGATGAGGTCCGTCGGACGCCGTTCCTGGTGCTGGACGATCTGGGCACGGAATCAGCTACGCCCTGGGCCAAAGAGAAGCTCTTCCAGTTGCTCAACTATCGGTATGTGCGGCGCCTTCCGACAGTGATTACCACCGCATTGGATCTTCGTGATCTGGATCCCAAGATCGGCATCCGGCTGATGGACGTGTCGCGCTGTACGGTGTTCGAGATCAAAGCCCCGCCCTATCTGGGGGGTTCGGGCAGGGGAAATCCGAAACCCAGCAGACGTCCGCGCAAACGTAGAAGTTAGCCGGGTTGCGTGTTTAGAACATGTGTGCTATACTATGTGTGGAAGCCCGCTGGGCTTCCCTGGGAAGTTGGGGAGTGATTCGAACCTTGATGAACATTCGCTTGGGCGGCGGAGAGGGAGGTTAGGCATGGTCGAGGGTCGCCAGAAGGCATTGGGGCAGGCCGTGGCGCAGATCAAGCGGCGCTTTGGTGATGGGGCTTTGATGCGCCTGGGGGATGTCTCGCATATGAACGTTGAGGTGATCCCCACCGGCTCATTGGCGCTGGACACCGCGTTGGGCGTTGGCGGGGTGCCCCGGGGCAGGATCACTGAGATCTATGGCCCTGAGGGCTCTGGCAAGACGACGATCTGTCAGCACATCGTGGCTGAGGCGCAGAAGCTGGGGGGCATCGCAGCCTATATCGATATGGAGCACGCGGTCGACCCCCGCTATATGAGCCAATGCGGGGTCGATGTGGAGAGCCTCTATATCTCCCAGCCCGACACCGGTGAGCAGGCGTTGGAGATTGCGGAGGCTTTGGTGCGCAGCGGTGCTGTGGATGTCATCGTGATCGACTCCGTGGCTGCCCTGGTGCCCCGGGCTGAGATCGAAGGAGAGATGGGCGACTCGCACCCTGGTCTTCAGGCTCGTCTGATGAGCCAGGCGTTGCGTAAACTCTCCGGCGCGATCAAGCAGAGCAATTGCGTGATGATCTTCACCAACCAGCTTCGAATGAAGATTGGTGTGCTTTTTGGCTCTCCAGAGACCACGAGCGGGGGACGTGCCCTCAAGTTCTACGCCTCGGTGCGCCTGGACGTGCGCCGTGTCAAGTCCATCAAGTATCAGGGCGAGATTGTCGGACACACCACGCGGGTACGTGTGACCAAGAACAAGGTAGCGCCACCGTTCCGGGTGGCGGAGTTCGATATCATGTTTGGCCAGGGTATCAGCCGTGCCGGCGACCTGCTGGATGTGGGACTCGACCTTGGTGTGCTCGATAAGCGTGGCTCCTATTATTACTTCGAAGAGGAGAATTTCGCCCAAGGACGGGAGAACGCCAAGAGCTATCTGGAGACTCACACTGATGTGGCCGACCGCATCGAACAGTTGATCCGCGAGCGCCTCGAACACCTGGAGGCATTGCCCATGGAGATTCGAGGGGAGAAGGATGAAGAGGGCGAGCCCCTCGATGTAGAACCATAAACCATAGCCCTTTGGGGAACAGTGTGTTTGAGTGAGCCAGCTCCCTGATCCTCTTTGGGAAACCGGCTCCCTTGCCGCCCTTCCCATACGTGGTGGGGGTGATGGGACGTGGCGTGTGCTGGAGTGGAGTTGGGGGCATGGGGGACGAGACCCTGGTACAGGCACTTCTGGAGCATCCCTCGCCCTCGGTGCGCGTGTGCGCCTGCCTGGATCTGGCCCGTGAGCACAGGGCTGGGCCCCCGGACAATCGGCTGGTCCAGGCCCTACAGGCGGAGGTGGTGCAGCGCTCGCCGGTAAAGGAGATCCTGGACGCCCAGTATCCGGCTGGCTACTGGATGCACGCCGGGCTTGGTATCTCGCCGCGTTACCGGGCGACGCTGTGGCAGGTGCTCTTTCTGGCGCAGTTGGGAGCTGGTCCCTCACCCCCGATTGTGCGCGCGATCGATCGAATCCTGAGGGACAACCGGGATCCCTCCACCGGGGCATTGCGTCTCCACAAAGGGCCTGAGGGGCATGATCTCTCCCTCACCGCTGCGCTCCTTTGGGCCGTAGCCAGGCTGGGGCTCGCAGATGAGTCCGCCTGGGACATCAGTTGGCGCTGGGTCAGGAAGCGCACTCAGGGCGGATGCGTCGATGTCTGCGCGGCGGTTTGGGTCATCCGCGCCGCGGTCGCATGGCGGCGGGAACCCCTGCTGCGCTCTCTGACTCCCCCGAACTGGGACCTTATGCGCCGGCATCTGTGCCATTCCCTCACCTTTCCGCTTACGCGCCAGCCTGACCTGCTGGCGGGCCTTCAGATGTGTGTTGAGGCGGGGCACCCGGAATGGCTTCCTGAGTGGACGCTCTCCTTCCTGGCAGGGAAGCGCCGAGCCGAGGGTTGGCCTCTGGAACAGACGCCCGCGCCGATGTGGGCAAGCTGCGGCACACCGGGCGAGGTCAACCCCTGGGTCTCGGTACGTGTGTTGTCGGTGTGGCTGCCCCTTGTTTCGCGGAAACCTATGCCGTGACCAGGGTTACACCGAAGTGATCCAGGATCCGCTGGATCGGGGTGAAGATCGTGACATGCTCTGATCCGGCGAAGAGCAGCCCCACGGCCCGGCGTTCCATATCGAGGACGGCAGAACCTGAATCCCCTGGACTGCTCATGGGTGAGGCGAAGATCTGGTCGACGAACCGCGCCTTGCGTCCCCGGTAGTCTACATCGACGGTGACGTGGACCTGGGTAACCGTGCCCTGGGTCAACCCCGTAGTTCGCCCTGTCTTCTGAACCCTCTGTCCCAGAGCCGGCTTGCCGACCCCAATCGGTGTGCCGATGCCCAAAATCTCTGGTTTGACGAGCTCGGGGCTGAGGGGACGCGCCAGTGCGGCATCCATCAGATTGAGGCCGGCGGTCTTCCGGATGGCCTGGAGCCGGTGCTCGGAGCCTGTCAGTTGCGCGAGAGTGTTCAGGAAACTGGCGAGGGTTTCGACGATCTGGCATTGGGCAGGGCTGTCTCCGAAGTCCAACGGCTCGAACTCCAGCAGCGCGGCCAGATGATCGTTGGCTGTCCCCCCGTCAGCTGGTCCGGGCTGATAGATGGCATCGCCGCTCACACCCGCGTTGGTATCCGCCAGGACATGGTTGTTGCTGAGGATCAAGGGGTCTCCGTCCCTCTGAACCAGCAAGCCGAATGTCCCGGAGGTGATGTCCTTGTGGCCGATGGAGATGCCGGGCAGGGCAGGCCGCCACCGCCCCCGGGGATCGAGAGGGATCAGGGAGCGCAGGTGGCCCGTCTCCACCACGTCGGTGACCACTCCCTCGATCGTCTGAGGAACCAGGTCCTGGGGCGCCAGCTCCGCGGCGGGCACCTTGCGGACCACGGAGACGATAAGGCTGAGGATGTCGGTCTGCCTGCCATCCTTGATCTTATAGCCCACTCCGCAGGCTACGACATGCCTCAGGCGGAACACACGCTCTACAGCCTTGTTGTAGGCCTCGATCAGGTTGTCCTTAAGCCCGTACTCGTACTCCATGGGGTTGCCTCCTGGTCTCTCTGCGTTCACCTGGCCCTGGGAGTGCCGATCTCCTGGACCCAGACGGGAACGCCCTCAAGCTCATCTGGAATCTGCTCCTCCGGCGTCAGCGTGTCGGCCGCGAGCTTGTGGGTCACGCTGACCACGATCCCTGGTCGCTGGGAGGGGGTGCCCCTCTGCCCGGCCGGGAGCCCGATGCCCACGGCCACGACGTTGGGCTTGCGCAGCAGCTCGTCCCGGTAACGCTCCAGCAGCGCCTGCAGTTCTGCTGGAGATGTATCCTCCTGGCTCGTCTCGCTGGCTGCATCATCCACTGCGGCCTCTTGCTCCGATGAAGTGGCCGGGGTATTGCCGTGCCACCAGGTCAACACGCCGATCAGGCTCAGGCTGGCCAGACAGCCCCAGAACCCCTGGCCGGGCCTGACCGGCGCTGCGTGGAGCCGGCTCAGGGCAGGCAGCAGCTTCAGGAGGGTCTGTGCGGAAGGCAGAGCTGCCAGCAGCACCACGGCGGTGATGGCCCAGTCCCGATGGCGTCGATGGTGCAGCGTGATCCAAGGGAGCAGCCCGATGCAGATGATCACCGTCACGGCCCACCAGAAGGGCACGCACCAGCCAGGCGTCCGCCATGCCGTCAAGATATAGGGATAGGGGGGGAGCGTCATTGCAGCCAGAATTACCCCAACCCCTGCCGCCGCGAGGCGCAGGGGACGCCCCGTATACATCAGGAGCAGGGACGGCAGCATCGCAAGGCTCAGGAGCGGCAGGCGTAGTGCTTGAAGGTGTACGCTCAAGGCGCCAGTTTCGATCTCTGGCAGGTGGCGCAGCAGATCGAACATGTCGTAGGCGTTCCAGAGCAGCGCCGCACTGGGTGGGGAACGCCAGATCCAGGGCGAGAAGTAGCTGATCAGTGCGCTGAGCCACAACAAGAGCGAGAGCCCCTCGCGCCATTCCAACTGATAGATGCCGGTTCCTGGCGACAGCCTCTTCATGGTAGGGACCTGGGTTAAGGCTCGGTAAGAATGAAGTTGTCGAAAGCCACCACGGCGAGTTCGCCCCGCGGCACTGCATCGGCAAAGAGTGCCACCTGGCCTGGTTCGGTCAGAGCGCTGTCCGTCGCCTCAGCCACCAACTCGTCGTTGGCCCATAGCTTGAGTTGGGTGCCCTGGCAGCGGATGCGGAGGGCGTTTTCAGCCTTGCCGGTGCGGATGGCCTGTTGGAACGTGGGGCCGAAGAGCTGCGTCACTGTTCCGGCCTGTGCTCGCAGGATCACAGCGTAACCATCGGTGCTGATAGCAAAGAGGTAATAGGTCTCCTCGTCCACTTGTCGGCAGAGGAGGCCCATCCAGTTGTCGAGGGTTCCCTGCACATAGCGTACATCGACGGTCGCCTCCACGTCCTTGTAGTCGTGCCCCACCAGTGGGCTGTAGACCGCCGTGCCCTTTCCCCTATCCTCCAGATACATCTCGCCGGCCAGGGCGTAGACCGCGCCCTCTTCGGTGTCGAACCGTGCCCAGGCGGAGCTGGGGGGAGAGAAATCGTCGGCGAACAGATAGGTGGTGGGGAGCGTCATCGGCAGACTGGATGGTGTTGGGCGACCACACGCCGGTACCACCACCAGAAGCATCAGGCCCAGATAGATGAGCAAGAGGTGCCAGATGCGAGACTGGCTATCCACGCGACCTCCTCGCGACGAAACCGCAGATGCACATGTCAACTCTGAGGAGCATTTTAGCATGGATCACCAATAAGACAGCGGCTTCGGAGATGGGTGAGGGGAAGCGGCGTCTGCGCACTGACCTGGCTGCCCTCATATGCTGCCGCGGAGTGCTCGAAGCCCGCTTGTCAAATAGCTTGGTTGTGGTAATATCTTGCTGGGAAGCATGGCCCGCTAGCTCAATTGGGAGAGCAGGGGACTCTTAATCCCTTGGTTACAGGTTCGAGTCCTGTGCGGGTCACAGTGAAAACAGC